>JAFAMB010000045.1 GCA_019233825.1 Verrucomicrobiota bacterium | reverse complement strand
TCGAGAGGAACACCGCCCGGATCCTCTAAGACGAGTACGGTACGGTCCCTGTGATGAGTAATTCCAATCGGCCGAACGGCCCAAGCGGGATCCAGCTCTTCTCTGAGAGAATATTCGTGCTCTAGCTGTTTGAGAACTTCCGGCGCGGGATACTCTACCGCGGGTGAAAGCACCAGAATCTGAGAGCCATCGTACTCGCTCCTGGCGCGATAAAGGTTAAGCACTTTATCATTCCGCACGAGCTCGAGGCTATATGTTGAGAGCTCAATCACAGACCCGACTCCAGCCAGCTACAGTCTATACTATTCTTTAGCTGATCACCTGCAACGTCGACGTCGCCCGGAATGACTTCAGCACGCTCTTCGACGCACTGGATGTCGTTTTCAGTTCATGGGAAGTTCTGCGAGTATTACATGTCATCCCTCAAAAATCCTGCACTTTTTCAAAAGCCTTTAAATTTTTGTGTTTCTTGTAATTCTGTTCAACACTTCTTTGATCGTCCGTTAATCCTTTACGTCCACGCTTGCCTGCGCGTTGTCCCGTTGGGCGATGGCTACTCAGGGCGAGGAACGTCTAATGGCGCACCAGATGCTGCCCGTCTTCATTGTTGAGGAAACCTCTAACCTGTTTGAATCCTTAGCGCGAAATCTCCGGGGCATGCTGGGTGAAGACGAACTACCTGACGACTTGTTGCGAGGACTGCTCGGCAAACAGCGCATTATGATTGTCGTGGACGCGTTGTCGGAACGTGAACCGCCAACCCAGCGTCATATCGAGACGCTCTATGATCAAGGTTGGCCGGTCAACGCGCTGGTAATTACGTCTCGCCGTGACCCAGATCTCAAGGCTGTCGACCGAACCAGCCTGCGCCCGGAACCTTACCGGGGAACGGCTGATTCCCTTCATTTTCGAGTATCTCCGGCGCAGGAAACTGGAAAAGGTCTTCTCCGAGCGCCAACAAGTGCAGTTAGGCGAGCGTGTGCTCGCGCTCCTCGAGTCTGGCGGTCAAAGCACGAGCGTGACACCGCTTCTAGCGACGCTGTTGGTTGGAAGCGCAATCAGCCGGGTAGACGCGGGCGGCGATCTGGCAACCATGCCGGACCAAATCCCGGAGGTATTCCTGGATTATCTTAAGCGGCTCAACCCAACAACTGGAGACGCGACGAGCATTGTATCAAACGAACAGCTGATTCCCGCAGCATATTGCCTCGCAATCGTCAGCCTGGGCGACAACTTCACTCCAAGCGACTTCCGGCAACAAGACGGGCAAAGTGCTATTACACCTAGTTCGATAAGCACGCCGGCCAGCAAAGTAATCGACCGTTTGATTGCAAACTGCATTTTGGGGCGCAGAGAATTCGCCGGCATCTCGTTGCTGCGCTTCGGCCTCGATCCCGCAGCCGAGTATTTCGCCGAAATTGGATACATAAACCAGCTGCAGACCGATCGCAATCAATGGGAGCGATTCCTCGCGCGCTTAAAGAGCGCTCATATCCAAACGTGTGCCATGGTTTCTTGGTCGCGTTCAGCACATGCGACAGAGTCTATCAGCAGCCCCTGAAATTGCCGCTTTTAGATCTACCATGGGAAACCTCCTAAGGGCTGACCCCTTCTTGTCACCAATCGGCTAGTTAGCATCGAACGTAGCGCCCTGCCAAGAGGTAGACCGGATGTACAACAGGATCGCTCCATGTGCGCGAGTACGTGATTCACAAGGTTTTTACGTCTGTTAAGGAAGAACATGTCTCTTTGGCTCAGTTTATCTCCATTTCGACTGCGGAAACCGTTTTGCCGAAAAGCTGGCTGACCAAAGCGCCGAAGAAACTTTTGAAGAATTTCGAGCCCGCTTCCCCGATATGATGGCGCGTCAATGCCGGCAATTGCTCCGGCTTTAGTTGAGGCCCTGGCCAAAGAAATGGCAAAAGCCGGCCAGGACGTTTCGGTTTTTTATGACCGCTTACGTGGCTTAGGCTGGCTGACACGAAGTCGGCAAAAACAACAGGAGGAACAAACAACAAACCGTTAGGCGTTGGCGGCGCCGTCGCCAACTGGGTCTGGGTTGGAACGTCACCAAAGGGCATCTCGAAATTTGCCTGCTAACTTGAGTGGAACTTTTTGATGATTTGGCCCGGAAAACGGTGACTTGATCGGGACGAGACCCCCCCTTGGTATTCGAGTGAAGAGTCTCTGGACTCTCGCTAGCTCCCTGAAATTAGTCACAAATTAGCTAGGTCATTAGCTAATAATTAGCTAAAAATCGCCCAAAATACTTCGCTGTAGTTGAGCATAGTCGTTTTTTCTAGCGTGGTTTTCATTGAACGAAATCCCGAGATTCTGCTTATAGATCCGGCGCTACTTCGAACTTAAGACCCATAAAATCAGAGCCTTACGAATAGGAAGCTCCCCGCCCAAAATCGGATCGAATTTGGTTGCGGGGGCAGGATTTGAACCTGCGACCTTCAGGTTATGAGCCTGACGAGCTACCAGACTGCTCCACCCCGCGATTTCGTTGGGAAACTAAAACTGCCTCTGTTTCGCAAACGCGCAACCCGATTTGTGAAGTTTTTGCGGGTGCCCCGCAAAGGGCCTTTGTGATATTCCGGATCACTGTAACGCGGAAGGGACTCTGGCCAAAGTCACAAGTCCTGGGCTCGCGGGAGCATGACCAGGTCGCGAATCGTCACGTTTTGCGGACGGGTCAACATGAAGAGAATGGCTTCAGCCACGTCTTCAGAACGAAGTCCTGCGCCGCGGCTAACTTTCTGCTCGATTTTCGCGGGGTCGGTTATCCCCCAGAGTTCGTTCAGGACCATGCCGGGAGCAACGGCTCCGACGCGGACACCGGTGGTCAGCAATTGGCGGCGCAGACCGTGAACGAATGATTGTACCGCGTGCTTGGAAGCGCTATAGACCGGCTCCCAATGGATGGCTTGGTGGCCCGAGATAGAGCTTGTCACGAGAATGTCGCCACTCTTTTGCGCTAACAGATAGGGTAACACGGCGTGGACAAGGCGGAACACACCAGTGACATTAGTGCTGATTAACTGGTCCCAGGCGTCCGGTTCGCCATCAACGACGTCGCCGGATATGTAGATTCCGGCGTTGGCCAGAAGGATATCGATTCGGCCGAATCTATCGATGGCGCGCTCC
Organism: Verrucomicrobiota bacterium; assembly: GCA_019233825.1. Lineage (GTDB taxonomy): Bacteria > Verrucomicrobiota > Verrucomicrobiia > Chthoniobacterales > JAFAMB01 > JAFAMB01. The sequence goes on along the minus strand of JAFAMB010000045.1, from coordinate 31,891 downwards.
ACAATCGTGCGGATGTCTTTTGGACTGGTCATGTCCGCCGGGACAACGACCGATTCCGAACTAAGCTCCTGCGCAAGCCTGGCAAGCCGATCTCCGGAGCGAGCGGTCAAGACCAGCTTAACGCCCTGACCGGCAAGCTCGTAGGCGACGGCGCGTCCGATGCCGGAGCTCGCTCCAGTCACAATGGCGATTTTGCCGTTCAGCGATTGGACCATGGAGATGCTTGTTGGTAAATCATCGCGAGTTAGAATCCAAGCGGAAAGAGGCGGTGAAAACGCCTCGGGCGTTTCTCAAACTACTCCCGACTTTAATCCGGCAATGAGCAATTTCAGAGTGTCTAGCGCGTTGGCCTCGGTTGGTTGCGGGCCGGGACGCGAAACAAACGCGGGGTGATGAAAAAAGGTGGTGGCGTTGAGAATGGCTTCGGCCGCCTTGGTCGGGCTCCGCACATTCCATTCGCCTGCTTCGGTACCGTTCCGGATGATCTCAGCGAGTTGAGCGATAAGATGGCGGATATGTTCCGCCACGACGTCGCGCGAGGCTTCCGCGATAGCCTGATAGGTGCGAAACAATTCCGGGTCGGCAGTTGCCTTCCGGCGTTTAAGCCGCATCAAGGCAAGGACCCACTCCTCCAGCCGGGTAGCCGCGGTGGCAGTGCGCCCGGAGACGATTTCCTGCAATGGTCCCGTGATTTTGGCGAGCCAGCGTTGAGCGATCTTGTCCAGAATTGCTTCCTTGTCAGAAAAGTAGCGATAGATGTTGCCGTGGCTCATGCCCAATGCCTGAGCGACGTCAACGATTCGAAATTTCTCCGGACCGAACCGGCGGAGCAGTTCTTCCGCCGCCTCAAGGATCCGTTCCCGGCTCTCTTCGCCAGCAGCCATTCGCTCAGCTGCTACCGAGAAGAGCGTTCACTGTCCAACATCGCCATTTGTTCTAACGGATATCTTTCGCCCGCCGCCGCACCGCGCGGGACAATGCGGTCAATTTCCGCCAAATCATCGGCCCTAAGCAAAACCGGCACGGCGCCCAACGCTTCGGCCAACCGTTCGGTTTTTCTAGCGCCAACCAAAGGGATAATATCATTCCCCTGCGCCAAAACCCAGGCCAATGCCAGTTGAGCGAGAGTGCATCCTTTGCGCGCTGCAATCGAACGAAGATTGTCGATCAAGCGAAGATTCTCTTGAAAGTTCTCTGGCTGAAACCTGGGATAAAAGGCGCGATAATCACCTTTGGATGGATCGGGAACTTTTGTCGTCGTGCTCAGTAAACCGCGCGAGAACACGCCGTAAGCAGTGATGCTGATCCCGAGCTCCCGGGTAACGGGCAGAATTGCCTCTTCGATCGAACGAGTCACAACTGCATACTCTATCTGCAGAGCGGAGATGGGATGAACGGCATGAGCACGGCGAATCATTTCCGGGCCAGCTTCCGAAATGCCAAGAAAACGGATATAGCCGCGCTCCTTTAGCTCAACCATGGCGCCGATCGTTTCTTCAATTGGAACGCTGCGATCGATCCGACAAGGTTGATAGAGGTCGATGTAATCCGTTCCAAGACGCTTGAGCGAATAGGCGAGAAAGTTTTTGACCGCAGCCGGACGCAGGTCGAGCCCAAGAAAAGAACCGTCCGGGGTTCGCAGCGCACCGAATTTGACACAGACGAACGCTTCTTTTCGGCGCTCTTTAAGGGCGCGCGATAACAGCAGTTCGTTATGGCCCATGCCGTAAAAGTCACCGGTATCCAGGATATTAATTCCCGCGTCCAGGGCGGCATGGATAGTGGCCACGCTTTCGGATTCGTCGGCCGGTCCATAAAAATCGGATATTCCCATGCACCCGAGACCAACGGCGGACACGGTCGGTCCGCCGGTACCAAGCGTACGGGCCGGGATCGTTGATTGGATAGGCTTTGTGCTCACGGAACCTACGGTCGGCGGCCTGATGACAATTGTCAATTTTTGTCATTTGTAAATGAGGAGGGGATCAGAGCCTACTTGTCTTCGGGCAAAGCAGGGAGGCTACTTGTATTCAGGCAAAGCCAGGAGGCTTCGCTTACTTTAAGGCTCATGTCGCTTACGATTCTGTCGATTCAGTCCAGCGTTGCGTACGGGCACGTTGGAAACAGCGCCGCAGTCTTTCCGCTGCAGCGGATCGGAGTCGAGGTCTGGCCGGTGAATACCGTGCATTTCTCGAATCATACCGGATACGCATCCTGGCGGGGAATGGTGCTGCCCGTCGAAGGTGTAGCCGAAGTGATCCGAGGCATCGAAGAGCGCGGAGTACTGCCCGAATGCACCGGTGTATTAAGCGGCTACATGGGGGACGTCTCGTTAGGCGAAGTCATTCTGGACGCCTTTAGACGGGTGAAGAGGGCCAATCCTGAGGCCATATATTGCTGCGATCCTGTTATGGGTGATGTGGGCCGAGGATTCTTTGTCCGCCCCGGCATCCCGGAATTCATGCGCGGCCAGGCTCTGCCTGCAGCCACGATCGTTACGCCGAACCAGTTCGAACTCGAATACCTGGCCAATCGTCGCGTCACCGATCTCGAATCAGCACTCGCGGCGACCGATATTGTCATGGCCATGGGTCCCAGAGTAACGCTGGTGACAAGTCTACGGCGTACCGACGCTGACCGCGATCTGATCGAGATTTTGGCGGTGGAACAAAACCGGGCGTATTTGGTCGAGACGCCGCGATTGCCATTAGAGGTCAACGGCGCGGGAGACATGGCCGCAGCCCTGTTCTTCGCGCATTGGCTTAGATCCAGATCGATCCAGGAAGCATTGGAAGTGACTACCGCCGCCGTGTTTGGCGTACTTGAAGCGACCGTCGGCTCGGGTGCCCGGGAAATTCGTTTGATCGATGCGCAGGAGGCGATAGCGAAGCCGGAGCGCCGTTTTTCGGCTGTGCAGGTCCGGTAGAGGGGAAACGCCGAGAACGCCGAGAACGCGCGCGAATGACTGGATGGCAAGCGCCAAATAATTAACGCCTAAGAAGAAATAGTTCGGTGTTTCTTCTTTTGCATTTGCCCTTCTCGGCGTTCTCGGGCGTTTTCGACGTTCTCGGCGTTTCCCCCTACTTCCCAGCTCGGAGCCGAACGATGATCTGGCCGTTCTCGACCTGGATGGACTCGAGGCGCGAAAGGAAGGCGTCCCCTTCCGGTAAGCGGGTGCGAACCGCTTGTTCGAGAGTTTGCTGCACTGTATTGCGGTATCCTTGTCCTGTGAACAACCACGGGAGCCTGTGGCCGTTTCCCTCGACATCCAGCCCCTTTATCTTCAACTCTGCCTGCTCAACAGCCAGCCGGACAGCAATTTTGCCGTCAAAGAACCGGTCTCGCAATGAGGGCAGCATCGGGATCTCTGCCATGAAACGCAATGGAACGCTCACTTCGGCCACAATCCAATCTTCGGTAGTTCGAAACCGAAGATGCGGAATGAGATCGGCGTTTTTCCCATCGGCAAAGAACCAGGCGTTTAAATCGTCGGCAGAAAACCTGAATTCTGCCTCCTCGCCTCTCTGCAAGGCATCGAGCAGGGTGCGCCATTTCAAGCGCGCCGCGTTCTGGTCCGCGACAGAAGGGATCGGTTCAAACGAGTAAGGCTGCGGAGAGGTCATCTGATAAATACCCTGATATGTCGAGTAGGCTCCCCAAAGGACCGCTCCGACGATAAGCGCTATGACGATGGCAAAGATCAGGCAGCCGGCAAGACAAGACCCCCTCTCAGAGCGAAACTTTCTTATAACCATTACGCCCTCGAATATTTCTTCTGAACGAACTCTGTGACGGCGTCTTGCCAAGGGCGAGGAAACAAACCGGTGATTTTCGAAAATTTATCGGTGGCCAACACCGTGTAAGCCGGGCGACGGGCAACAAAAGTCTCCATGGAACCGAGGCTGATTGGATGGACTTCACGGGCTTTAAGCCGGACTTTTTCCTGGCGGGCTGCTTCGACTGCGCATTGGGCGTACTCGCGCCAGCTGCATCCCCCGGAATTGCACAGATGAAGAATGCCACCCACGGGCAGGTCAAACAAAAGTGGCCGAATCCATTGGGCGAAATCTACGGTATAGGTCGGCGCGGCGAATTTATCATCAATGGCTACGACTGATTCTTCGTTCATAGCTCGATCAAGCAACATATCAACGAAGCCGGACTTATCCGGCCCGAACACCCAGGAGACTCGAATTGCGAGGTGATCGGCACATGTCCGCAGCAAAAGTTCTTCACCGAGCAGCTTCGTTTTCCCATAAACACTGATCGGCATGGCTCGGTCTTCCTCGTGATAGGGGCGGGTCGCCGAGCCGTCGAAGACGTAATCCGTGCTTACGTGCAGACAGCGAACACCCCTTTCGACACAAAGGGAGCCGAGTTCGGACACCGAGCGAGCATTGATGCGGCTCGCCTCGGACAGGTGCCGCTCACACCAGTCAACGTTTGTTGCAGCTGCGGCATTGATCAGCAGATCGAACTCGACACACTGCAACTGTTCACGAATCGGCCTTGTCAGGTCCAACTCCGCTCGTCCTAGCGCCAGGATCTCGTATTTATCGGCGAGGTCTCGGCAAAGGGCGGCGCCAAGTCGCCCGTTTTTGCCAAGAATTGCAATTCTTTGCTTCATTCGGGACGCTGGACCTCTCGCCACCAGGACTCATTCTGGCGATACCATTCAATAGTCTCCGCGAGACCCTGTTCGAAATCATGCAGCGGCTTCCAGCCGATCTCTGTCCGGAGTTTGTTTGAGTCGACTGCATACCTGCGATCGTGGCCCGGTCTGTCGGGAACAAACTGGATCAGTTCCTCGCTTTTTCCCAAATGGGACAAAATCGATCGAACCAAGTCCAGGTTTCTCCGTTCACTATTCGCACCAACGTTATAGATTTCGCCCGCCCGGCCTTGCATCAGGACGTCAAATACGGCCGCACAATGGTCCTCGACGTGGATCCAGTCTCGGACATTCAATCCGTCTCCATAGACCGGGAGCGGCCGGTCAGCGAGCGCTTGCAAGATCATAAGAGGAATCAGTTTTTCCGGGAATTGATATGGTCCATAGTTATTTGAGCAGCGAGTGACGACGACATCCTGGCCAAATGTTTTGTGCGCCGCCAGGACCAGCAGGTCAGCAGCCGCCTTGCTCGCCGAATAAGGCGAACTTGGGTTTAACGGGCTTCGCTCCGTGAAGCCACCGGTTTCGTCGGCAGAGCCATAGACTTCGTCGGTGGAAATCTGGACAAACCTCTTGACCCCATGGCGTCGGGCGGCATCCAAGAGGTTACTCGCTCCAACGATGTTGGTGTGTATGAAGTTCTCAGGAGACGTGATGCTGCGATCAACGTGACTCTCGGCGGCAAAGTTAACGACTGCAAAATAACTGTGCTCAGATAAGGCATCGTCAATCGCTTCTGAGTCCGCGATATCTGCGCGCAGGAATTCGTAGCGATCCCCGAACTCGGGCGACAAATCGGCGGTCGAGGCCAGGGAACCGGCGTAAGTCAGTGCGTCTACATTTGTGATCATCTCGGGCTGGTAGTGCTCCAGCACATACCGGATAAAATTGCTTCCAATGAATCCGCAACCGCCAGTCACTAAAAGACGCATCGCCGGGGTTCTATCATGGCTCGATGAAAAGTGGAAGGGGGAGCCGGTGGAAAACGCCGAGAACGCCGAGAACGCACGGGAACGGCAATGCCAAAGGAAAAGCACAGAGCTGTTATTCTTAGCCGTTAATTATTTGGCACTCGCCATTCAACCGTTCGCCCGCTCTCGGGCGTTCTCGGGCGTTCTCGGGCGTTCTCGGCGTTTTCGGCGTTTTCGGCGTTTTCACCTCATCAACAGCCTTTCGGTCATCGCGATTTCAACGCGCTTCCGTTCTTTTTCAAATTCTATTTCCGATTCCGTGGGCCCGATTTCGATTAGTGGCAGAGTGGTCACGGTCACCCGGGAGAAGGGCCTTGGGACGGCGAAGCCGTCCCATGAATTAAAGCGCCAATATGCGGAATACTCTATCAGGAGCGGCATGATGGGCACCCGGCACTTCTTTGAAAGCAGGATGGCGCCGGGCCCGAGGCTATACCTGGGACCTCTCGGTCCGTCCGGTGTAATGCAAAGATCGAATCCAGTTTCCAGATTTCGGACGAGATCGAGGAGTGCGGCAGCGCCACCCCGGGAAGTCGATCCGCGGACAGCCCGCATGCCGAAACAGCGCACGAATTCGGACAGATAGGCACCATCCCGGCTTGCACTTGTAAGCACGAACAAACCTTTCCGCTTTGGGTAATACCGGCGAAAGACTACCGGCATAGCCAGGATGCGATTATGCCAAATTAAAATCACTACCGGTCCCGGGCACCGTCCCCTGAGAAAGTCCGCATCATCGACGATCTTGAAACGCAAGGTCGTGCATAACAAATTCACCAGGATCGAGCCAAGCCAAATCAGGCTGCGCGTCAGAAACGGGAGTTGGTAGACCTTGGTCGAACGAGCTAAATCTGGCATCCCGCCCCATATCGCCACGCGAGTATGGCGGGTCAACTTCAAATCGTGAGGCCCTGGCCCGGGGAATCTTCACCTTCTTCTATCGGCAATACGGCATCAGTCATCCAACAGTCGGCGAATTCTCCCGCGCTCTGTCTAGACAGAACGAAAACATAAGTTAAGCGCCGCCCGGAAGCCGCAAAAACCTTCACGGCGACCCTTGCTTTTGCGTCTTCTACGTCCAACCCGACGATAGACGAAGCGATATTATTGAGCAGCGGAGCATACGCGGCGCTCTTAACGATCTGCGCAAACTTCTCCAAGGGTCCCGTCGTGGTCTTGTTGGAAGGCGAAGCGAATCGGAATGCGCGTTCTATGCCCGCGTCAGTCTGGGGATCATCGTTGCGCTGGAGGGCGGTGATTTGGTATTGGACAACTTGTTCCGGGGTAAGCTCCGGCCTCGGGCTGAGATCAGCGAGTTGAGCGACACCTGTGATCAGCGTCGCGGTCAACGCAAGCAGCAGAGCTGTTCGGAGTGCTCGCACCTGGATTCGAACGTCCACTATAATGCAGGTGCCGGCAGAAAGAAAAATCGCCGGGAACGGAATCGGCAACCAGCTTTACCGGTGTCCGGGTTCCTCAACCAGGAAATAACGGTCCTGGCTGTCACGGGATTGTAACGATTGAAAGGTTGCCGAACCAACGGATTTTTCGCAGTGGAGGAAGGAAGCCACTGCCTTATGAAAACTCGCAAAGCGTCATTCCTCTTTCTGGGCGCCTTAGTTACTCAGTTTTTTTCCTGGTCAGCCTTTGCGGCTACCCAGTTAAAGGGAGCAGGCGCAACCTTCCCCGCTCCGCTTTATCAGCGCTGGATCGCCGAGTATACAAAGACCAATCCGGACGTGCAGATTAACTACCAAGGAATCGGGAGCGGCGCCGGGATCAAACAATTTACTCGGAACCTGGTCTCCTTTGGAGCAAGTGATGCGGCGATGACGGATAAAGAAATAGCCGCGGTCAAGCAGGGCGTTGTGCTGATTCCAGCAACGGCTGGCAGCGTTGTGCTCGCGTACAACCTGCCAGGAGTGGAAAACCTCAAGCTCTCGAGGGAAGCCTACCTCGGAATTTTTCTAGGCAAAATCAAAGCTTTCGGTCTCTTCTTCGACCTGCCCCTTGGTTCCTGCAGGACTAGAATCCTTGAAAGGCAAAAGATGTTGCAGACAGGTCAAAGTTTTATTCCGGCGTCTCTCCGTTGACTTCGCGTCGGTCTTGCCTTTCAAGGATTCTCAGCGAGGCGGCTGAACCCCGCTGTTCTACACCCATCGCGATCGAACTGCCGGATACGCCTCGCCGGTCTGAGGCGCCGCCTCGCTAGATCTGGGAAAGCACGCGCGGGCTCGCGGAACCCTGTTGGCCGATGCGCCAATGGGCCATGAATCATCTGACGGGTCGCAACCGGAACTGACGGTCTCCACAATTTCGACTCGTGCTTGTTTCTGCCCAGATTTATTCCGGGCCCAGGATCGCTTCGATTCCTGAAATGGCTGGCCGCCGAGTGCAAGAATCTGTTTGTCCGGGCGCCATAGGACTCAGTGCCCGGCATTCGGACAACCGGCGTCGCTGCTACGCGGGTAGCCTGCATTTCCAAGACCCTGGTGGCGCGGGTTTTACGCTTTACACCAGGTTCGACGGCGCACGAACTGGGATAGATGAGCGCCATCGCGGCTGGCACTGGTTAAGACTACCGGCCCCGGAAATGGGCCATCAAGAAAGGCTGTACAGCAAGGCAAAGCGTGGACGCTTCGCTTACTCTTAACCGTCACGTGATTGTAACAAATGAATGATTGCCGAGCGGAAGGATTTTGCGGAGTGGAGGAGGAAAGCTACTCCCATGAAAACATCCAAAGTGTCGTTTCTACTCTTCAGCACCCTGGTTACCCAGCTTTTGTCCTGGTCGGCCTCTGCAGCTACGCAGTTACAGGGTGCAGGAGCAACCTTCCCCGCGCCGCTTTATCAGCGCTGGATCGCAGAGTATACAAAGAACAATCCGGACGTGCAGATTAACTATCAAGGGATTGGCAGTGGCGCCGGCATCAAACAATTTACTCAGAACCTGGTCTCCTTTGGAGCGAGTGATGCAGCAATGACGGACAAGGAAATCGCCGCTGTAAAACAGGGCGTTGTTCTGATTCCAGCAACGGCCGGCAGCGTTGTGCTGGCGTACAACCTGCCAGGAGTGGATAACCTTAAGCTCTCAAGAGAAGCCTATGCCGGCATTTTTTTGGGCAAAGTCACCAAGTGGAGCGACCCCGCAATCGCAAAGACAAACGAAGGGGTCAAGCTTCCGGATATTCCGATTATACCATGCGAGCGTTCCGATGGTAGCGGAACGAATTTCGTTTTTACGAAACATCTGAGCGCGATCAGCCCGGAATTCAATGACAAGGTCGGCTTTGGTACGAGCGCGACTTGGCCAGTCGGGGTTGGCGGCAAAGGCAATGATGGCGTTACCGCCCTGATCAAGCAGAACCGAGGAGCGATCGGCTACGTCGAGTACGGATACGCGAAGAACAACAAACTTACGTTCGCGGCGCTGCAGAACAAAGCCGGGGAATTTGTCTCGGCAACAACCGATTCTGGTCTGGCAACCCTGGCGACAACCCAATTTCCACCCAATCTACTGCGCGGCTGGCCTTCTGATCCGGATGGCAAAGATTGCTACCCGATTGCCACTTACACGTGGCTCCTGCTTTACAAGAAATATGACAACTCTCAGATTGGCGAAGCTGTGAAGAAGTTTGTCAATTTTGGGCTGACTGACGGACAAAAGTTTTCCGAAGAACTTGGCTACATTCCCTTGCCGAAGGAAATCGTCGACAAAAGTATGGAAGGACTTAAGACAGTGCAGTAGGCGCGTAAGAAACAGCGGTAGTTGGAGGGGAGCTGCTTGCAGCTTCCCGGGCGTTGCAAGCAACGCCCCTGGTCACGCGGGAGCGTGACCCTACCGGCCTTGGGGGTCATGCCAACCCGGTCACGCCGGAGCGTGACCACGGGCGTGGCAAGCAACGCCCCTCCAAAGTCTGTTGCAAGCGACGCCCCTCCAAGGCAAGCAATGTCCAAACCCCTTCACAAGCAACACGGGAGAACAAAGTTATGTCAGATAACGAAACAACGAAACCGGACGGTATGAAGATTACCGGCAGCCGCCGCAGGGTCGACCTCTTCCTGGTGCTGACCTGGCTGGCCTCAGCAGTTGCGGTTTTGAGCTTGCTCTGGATCCTGGAGAGCATCGTTACGCCGGCATGGCCGGCGATCCAGAAAACGGGTCTGGGCTTCTTCACAAGCACGATCTGGGATGTCAACAGGGACCGGTACGGTGCCATGCCGTTTGTCATCGGGACGGCCGTCAGTTCGCTGATCGCCCTTATTATTGCGTTACCTCTCGGGATCTTCATCGCCCTCTTTCTGAGCGAAAATTTTCTGCCTTTGGCTATCCGGCAGGTGATCAGATTTGTAGTCGAGCTGTTAGCAGCGATCCCGAGCGTGGTCTACGGACTCTGGGGTATCGCAGTGGTAATCCCCATCGTGCAGCAGTTTGGTGGATACCTCTCCGAATACCTCGGCTTTATTCCGCTGTTCAGCGGACCAGCCACTGGTAATAGCATGTTGACCGCCAGTCTGGTCCTGGCGCTCATGGTTCTGCCGACGATTACAGCCATTTCGCGGACCGCTCTGGTCGTGGTCCCGCACACCCTGCGCGAAGGCTCCTACGCCATCGGGGCCACCCGATGGGAGACAATCTTTCGCGTACTCCTGCCGACGGCCGCACCTGGAATTGTTGCGGCTACCATTCTGGCCTTCGGCCGCGCGATGGGCGAAACGATGGCTGTAGCTATGTTGATCGGAAACAGTTCCCGCTTGAGTTGGTCTCTACTTTCGCCCGCGGGGACGCTCGCGGGACTTCTTGCCAACCAATTCGGCGAAGCGCAAGGACTCCAGATCAGCGCACTCATGTACGCTGCGCTGGCTCTCGTTCTGCTGACTTTATTCGTAAACATGACTGGCGAGGCTGTCCTACGCCGCGCCGAAAAAGCCACCGCTGGAATTCGCTGACGCTATGACAACGGCAACCTTCGCGATCGGATTTGCCACTGGTATTCTCAGAGCAACCGACCCTCGTTCGAAAGCCAGAATGCTGAGGAACAACTTCTGGACGTTTCTTTGCATTTCGCTTTCGTTTCTGACGCTCATTCCGTTGTTTTCAATCGTTTATTTGGTGTTGCAGAAGGGCATTCCGCTATTGAAGCCGTCCGTTTTCACCCAGTTGCCGCCCGCGCCTGGTTTGACGGGAGGAGGCTTCGGCAATGCGATTCAGGGAACTGCGGTGATGGTGTTTATCGCGCTGCTCTTTTCGACACCGCTCGGCGTTCTCTCAGCAATCTACATCAACGAGTATAGCCCGAAGGCACGTCTTTCTAACGCGGTCCGCTTCGTTGCCAAGCTTTTAACGGGAATCCCGTCGATCATTTGTGGCGTATTCGCATTTTCCGTTGTCGTTCTTTCGACAGGGACAGCTTCAGCGATCGCCGGGGGCGTGGCTTTGGCGGTGCTCACGCTTCCGACAATCCTCCTGACAACCGAACAAGCGCTGCTCGGGGTTCCCAAGGCGTTGCGAGAAGCCTCGTACGGACTCGGGGCGACAAACTTCCAAACCATTTTTCGAGTCGTGCTACCGGAAGCTCTACCGGCCATCATGACCGGGATCATGCTTGCGGTGGCGCGTGCTGCGGGCGAAACCGCGCCGGTGCTGTTCACAGCTGCGTTCAACCAATACTGGCTGAAATCTCTCATGGAACCGACCGGTTCGCTGTCGGTCCTTATATACAATTTTTCAACGCTTCCGTACGATTACCAGATTCAAATGGCCTGGACCGCATCTTTAGTCCTGGTGGCCCTGGTTACACTCACAAACATCACGGCACAGCTCGTGTTCAGCCGACCGAAGCGGTAGGCCAAGGTAGCATGGCATCCTGCCTGTCGGGGGCGGCGCCTGGGCGACGTGATTACAGGCTGGAAGCCTAATGCTACTTTTGATAACCGATGGGCTCTTTGCCTGAGGGCACCGGCGAAGGCGCTTCTCTAGGACCGCCCCATCGAAACGTGACGGCTGCACTCACGATGTCGATAGCGGCGTCAAATCTACCCCGGAGGTTATGTCCCTCGTCATCGGTAACGTTTACGATCGGATCCACAACAAATAGATGCGCGTATCCGACATCAATATCCATGAAGCTTAGCGGTGACCATCGGAGACCCGCCGCCAGGAAATATCGGTTGGCGTCCGGAATTCGCGGAGTTCGAAAATTGGCGCTTCGAATCGGGGTCTCATCGTAAGCGAAACCGAGCCGCAGGGTTAAATTCCTGGTAGCATACCATTCAAAACCAGCCGCGTACCTGAGTGAGTCCTGGTAGTCCAATGGGAGTACGTTCGACGGGGTACCAGGATTTTTGAAAACGATCGGGACGCTTTGCAACCTGCTCCAGCGCTGCCATGCGATGTCGCCCATCAGGGCAAATTGACGTGCAAATCGCTGATAAAGACTGAAATGGTAGATCTCCGGGAGGTTCAACTGCGCAGTCGCACCCTGTGTGAAGAAGACATCCTGAAATGCGTTTGGCTCAGGAAATTGAACCGGAGCTCCGGGGGCTACGATGGTCGGTACATCGCGGAAGCTTCCGGTCCCTTTTATGGTGTGGGTGATTCCGGACCGGTAGCTCACCCCGAACCGGCCGTCCTGAAAGAAGGAATTTTCATCGCCCTTCCAATATTCGAAAATCGCTCCGAGGGTAAACCCGACGCTCCAGTCATTACCGTTGACTTCGAATATGCCATCGCGGCCACCTGGGACAAATCCCGCATTATTGTAGGCCTGTTGGGTCGCACTTACGATGGCTGGGATGGCTGGGCCGGGAACTCCGCGAGCGGCCAGTAAGGCAGGCAATGCCTGTTCAAACGGCGCGAGGGCCTGAGCCCCAGCCAAGCCGAAGTCGATGGCCTGGGAAAGTCGAGCAGAGGCATACTGAATATCCAGGCTTCCTCCAACCGAGATCCGGTCGAACAAGCGGTAAGCGATGGTCGGCTGGATGTCGAAGGTGGTGAGCTTCGTTCGCAAAGAAATATAACGCCCGACCCAGCCGGGGCTATAGTCCGTCTCCAACCCAAAGGGAACGCTCAGACCAATGCCAACGGCCAAGTCTCCGTACTGCGGACTATGCAATACCGGCAGGGACAGATAAAGATTGGGTAAAACATGATCAACCCCGCCGTCCCCATCATTCCCACCGCTCAGGGGTAATCCATTAACGGCCGTATTTGGCAGATTATAACGCGACCCCTGGTTGGAAAATGTGGCGGAGGGCAAAATAGCTTGAGCGCCGAGTTGGAATTCACTCTGCTTCAGCAGGGCTATACCTGCCGGATTAAAAAAGATAGTGGACGCATCCGCCGCCTGAGCAGCGCCGCCGGCATAGGCCACGCCCAGGCCGCCCACGCTCTGCTCGTTGATGGCGAAACTACCTCCTTTCGAGGGGTAAGAATTGAATGCGGAAAAAGTAACCGCTGCAATCACAATGCCGCCTCTGAGAAACCGATTGAGTTGTTGTTTACCGTTCAGCATATGACGGTGAGGTTTTTGGATTGAAAACGAGTCGTCTGGGGGATCGCCAAAGACTGGCTTATTACTCGGACAAAACCCGTTTATGAGTTTGTTAGTAAATGCTACCTCTCTGGGAAATAGAACTCAATCCTAAAACCTCTTGAAAATGACAAGTTCAGACTGGAATGTGGCCGAAGCGCTGCACAGATTCACTTCCGCGGATCTGTGCGCGCTAGATTCGATGACCTCGCTGTTCGGGAGCAGAATTGATCATGCCGACACCTCAACGAGTTTTTGATCTGCTTCAGCACCAACTGGAGCACTTTCCCCAGCCCGACGCATTTGCCCAAAAGGTTGGTTCCCAATGGAAGACGTATTCAACGGCGGAATCGCTTGAAATCGTTGCCGCAGTCTCCTGGGGTTTGCACACCCTGGGCGTTCGCAAAGGTGATCGGGTGGCCAACGTGACTGAGACCAACCGCGTGGAATGGAATTTTATTGACGGCGCGGTCATGAGCCTCGGCGCTGTCCATGTGCCCATTTATCCAAATATCAGCGCCGAAGAATACGAATTTATCCTCAGCGATTCCGAAGCGAAACTGCTTTTTGTTTCCAGCGAACGGCTCTACCACCTGATAGCGCCGCTACTGAAGAAGCTGCCCGCTCTGGGAGACATTTACACGTACGATCCGGTTAACGGGGCCACGCAATGGACACAAATCAAAACCTCAGGGGAAAATGGTCTGAGCGACCGCAGCAACAGAATTGTTCTGGAAAAAATCAAGGCGCAGGTTAGTCCGGACGATCTCGCGACCTTGATTTATACGTCCGGAACGACCGGTAGTCCTAAGGGCGTCATGCTCTCGCACTCCAATCTAGTTGCGAACTGCGTCACTTGCGCGCCCATAATTCGGAGCGGGTCACGCGAGCGCGCCCTGTCGTTTCTGCCTTTGTGTCACATTTACGAACGCACGGTTATCAACCTGTATGTCTACTGTGGGACGTCTATCTACTACGCACAGAATTTCGATACCATCGGCGACGATCTCCGCGAGGTACGACCTAACATCTTCTCGACTGTACCGAGGCTTCTCGAAAAAATTTACGAAAGAATTGTCGCTCGAGGAAGCCAGCTGCCGAGGCTGAAGAAGACGTTGTACTTTTGGGCGCTCCGCCTGGCCTCAGAATTCGAGCCAGGCGCACCGATCAGCTGGACTAAGCGTCTGCAATTTGCGGTTGCTGATCGTCTGGTATTTGCTCGTTGGCGAGAAGCGGTGGGCGGCCGTATTCGGGGGATCATATCGGGTTCGGCTGCGCTGCAGCCGCGCCTGGCTAGAGTCTTCTGGGCGGCGCGTATCCCGGTCTATGAAGGCTACGGACCAACGGAGGCTTCCCCAGTCATTTCCGTGAATTATCCAGTGAAGGGATCGTATAAAATCGGCACTGTGGGTCCGGTAATTCCTGGTGGTGAAGTCAAAATCGCCGAGGATGGAGAGATTTTATATCGCGGCCCAAACGTCATGATGGGCTACTACCACCGGCCGGACCTGACCTCGGAAACGATCGATGCGGATGGCTGGCTGCATACGGGCGATGTTGGCGAGTTCGACGGCAAATTCCTGAAAATAACAGACCGGAAAAAGGAAATGTTCAAAACCTCCGGCGGCAAATACGTCGCGCCGCAGCAGGTTGAGAACAAGATGAAGGAATCGAGATACATCGCCCAAATTATGGTGGTCGGGGAAAATCGAAAGTTTCCCGGGGCCCTGGTAGTGCCCGCATTCAGGGTCGTCGCACGTCACTTTGATAAACGAGGCGTTCACTTGAATTCGAATAGCGAGATGGTGGCTCACCCTGAAGTCAACGCGCTGATCGGAGCCGAAATCGAACGGTTGAATCAAAGTTTAGGGCGGTATGCCCAGATCAAGAAATTCGTACTTCTCAAAGAAGAGTGGTCGCTGGCCGGCGGCGAGCTGACCCCTACTCTCAAGCTAAAGAGAAGGCAGCTGCTAAAAAAGTACGCAAGAGAGGTCGAGTCACTCTATGTTGCCGAGACGCAAACGCCGGAAGGCTCCAATATGCTGGATGACAAGAGCCTGCGAAAGGTTTTTCCCAAAGTACGGTGATCACCAGGTCATTTGAATCAGAAGAGAAAAGACTCCATGATCGATATGACAAAGGCATCGTGAGCAGTTCTCACTTACCATTTGCGTGGCGCACGACAGGAACATTTGAATTCAGAACAGGCGTCTATGAAAGAAGCGATTTACATAGTCGATGGCGTCCGGACCCCGTTTGCGAAAGCGGGTACGAGCTTGGCGGATACGGAAGCGGTCGAGTTGGGCAAGACTGCGGTCAGGCTGCTGGTAGCCCGCAGCGGGATTGACCCGTCAACCATTGAAGAGGTCATATTTGGTTGCGTAGGCCAACCGGCCGACGCCGCAAACATAGCCCGAGTGATAGCGCTGCGCGCAGGCATACCAGAGTCCGTGCCGGCCATCACGGTCCATCGCAATTGCGCTTCAGGGTTCGAAGCGGTTACACAGGCTGCGGAGAAAATGCTCGTTGGGCGAGGCGACATTTTTGTCGTAGGCGGGGTCGAAAGCATGTCGCAGATTCCAATGCTCTATTCGCAGGAGGCAGCAAAGAAATTTGGAGCCTTCGCACGAGCCAAGAATCTTTCCCAAAAACTAGGGGTGTTGAGCAGTTTCCGCCCGACGGACTTTCAACCGCGGATCGGTCTCCGGCTCGGACTTTCCGACCCGGTGTCTGGGTGCAACATGGGCCAAACAGCGGAGAACCTCAGCCGTGACTTTAATGTCACGCGCGAAGAGCAGGATGCGTTCGCGATGAGATCCCACCAAAAGGCTGTCGCGGCTCGGGAAAAGCTGAAACAGGAGATCACGCCCGTCTATTTACCCAAGTCAAAAAACGGGCAGCCTTTCATGGACCAGGATAATGGTCCCAGGGAAAATCAAACGATGGAGGCTCTGGGTAAGCTGAAACCCGTCTTTGAACAGCAAACTGGAACGGTAACGGCCGGTAATTCCTCTCAGATTACGGACGGGGCGGCGGCTTTGCTCTTAATGACGGAACGCGCACTGAAACAATCGGGCTTGACTCCGCTCGGTCGACTGGAGGGCTATGCCTATGCCGGGTTGGACCCTTCACGCATGGGGCTCGGTCCGGTCTACGCAATTCATCGCGCAGAAGGGAAGACCGGCCTTGGCCTCAAAAATGCCGATATCATCGAAATCAACGAGGCGTTCGCCGCGCAGGTGATTGCCTGTCAGCGAGCGGCAAAATCAGAAACGTATTGCCGGGAGCATCTTCAACGCGAAACAGTGCTCGGGGAAATTCCGGATGATATTCTGAACCTCAACGGCGGAGCGATTGCCCTCGGACATCCTGTCGGGGTCACCGGGTCCCGGCTGGTTTTGACCGCGCTAAAAGAACTGCACCGCCGAAGCGCCGGTCGCGCGCTGGTTTCACTCTGCGTCGGTGGCGGGCAGGGTGGCGCGCTCTGGTTAAGTCGGAATTGAGAGGAGAAGGCTGCAGTGAAACAGAATATTCAGCGCGAAGTATCCGGATCCGGGATCGCGGTCCTTACTTTTGACCGGCCGAATTCAGCAGCAAACATTTTCGACGAACGGACGCTTGAAGAACTTAACGAGCACCTGGATTTCCTTGAGTCGGAAAAAGGTCTGAACGGTTTGGTTATTCGGAGCGCAAAACCGAAAATTTTCATAGCGGGCGCAGACCTCAACAGCTTTACTCAGGATACCAGGGCAGAGCGGATCGCGATGGCGGTCGAACGCGGTCAGAAAACTTTTGATCGAATTGGGCGTCTCCCCTACCCGACGGTTGCCACGATTCACGGTGTTGCCCTGGGAGGTGGCTTTGAGGTCGCATTGGCCTGTGATTACCGTGTTGCCTCGTCGGATTCGGCTACAAAAGTGGGGCTGCCCGAAACCAATCTCGGACTTTTACCAGCATGGGGAGGCTCGACCCGGCTGCCAAAACTTATCGGTTTACCGAATGCACTGGAGGCCATCCTGACCGGTCGCCAATACGCGGCAAAACAGGCCCTGAAAATTGGGATGGTAGATGCGGTCGCTCACCCACAACGTATGGCGGAAGTGGCAGCAAAGATGATTCAGGAAAGCCGCGGGAAAAAGCGATCGTGTAAACTGCATATCGCGAACCGGTCTCCCTTGTCAAAAATCGTCAAATCCCAGGTTGAGAAAAAGACTTTGGCGAAAACGCGAGGCCATTATCCGGCGCCACTCAAGGCATTGGAGGTGGCGTGCGCCAGTCTTACTGTGTCCCATGAGCAGTCACTCGCTAATGAGAAGAACTATTTAGTCGAATTGGCTCTCACCGAGACCACGCAAAATCTGATTGGAATCTTTTTCCTTCAAGAGCGGGCCAAGAAACTCCGGCTTCCGGCGGACGTTCAGCCGGTGGCGGACGCACCCGCCAAAACGATCAAGAAGGCTTTGGTCGTTGGCGCCGGCCTGATGGGAGCGGGCATCGCGCAGTGGTTGAGCAGTCGCGGAATTCGTATTCTACTCAAAGACATCGGGCCGGCTCCCTTAGGCAAGGGAATGCAGTCCATCGCGAAAATTTACCGTGAGGCGGTCAAACGGCATCTGTTTTCAGAAGTCGATGCGCAAAATGCCTATGATCGAATCGTTCCGATTTATGAGGAGGTCCCGTTACGAGAAGTGGATCTCGTAATGGAGGCGGCGGTCGAGAACCTCGAACTGAAGCAGCAAATCTTCGCGAGTCTGGAATCAAGCGTGTCGCCCGGGACCATACTAGCGTCGAACACATCGGCGCTTTCGATCGACGCGCTGGCGGCGTCACTCGCACATCCTGAACGGGTGGTCGGCATTCATTTCTTCAATCCGGTGCACCGCATGCAGTTGGTGGAGATCGTTCGGGGTACAAAAACAGACGGACCGACTCTGACCGCCGCCTTACGTTTCGTGAAAGACATCGGCAAGCTGCCGGTCCTGGTGAGGGATAGTCCTGGATTCCTGGTTAACCGAATCTTGTTGCCCTATATGATCGAGGCGGTGCGGTTATTCGCCGAGGGTCATCGAGTCGAAAAGATCGATCGGGTAATGCTCGATTTCGGTATGCCGATGGGCCCCTTGCGGCTGACCGACGAAGTCGGATTGGATGTATCCGAACACGTGGCAAAGGATCTTGTGCAAAGGGTAAAGCATCTTCCGCCACCGGACGAAACGATCGAAAAGATGATGGACAAGGCATGGCTCGGAAGAAAATCAGGCAAGGGATTTTATGACTACAGCTCCGGTGAGAAGGAAAAGATTAACCCTCAACTGAGCGGCTTCCAGCCCGCCGAACCAGCCGTGGTGAACGAAGGCGATCTGCGGGATCGGCTTGTTTTGTTGATGGTCAACGAAGCCGCGCGTACGCTTGAGGAGAAAGTGGTCGACGCTCCTGAGGATGCCGATTTCGGCATGATCATGGGCACCGGCTGGGCACCTTTTCGCGGAGGCCCGCTTCGATTTGCAGATCATCTCGGCGTTCCTACGGTAGTCAGCCGATTGAACAACCTCCGGGATCGCGTCGGGGCATATTTTGAGCCCTGCTCACTTCTCGCTGATATGGCAACGCGCGGCGGAAGTTTTTACCCGGGAAAAAAAACAGGTCTTCCGCCCTTACCCGAAACTAAATCTTGAAAATGGCGAGATGAAAGAGATTCTCGAAAAGCCTCTGAAGGTCGAAGGCGCGACAGCCTCTCAGGCAGGCGCGGGACCGAGTTATCCGCCCATCGAAAGAAGATCTTCGACTTTCGATCCCAAGGTGTTGCAGCGCGTTCTGGATGGGGATCACGTTGAAATCCGAAATTGGGTCAAGCAGCTCATAACTCAGCCCGAATTCCGGTATTACGACGGGAATGATATGGCTGTGCAGAGGAGGCAGGTTGTCGACTGGACAAAGCGGATTGCGGACGCCGGAATTGGTCGAATCTTTATGCCCCGTTCAGTCGGTGGCGAAGAAAGTGTTCCAAAGTTCATGGCCGCGTTCGAAACGCTTGCTTTTCACGATATCAGCCTCGTAATAAAGCTGGGCGTACAATTCGGTCTGTTCGCAGGTAGCATTCAACAGCTTGGCAGTGAATACCACCACCAGAAATATCTGCCCGGTGCCGCGGCCGCAAAGTTGATGGGTTGTTTCGCCATGACAGAGATCGGTCATGGTTCAAATGTTCAGGCCCTGGAGACGACCGCCGTTTACGACAGAGCGAGCGATTGTTTCATCCTCCATAGCCCAACTTACTTTGCGGGTAAGAATTTCATCGGAAACGCGGCCGATGATGGGCGGTTCGCCACCGTGTTCGCGCAACTGGAGGTAGGTGGCCAAAAACATGGCGTACACGCCTTTGTGGTGCCGATTCGAGACGAAAAGGGAAATCCGTTCCCGGGAGTTACGATCGAAGACAACGGGTTGAAGATGGGTTTGAACGGCATTGATAACGGCCGGATCTGGTTCGACCATGTGAGCGTGCCGCGCGGCGAAATGCTGAATCGATTCGCGAATGTGACGGTCCACGGGCAATATCGGAGCGAATTTCAAAGCCAGACAGTGCGTTTCTTCGCGATGATCGGGACGCTTGTGAGCGGGCGAATCAGCATGGCTTCCGCCGCCAATAGTGCCGCCAAGAGCGCGCTGACAATTGCTATCCGCTATGCCGCTCGCCGGCGACAGTTCGGTGCGCCGAAGGCAAGTCAGGAGACGCTGCTTTTGGACTATCCTGCTCACCAAAGGCGGCTTTGTCCGCTCCTTGCGAACGTCTTCGCACTCGATTTCGCTCTCAAATATCTGATTGAACAAAAGGAAACGGTGCGCACGGGAAGTTCACGCCCGCTCGAAACGCTGGCGGCAGGATTAAAAGCGTTCACGACTTGGAATACCACTCATACGATCCAGACCTGTCGCGAAGCCTGCGGCGGAGAGGGGTATCTGGCCGTAAACCGGTTGAGCACGTTGAAAGCCGATACGGACATCTGCACCACGTTCGAAGGGGATAACACTGTGCTTATGCAATTGGTTGCCAGGAATTTGCTTAGCGATTTCAAGGATAAGCTTAAAGAGATGCGACCGGCGCAGATGGCGGGGTTTTTCATTGATCAAAGGCTCACCGCGATCGCTCAGCGCATTCCGACGTTTACTTTGAATATCGTGGAAGGCCACCTTCGGGATGCGGGTTTCCACTTGATGATGCTGCGGCTCCGGGAAACGACCACGCTGCTCTCCACCGCACGAAAATTCCGTTGTTTGACCGGCAGAAAGAAAATAGAGCCTTACGTTGCCTTTACGCGCATGCAACGCGAGCTTCTCGAACTCGCCCATGCGCACGTGGAACGGGTCATCCTCGAGCGATTTGCTCAGACGATCAGCACGGTTCAGTCTTCGGCTGTTAGACAGGCTCTCAGGCGGCTGTGCGATCTGTTTGCTCTATCGCGGATCGAGCTGCATAAGGGATGGTACCTGGAACAAGGCTCGCTCACTGGTTGGAAATCACAGGCCATTACTCGGACAGTCGATAAGCTTTGCCAGGAAGTTCGCCAAGACGCGGTTCAATTAGTTGATTCCTTTGGGATTCCGGATTCCTGTCTGGCCGCCCCGATCGCACTGTAGGCGAAGCGTCCCGCTTTGCGATTTTCGGAGCCGAGCAAACCGAGACGGTTCGCCTACCCAGCTTTTGCCGAAATCTCAGAAGGATTTTCCAGCGCACCTCGCACGGATCGATAGCACTCCACGAACCCGGACGCGAAATCCTCAGGACGCCGTCCAATCCACGCATCAATCATACCGAGCTCGAAAAATCCCCCGGTTTCGATCTCATACCGGTTCCAGGAGAAAGGCCCGTCATGGATAGCCGCGAAAATCTGGATAAATTCATGGCCGGTCGCCTCTGAGGCCGGGATTCTGTCCATAGCCACTAGGGCGGCGCTGACCCCCAGTTCTTCCTTCAGTTCACGTTCGGCACAATTCCTATACGATTCACTGGCATTCACGTGGCCGGCGGCACTCGAATCCCAACGGCGCGGGAAATTATCCTTGTGGCAGGAGCGTTTCTGTAAAAGCAGTTCGCCGGGCCGGTTTAGGATAAAAATGTGGACTGCACGGTGTAGCAGATTCTCGCGGTGAATTGTTGCACGGTTCTTCGCCTGGAGGGGCTGATCGTTATGATCTACTGTTTCCAGGAGTTCGAGCGGATCGGGACCAAAGACGGGTGACGGTTGAAGCGCGTTTACGATCTTAATCCACTGATCCAATGAAACATCCTCGGCTCTGGCCGTTAATGGAAGATGAACCGCACGCAGAGCCGCCTCGACCGTTTCAGAATCCCCGAACCGGCCCAGTAACTTTCTCACCTGTTTGCGGCGCTCGGAAAACCCCGCCCTCACCACCTCAGAAAATGTTATCGGATCGGTCTCCTCGAGATCGCCAGGTTCTCGCCGCTTCAGCAATAAAACTACCGAATCTACCTGCGGCTCAGGGAGAAATACGGAAGGAGCAAGGGTCTTCAACTTGCTGACCTGCCATTCTCTCTGAATGATGACACTTAGACTCCCGTACGCCTTGTTGCCGGGAGCCGCGCTTAGGCGATCCGCCATCTCCTTTTGCACAGTGAAGACCATCCGCTCAAAAGGGCATGGATCCGCACTGAAATGAAAGAGCAGGGCGGATGACAAATAGTAAGGCAGATTCCCGATGATTTTGACCGGTCGACGCAGAAACTCGATTCGGGTGTCATATTCCAGAGCGTCCCCTTCGATGACTTCAACAGGTGCGTTTTGAAACCTTTCACGGAGGTATTTTGCAAACGCCCGATCCTTTTCCAGCAAAGTTGCCGACACCCCACAACGCATTATTTCTTCGGTCAAAGCACCAAGGCCGGGACCCACTTCCAGCACGTGATCGCCCGCTTCGATTTCTAGTTTTCCGACGATCCAAGAAGCCAGATTCTTATCATGTAAAAAGTTTTGCCCCAAAGACTTACGAGGAGAAGCGCCGAGCGAAACCAAAGTTGACATGATTTCAGATATTTTCATTTGGCAAAATTTGTGCTCTGCGAAGTTGCTGCCAATTTTTTCTCGGTATTAAGAGACTTGTTGACATGTTGTTAACAAGCAAGCTCTTCCTGCCGAGCGCTCGACTTTGCGCCTGGAATTTCACTTGGCCTTCGGCGATTTCGGCAATTTTTGGCGACGTAAAAGCTTACGTGCTTCAGAAATTGAGATCCCCTCCACAAAATAGCCGATGGCGGTTCGGCCAACGGCGTAAGTGCCGGCGGCGGCTATGCCCCCTGAGATCGCATTGCCCCAACCGGGCAGCAGCTTAATCGCAGCTCGCGCCCCTTCCCGGAATACCATGCCCGCCCCTATGTTCAGTCCCAAGGCTCCGAAGAATTCGGCGGCAGACTTCAGCCCGAGCTCGCGGCCGCTGACGTGCATGATTCCTGAAACCATCGCAAACTGGAGCGCAGTAAGTACCGGAAAGTCAGCAAACGGGATCGGCTGGACACCGACTGCAGCGCAAATGGTCGTAACCGAGCGAAGCAAGCGCTGCGCGATTTCCATCTGAATTTTTTTCGCGGCAACCAGGCGCGCCATCTCGACCTGGGCTTCCTCGGGAAGCTCGCGGGTGAGCAACTCACCTAGGACGTCAAGATTTCGCCGCTCATCGCGTTCAGGATCGATCGATCCATCCACTCTGAACCGGACAAAAGAACAAACGGCCACGCTCTTAACGAAATGTCCGGATAGTTTCCCTGCAGTGGTCAACCAAGCCTGCAATTCGAGGCGGCGAGCTTCAACTTCACCAGGTGAAGTCGCACCCGGAAAATCGATCACCCCAACCAGACCGGGTTTTGACTGATGCCGCTGCTCGGCCAGCCCGAGCAAGCGAATCGCTTGCTCGCATTCCAGGCCCAGATCGAGTGCCTTGCTCCCATCGGCAAGAAAGACAAAGAGGTCAGGACTTTGTTCAGAAAGGGCACCTGCCAGGGCACTCCAGGTCAGGCTGGTCTCATGCAAGCGCCGTGCATCCAGAATGCGAAATCCGCCTCTTCCGGGCAGTTCATAAGTGACCCATCCACCGGTCTTTCGCGGATCGATCATCTGCAGATCATTGCCAACAAGTCCCGAAAACAGGGCTGATGCGTCCGCGCTCGGGTCACCTAGCAAGATGATTCTTGCGAGCCTTTGCGACAGAAAAATCTGTTTGATCGGTCGCAACTCCTCAAAGACCGCGTTCTGTAACGGGCCGGGCAGTTTGGAGATCATGGCCTCGAGCCTGTCGTAAATGGAGAGAAGAGTTTGGTGATTCATTTCTGGTAGAGGAGGCGCTCGGACGGTAACAGCGTACGATGGCGGCGGCATGAAGGTAGCATAAGCATCCTGCTTGTGGCCGCGCGATCCGGCCATGGCCGATGGCAGGGATGCGCTCCCGCACGCCCGGGCGTGCCCGTCGGTAGCGGCGCGCTCCCGCGCGATCCCGGCGTGCACGTTTCAAAACGTCTTTTCGGGTTCTGCAATTCGACTTGGGCGCTCTAGGGAAGCCCGTGTTCACGTTTCTTAGACGTGCATACCCGGATCGCGCGGGAGCGCGCCCCTTGTCTACCGGGAAGAAAGTGCCTTCAATAGCTGCGTCATATGCTCGGTAGGCTTCACCTTCTTGAGGACAGCTTTTATTTTCTGATCGGGGCCGATGAGGTAGGTAGTCCGCTCCGTACCCATGTGTTTCTTTCCGTACATGCTTTTCTCGACCCACACCTGATACGCGTTCACAATCTCCTGGTGCGGATCGCTTAGAAGCGGAAATGGAAGACCATGTTTTTTGATAAACTTCTGGTGGCTTTCAACGCTATCGGTGCTGACGCCGAAGAGTTCCACCTTAGATTGGAGTTCGCGCCAGGAGTCGCGCAAGTCGCAGGCTTGCGCTGTGCACCCCGGGGTATCGTCCTTTGGGTAAAAATACAGAACCAATGTTGAACCTGCGAAGTCGGCAAGTTTTACCTCTTGGCCACCACCGTAGATGCCGCCGACCGCGGTTGCTTTAAAATCAGGAGCCGGATCACCAATCTGTAGTCGCATAGTCATGTTTGTGCCCGCAAAGCTGTCACGTCTAATGAGCCTTCGCAATCCACTTCGCGGCTCCCTCGCCGGCAATTGTACCGGTCACAAAACAGCCTTGCATGAGATATCCTCCGGTCGGAGCCTCCCAATCGATCATTTCGCCGGCGCAAAACACACCAGGAACAGAGCGCAACATCAGATCATCGGTGAGTTGATCCCACGGCACGCCTCCGGCGCTAGAGATGGCCTCCTCAATGGGCCTGGGGCGCTCAAAGACGATCCGGCACCGTTTGACCGCTGCGATCCATTGAGTCGGAGTTTTCGGCTGTGCGATCTCCTGAATGAGCGCGACGGCAGCAGCACTCATCCGCCAAAGTTTAAGTGCTCCTTCTTTCGGGTCCACATCAGCGCGCCAGCGTTCTTCCAGCTGCGCGCGGCTCAGCCCGGGCTTAAAATCAATCTCTATCTGCGGAGATTTTCTTAGCTCACGAGTCAATTGGTAAAGCGCACCTCCCTCGAGGCCATATTGTGTGACCATCAGCTCGCCTTTTACGCTGCGACCCGAACACGTCACCTGGAGGTTTTTGAGCGGTTTTCCGTCGGCGACGCCTAGAAACGCCTGGGACCACGGGCGCTCCCAACCAACGTTGGCGGCCACAAACTTATTGACTGGCACACCCAAGCGGCGAAACTCCTCAACCCAGAGAGCGTCCGAACCCGTCTGAGGCCAGGAGGCACCTCCGAGCGCAAAAACCACTGTATCCGCGGTCACCAGATGGTATTTCGTACCCCGTTGAAACACCAGATCGTAGGGCCCGCTGCCGAGCATCTGGTGAAACCGCAGCCCCACTTGGAAGTCAACTCCAAGGCTGTCAAGCCGTTCCAACCATAATTCGAGAATCATTGGCGTGCGAATGTTGCGAGGGAAAACTCGACCGCTGGTCCCGACAAATGTTTCCACGCCAAGTTCTTTGAACCATCCGCGAAGATCGTCCGGAGAAAACCGGCGCAGCAGGCCACCCCATCTTGCCGGCAGATCGTACCGCGTTGCAAAGTCTTCGAGCGGCTCAGAATGAGTAATGTTCAAGCCGCCTCTGCCGGCGACGAGAAATTTTCGTCCCGGCGAAGCCTTTTGCTCAAAAATCGTTGTGCGGATTCCCTTCTGAGCAATTACTTCCGCGGCCCGTAGTCCGGCGGGCCCAGCTCCGATGACAACAGCAGAGGCACTGTTCAACGGCTAAGTTCTAACATCCGAATGATAGGCAGCTCTGCCCGTTTGCGCAACGCTTCGGGCATCCGAATTTCCGGCGAAAGATTTGCCAGCGCGTCTCGCACTTTTTCCAATGTATTTCTCTTCATGAATCGGCAATCGGCGCAGGCACATCGATCCGTGGGTCCCGCAATAAATGCCTTATCGGGGATCTCTTTCCTCAACCGGTGGAGCATACCTGATTCTGTCACGATAATGAAAGACTCAGCGTCCGACTCCCTGCAATATTTTATCATCTTTTCAGTCGAACAGACCTCGTCTGCCAAAAGTCTGACCGCGAATGTGCATTCCGGATGAGCGACGACCGGCGCTCCCGGGTGCAGTTCCCGTATTGCTCCAATGCTGTTCCGGGTAAATTCTACATGGACGTAACAAACTCCCCGCCAGAGATCCATCTTTCGGCCCGTTTTTTCCATAACCCAGGCCCCGAGATTTTGATCGGGAACGAAAAGAATGTTCCGATCCGCCGGAGCATTTTCGACAATCTGCACCGCGTTGCCGCTGGTACAGATGATATCAGAGAGCGCTTTCACCCCCGCGCTGCAATTAATGTAGGCAATGACGTAGTAATTCTTGTCAGCGTGCTCCTGAAGGAATTCTTCAAGACGCTCGGCCGGGCAGGATTCTGAGAGCGAACAACCCGCATCCAAGTCGGGCAGAATCACCGTCTTTGCCGGATTCACGATTTTCGCCGTTTCGGCCATGAAATGCACGCCACAGAAAACAATAACATCCGCATCCGTCTCTCTAGCTTTGAAACTCAGGCCTAGCGAATCGCCGACGTAATCGGCCAAGTCCTGAATTTCCGGCACTTGGTAGTTATGAGCGAGAATAATCGCGTTACGCTGCTTCTTTAAACCTAGAACCTCTGCGGCCAGATCGTATCCTTCTTTAAGCGCAACCATCTTCGTCAAAATATCATTCTGGGATTTGCTCTTAGCAACCGGGTTTTGAGTGCCGGTAGGGACGGGCTCCCGGACGTCCGTTGGTAGGGACGCGCGTGGCAGGACGCCCCCCGCCGCGACCCGGGACGTCGCCGCTGATTCAACCTAACCTAGATCCCGAACTTTGGGGATCGTGCTCGTGCTCGTCGTCGTCCTCGTACTCGATGGATTGGCCTTCTGCGCCGCGAAGAGGACCCTATCTCCGTACAACTGTTCTGTTGCGGCTGGGCTGACTGTGAGGCACCAGAGTCTCGCGAGGACGACGACGAGCACGAGCACGGAGGACGGCTCCTTAATTTCGGAATTTAGATTTAAGGGTAGTACGCGGCACACGCCAGTCGCGCGGGAGCGCGACCCTACCGGCGCTCAAAGCGGAATCACGTCGACAAGCGTGTCTGCCGCGATTGTCTGATCCGGTTCCAACCTGCAAAGGGCATTTGCCAGAGACAACGCAAACAAGGCGTGTGATTCTTGTCTGCCGACAGCTTTGAAAATCCCATTTGCATAGACGCCTCTCAAGTAGTGCGGGCGCTCGCCGTGATTGACCAGGGACTCGGCAAGGCGCGCCCGAGCACGCGGCAAATCAAACGAGGAGCGACCGCCAAGCTTCCAGAGTGCCGGCCGCGCAAACAGCAAAAAAGTCACAAACGCTGAAACCGGGTTCCCTGGCAACCCGAACACCAGAGTGCGCCCTAAGTGTCCGAACATGAACGGCTTGCCAGGCTTCACCGCTACCCTCCAGAGATCCAGCTTGGCGCCGAGTCTTAGCAAGGCCGGCTTGACCAAATCTTTCTCACCAACCGAGACGCCTCCGGCCACGACGATCACATCGGACCCCCGCGCCTGCTCGAAGCTCTCCAAATGAGCGGCCTCGGTATCCGGCACGATACTGAAAATCTGTCCCTGAGACCCGGAGCTTGCCACAAGCTCGGCCAGCATAATCCTGTTCGTTTCGTATATCTGGCCGGCATTGATGGTTTCGCCTTGTGACCGCAGTTCGCTCCCGGTTGCGAGAATCGCGACGCGTGGACGCTCAAAGACCGGCAACTCGCTAACACCCTGTGAAGCGATTGCCGCAAGTTTCGGTCCGGTCAGTACGCTTCCCCCAAACGCTACCACCTGACCTTCGCAAAGATCATTGCCGCGCACCCGGATGTTTTCCCCCCGAGTCACACTTTCTCGTAAGAAGATTACGCCGTCGCGGAGGTCCGCGTCCTCCTGCATAACCACGGCATCGGCGTGGCGAGGTATCGGCGCGCCTGTGAAGATGCGAATCGCCTGGCCTTGCCCGACGCTCAATCCGGCATCCACGCCGGCGGCTTGCTCTCCCCCTACCACCAACCGAGCACCTTGAATCGCGTCCTCGGCTCGGACGGCGTACCCGTCCATCGTCGAATTATCAAAGCGGGGCAACGCGACAGCAGCAATGACATCTCGGGCAAGAACCCTGTTTCGACTATCCCAGATCGATACATTTTCCACGCCCAATGGTCCCACCGATTGCAGCACGCGTTCCAAAGTCTCTCGTTCGTTCAGGAGCATAGCCAACCAAAATGCAGACTCGGGGAAGAAGCAATGGTAGGGCGAGGCTCCCGGTAGGGCGAGGCTCCGCCCGAGCCGCGGGAGACGGCGGTAGCAACTGTGTTTGAAAGATTTCGCTGCGGGGGCGCAAGGCTGTGGGAACTGCAAAGGGATGTAGGTCCGCGTGTTATTGGAGCAATCGGGGGACTCTGTCCCCCGAACCCCCTGGGATTTATCGCTTTAGGCTTGCTCCGGCAGGCCGGCCGCGGGTCCGATGGGCCGCGGCCGGAAGCAGCCGCAGCTGCCGTCTGCAAGGCCGCATAGACGCTCGAGGCGCGCCCCCGCGGTGTTCTGTCCTCCGGGGCGGCGCGGACTGGTCGCGCGGGAGCGCGACCTACCGCCGCCCTGCGGCTCGGACGGAGCCTCGCCCTACCAGGAGCCTCGCCCTACCGGGGCTCTAAGGAAAAATCTCTAAAGTCTGCTTAACCCTCAAATCCCGCGAGGACGCACCAATTGAGATCTCGTATTCGCCCGGATCCGTCTTCCACTCACCTGCTGCAGGGTCGTAGTACGCAAAAGAATTCCGGTCGAGCCTGATCGTTATCATCTTGGATTCCCCAGGTGATAGAAAAACTTTCTCAAACCCCTTCAGCTCTCTGACCGGCCGCTCGATTGCCGGCCGCATCTCTTTCACATAAAGCTGCGCGACCTCTGCTCCTGCCCGGTCACCAATATTGCGAACCTTAAATGTAATCTCTGCTTCTTCGTGATTCGGAGACTGACCCTGGCCAATTCGGAGATCGGAATAGTCAAATTGCGTGTATGAAAGCCCAAAACCGAAGGGAAACAAAGGCTTGATCCCAAAGTGATCATATCCGCGGTACCCGACGAATATTCCTTCCTCGTATCGGACATTTTCACCACTGCTATCGGAAGGATAGGATTTGAATGCCGGGTTATCATTTTCGCTGACTTCAAAAGTCACCGGAAGTTTGGCGGACGGGCTTATGTCACCAAATAGGATTTTAGCCAGCGCATTACCTCCTTCCTGACCTGGATACCAGGCGTGCAGAAGCGCAGGCACCTTGTCGAGCCAGCGGTGCATGTCCACGTTCCCGCCCGAGTTCAGAACAACTACGGTATGCGGATTTTTTTCCGCGACGCCACTCACAAGATCGTCTTGCCCATCCGGGAGTTCGAAAGTGCGATCAAAGCCTTCTCCTTCGGTGCCATTGTCAAATCCAACGCAGACGATTGCGGCATCGTAACCGCCAACGCTGTCTGGAACCTTTAATGACGCCCAACCAAACTGTGCTACGGCACCTCCTCCACCGCTATTCTTATATTCCACCCGTAATCTGTAGATTCGACCGGCTTCGAGCACCCTCGTCACGGTGTCAGGACGCGCCGCGTGATCGATCCAATCGTTGATGATCAGCTCGTCATTGAGGAAAACCCGAATACCCGCGTCCGCTCTCGCACGAAAGACGTGGCGAAAAGAGTCATTGGCCCGAATCACTCCGGTCCAACGCACGCTGAATTGTGGCGGCAAACGACCACGCGGAGGATTCGCGTTCGCCCAGTCGAAATTGATCCGTTGATCGACTCGATCGAGGATTGCAGTACCTGAAAGCGTCAGGTTGGAAAAATATTCTGCCCGCAAACCGTCAGAAAATTGCCCAGGTCGATCTTCGTGTTCAAATTGCGAAGTCCCGAAATTGCCGACGCCGACATCGAAGTAATCGACAAGCAAATCCGGTCCCTTATTGTTCATGAGGCCATCAAGCACGCTCACGGCATAGAACGGGTTGACATAGGAACTGCCCCAGCCGGCCGGGACGCCGGGGTGAGCATTCGGCCCGATTACCGCGATCTTTTTCACCCCGGCCCCATCCAATGGCAAAGTTTTTCGGTCGTTCTTCAGGAGCACAATTCCCTCTTCAGCAATAGCCAGGGCGGTTTTGGCGCTTTCAGGATCATTCTCCGGGATCGACGGATCTATCTGTGGACGATCGAGAAATCCCATCCGGACGATCATCCGCAAAATTCGCCTCACCTTTTCATCGATCTGTTTTTCGGTGATTTCACCACCACGCAGGGCCGGAACCAAATTTTTCGAGTTCATCCACTCGCCTGTCGGCATTTCCAGGTCCAGGCCGTGGCGAGCCGCACCCAACGCGCTGTGGGTCGCTCCCCAATCCGACATTAGAACCCCATCGAACGCCCATTCCGATTTCAGGACCCAGTCATTCAGAAACTCGTTCTCGGTACAGTACTGCCCATTCACCTTGTTGTACGCATCCATTACTGCACCGACCCTGGCTATTCGCACTGCCGCCTCGAACGCAGGTAGATAGATCTCCCGCAACGCCCTTTCGCTGACAACCACATTGATACTCCGGCGATTAATTTCCTGATTATTAGCGGCGAAATGTTTCGCGGTTGCTACGACTCCCTGACTTTGAACTCCGCGAATAAAAGGAACGACCAGCTGTGCGGCCAAATATGGATCTTCACCGGCGACATATTCAAAATTCCTTCCACAGATCGGGAGGCGGTTGATGTTTACGCCGGGAGCAAGCAGGACATGGAGACCTCGAGCCCGGCAATCCCGACCCATCGATATGCCTTCTTTAGCCGCCAGAGCCCGATTCCAACTCGCTGCCAGCGCGATCCCGCCCGGATAACGGGTACTCGGCGTGTCCCGCCGGACTCCGAGGGGGCCGTCCGACATGCGAATCTCCGGTAAGCCAAGCCTGGGAATTGGTTGGATTGACATCGCGTTGACCCCGCCGACGTAATCGATCTTCTCTTTCAGGATCATTTGGCTCAAAATCTTTTCGACTCGGGTTTCTTCCGATTCCGTTGTCCATCCGCGGGTTACAATGGAAAGAATGATCAACAGACCGATGAACAAGCGTAACGGTTTCATCGATAATTGCGAGAGACCTCGTTACGATCGCTCCTCGCCCGCACGCAGGTTTTCACTTGAGCGAACCACGCGATCATTGAACTCTGCGGCATCAAGTCTACCCGCGTGAGCCTCAAGCTCATGCAAAGCCCGGGTATGAAAGTTCTGGCGTTGTTTCAGCACTTCCAGCGCCACCTCATACGAATCCGTGACTGCATCTTTCATGTTCCCGTTGTTCATCTGCAAGGCGACCGGAAGCAAAGTGCATGCGAAATGGTCAAGAATAGTGATGGCATCCTGAGTTTTCATAGAGCGAGTCTACCAACCGCGCCCTCCCAAGCAAACAAAGGAACCTAACCAAATCCGACTATCGGGGCCGAGCCTCGCCCTACCGGAGGTAGCACAGGCTTCCCGCCTGCATAAGGTAGCACAGGCTTCCAGCCTGCGTAGCGTAGCATAGGCTTCCAGCCTGTATAACGTAGCTAGTGTCCAAGATAGGCTTTCGAAAATGATCACTGTCTGATCACCAACCCCGATCGGCCAGCTTGAGCTCTTCGATGCGGAGAGCATCCCGCAGTACTCAGAACCCAGCGGGCCGAATAGCGCGAAGAGAGGGCGGATTTTGGATGGATCCTTGTCACGAAGTGGCAACAGACCTTAGCCCAGGGTGGAGCGTAGCGGAGCTCTGGGATCTTTCCCAAAGCGAACGCGTCCTCAAGGGAGGCCAGAGCGGGCTCTGCGCATGAAGGTCGCTGCGGCGCTGCTCAGACAATGGCACAGCGACAATCCGGCTCGCTTACTCCAAGCCGCGTTGTGGCAGTCTGAGCGTTTGGCCGAGATGGCACCTGAACTGGAGGCCCTACGGGCCGAAAACATTTCGCCTTTCAAGGATTCTCAGGGCGGGACCTCGACCCTGGAGCTATCAGATTTTAAAAAGAATTCTCTTCACAGGCACGCCCCAGTGAAAAAGCAACCGCAGTATGCTG
>JAFAMB010000081.1 GCA_019233825.1 Verrucomicrobiota bacterium | reverse complement strand
AACCTCCCATTGAATGCCTTTCAAAATTTCCGTTCCACCTCGGACAACGCTGAGGTCGCCGATCGAGATGATCGTTTCTGTTTTCCGGTTTCTCGTTTGTGGTTTGTCGTTAGAAGCCCGGCGCATACTTTGGGAGGATCCCCTCAGCGTTTTCCCTGACACTGGCACCGACACTGACCCTAGGTATACTGTTTCCTCGGTGCGCGAGAGACGTCGATCCAAAATCATCCCTGCATCTCTCCTCCTTGAAGCCTATTGCAAGGGAATATTTCCCATGGCGATGGAAAACGGAGACATCGCGTGGTTTTCGCCCGATCCGCGGGGGATCATTCCTCTCGATGCATTTCACATCCCGCACGGATTAAAGCGAACCCTGAAAAAGGAGGAGTTCCAGATTCGGCTAAACACGGCGTTCGAAGAAGTCATCCGAAGCTGTGGCGAACGCGCCGAGACCTGGATCAGTGAGGAGATCATTGAGAGCTATATCAATCTGCATAGACTCGGTTTTGCGCATTCGGTCGAAGCATGGCAGGGGAATGAGTTAGCGGGGGGCCTTTATGGGGTCAGTGTTTATGGTGCGTTCTTCGGCGAATCGATGTTCCATAAAGTGGCGGACGCCTCAAAGGTCGCGCTGGTCGGGCTTGTGAATCGCCTGAATGAAAGGGGATTCCGATTGCTTGATACACAATATGTGACCGGTCATCTAACCATGTTCGGGGCGGTCGAGATATCGCGTCCGAACTACCTGCGCCTATTGAACCAAGCCCTCGCATTGGATCGTAAGTTTGTTTGAACACTGACACTGGCACTCAAAATGAGCAGCGACGTCGCTTTTCGTGCTTCGAAAGTCGTCATTCTCGATTTCGGCTCGCAGTACACGCAGGTGATCGCCCGACGCGTTCGGGAGAGCCGGGTGTACTCAGAAATTTTGCCTTTCAACTTCGGGCCGGAGCAAATCCGCACGACCGGGGCACGTGGAATCATTCTCTCAGGTGGCCCGGCAAGTGTCTTTTACAAAGATGCGCCGCAAATCGACCCGAATATTTTCCGCATGGGAATACCTGTTCTTGGCATTTGTTACGGGATACAGCTGATGGCATTTCATCTCGGCGGATCCGTAGAATTCTCCGACCGGCGTGAATATGGCGCAGGAACTTTAAGTGTCTTAGGAGAGAGTCCCTTGTTTGAGGGATTGCCCTCCGTCCTGCAAGTCTGGAACAGCCACGGAGATAAAATTACTCACGTCCCGCCAGGTTTTGAGGCTGTCGGATCGACCGAGAATTCTGCTTATGCTGCGATCCAGCATCGTGGAAAATTATTGTTCGGACTTCAATTTCACCCGGAAGTCGCCCATACCCCTTTGGGAAAGGATATTCTTGAAAATTTTCTCTACCGGGTATGCGGCTGCTCGCCTGATTGGACGATGGGTTCTTTCATCGAGCAGACTTGCCAGCAAATTCGCGACAAAGTCGGTGACCAAAAAGTCGTGCTGGGCCTTTCGGGAGGCGTCGACTCCTCCGTTGCCGCTGCTCTGATTCATCGCGCAATTGGGGCGCAGCTGACGTGCATTTTCGTCAACAACGGCCTGCTTCGGTCACGCGAATCCGAAACCGTTCAAAAAATCTTTCGAGGAAATTTCCGAGTCCGACTCAAGTACGTCGACGCATCGCAACGCTTCCTCACCCTGCTCCAAGGGGTGACTGATCCCGAGAAGAAGCGAAAGCTGATCGGCGGCGAATTTATACGCGTTTTCGAAGAGGCGACAAAAGAACTGAAATCCGAGGAGTCCGGTGACAGCCACTACCGGTTTCTTGCTCAAGGAACTCTGTATCCAGACGTGATTGAAAGCGTTTCGATTTCCGGTAATCCGGCGGCTCTTATCAAGAGCCATCATAACGTGGGCGGGTTGCCGGAAACCATGCACTTCGAACTTCTGGAGCCGCTCCGGCAGCTCTTCAAAGACGAGGTTCGGCAGGTAGGGCTCGAGCTCGAGTTACCGCGTGAAATTGTCTTCCGCCAGCCGTTTCCCGGTCCGGGGCTGGCAGTGCGGATACTTGGCGAAGTCACCGAAGAACGGCTGCAGATCCTTCGGCAGGCGGATGAAATTGTGGTGAATGAAATGAAGGCTACCGATTGGTATTACAAAGTCTGGCAGTCGTTTGCAGTTCTGCTGCCGGTGCGGTCCGTCGGCGTCATGGGGGACCAGCGAACTTACGAAAACAGCGTCGCCCTGCGCATTGTGGAGAGCCAGGACGGTATGACCGCCGACTGGGTCCGGCTCCCGTACGAAATCCTGGCGCGGATCTCGACGCGAATCATCAACGAGGTAAAAGGAATAAACAGAGTCTGCTACGATATCTCCACTAAGCCGCCCAGCACGATTGAATGGGAGTAGGAGCTTTTCACGTTTCTGGGATCTCGTTTCTCGTAAGAAGGATCCTCCCAATCTCTGCCAAGGGTTTGGGGTTCGGAGTTTCGGGGTTTGGGGTTCGGTGGGGGCGCGCTCCTGCGCGATCCGGGTGTGCACGTCCAAGAAAAGCTTCTGACGAGGAACCAGAAACGTTCACCCATATTGGCGCGACAATCGGATTGCGCTGACGTATAACGCGCATTGGTTAAAACAAAAAACTAGAAACCAGAAACAGAAACGTGAAACGTTCAGCCATCTATCCAGGGAGCTTTGATCCGGTGACCAACGGGCACCTGGACGTTATTCAGCGAGCGGGCACCTTGTTTGACGACCTCATCGTCGCGGTGGCATTTAACGATCAAAAGCATAACTCGACTCTTTTCTCTATCGATGAAAGAATCGATCTGCTTCGGCAAACGTGCGATCACAAACGGAACGTGCGCGTGGTTAGACTCGATGGGCTGCTTGTAGACTTTGCCAGACGGGAAAAGGTCGATACGATTGTTCGCGGCCTTCGAGCCATCTCCGACTTCGAGTTCGAGTTTCAAATGGCACTAATGAACCGAAAGATGGAACCGATGCTGGAGACCATATTCATGATGCCGAAGGAAGAGTACACTTATATCAGCTCGCGGATTGTTAAAGAAATCGCGCGATTAGGTGGCAACGTGCAATCGTTTGTGCCAGACTGCGTTGTAGAAGCGCTGGCGAAGAAGTTTCCTAGCTAGCGCAACCTATCCGTAACCGAAGGTTTTACCGTTGACTCCGGCTCGGAACGGAGCATCGCCCTACCAGGCGCGGCGCATCACAGCTAAGGTGGGGCAAAGCTCATCCGTCCCGCGCCGCCAACGCTGATCCCCGGCGTTATGGAGAGCATGTTCAGGGGCGGAGGTAACAATCATGAAAGTACATCTGAAGCAGATTCCTGCGGACGGGACCCACCTCAAAGGCAAAGAAGAAACCGACATCCTGGAGCTGGAAGACAGTCAAATACGGCCCTTGGGACCTGTCGAGTACTCGGTGGATATCGGCTTGTCTGACTCCGGTTTGTTCGTCACAGGAAAGCTTTGCGTCGACGTCGAATTGGAATGTGTCAGTTGCCTCAAACGGTTCGTCTTTCCTGTTCGGGTACAGAACTTTTCGGCTCAAGTCGAGTTGACTGGGCCGGAACTGGTTGACTTGACGCCGTGGGTTCGAGAGGATATCCTCCTGGCTCTGCCGGTTCACCCGCATTGCGACTGGGACCGGAAGACTGTTTGTGTCGGGCCACGGCTGCATAACCTGAACGTTGAAAAGGATTCAAAAACGCCGAATGCCTGGGATGCACTCGATCATTTGAATTTGAACCGAAGAAAGTAAGCAAAATGGGCGTACCGAAAAGAAGAACCTCCAAGATGCGTCTCCGTACGCGAAAAGCCGCTAACCGCTGGCACGCGCCTCAATTGACCAGCTGCCCACAGTGTGGCAGTCGCGTGCGCGGTCACACGGCTTGTCCGTCTTGCGGCTATTACCGGGGTCGGCAAGTGTTGTCCGTTGAGGTCGCTTGAATCTTAGCCCGTTGGCGACGATTCTCAGGAAGGGATTCTGGAGAAGGATTTACTGTTGATCGAGGACTATTCTTGCGCTAAGCAGCCATCCTGCGAATATCAGCGGTACGCTGCGCAAAAAAGCTCTATGAGGATTGCTTTAGATGCGATGGGTGGTGATTACGCACCCAAAAACACCATCGAGGGCGCTGTCCTCGCACTCAAAGAGTTCCCCTTCATAGAAAAGCTGTTTCTGGTTGGTGATGGCATGGCCATCGGAGGGGAGCTCAAGCGCCTCAATTGCCAGGACTCGCGGACGGAGATCTTTCACGCATCCGAAGTCGTCTCAATGAAAGAGTCCGGTGCGAAAGCGGTGCGGCATAAAAAGGATGCATCGATCTGTCGGGCGGTGGACTTGGTGAAGAATGGAGCGGCCCATGCCCTGGTCTCCGCTGGACACACGGGCGCAGCCGTCGCAGCCGCGGTCCTGAAACTCAGAACACTCAAAGGAATTGAGCGCCCGGCTATTGCCTGCCTGCTGCCAACGGAGTGCAATGTTTTCGTTTTGATTGATGGCGGAGCCAATCCGGATTCAAGTCCGGGAAACCTGGTGCAGTTCGCGATCATGGGCTCCGTATTTTCGGAACATGCCCTCGGCTATAGGAGTCCTTCGGTCGCACTGATGTCAATAGGCGAAGAAGACACAAAGGGCAACGACGTTACTAAGGAAGCTTTCAAACTCTTAAAGGCGAGCGGACTGAATTTTCGCGGTAACATTGAAGGACATGACCTGTTCGAGAATCCGGCCGATGTGATCGTGTGCGACGGCTTTACCGGGAATGTGGTTCTCAAGACTTCCGAGGCAATCGCCCACGCGATATTTTCCTGGCTCAAACACGAGCTCTTCAAAAATCCGGTCCGTTCCCTAGGCGCCAGGCTCGCCGAGGGTGCGTTCAGATCGATCCGGAAAAAGACAAACTATGAGGAATATGGCGGCATGCCTTTACTCGGCGTCAACGGTGTCTGCATCATCGCTCATGGAGCGAGTTCGCCGTTGGCAATCAAAAATGCAATCCGGGCAGCCACCGAGTCGATTAAGCACGAGATAAACCCCCAGATACTGCGGGAGGTTCAATCCTATAATGACAAGTTCGCCGCCGCTCCCACGCCGGTCCAATAAAACAGGTAGAACGGTTTCTATTGTCGGCACAGGAAGTTATGTTCCCGAGCGCATCCTCACCAACCGTGAGCTCGAGAAGATGGTAGAAACGTCCGACGAATGGATTCGGACGCGCACCGGCATCCTTGAACGCAGGATTGCTGCGCCGGACGAGACCACAAGCGATATGGCAACCAAAGCCGCCTTGGCGGCCATGAGCCAGGCTAAAGTAAAGGCTGAGGAAATCGATCTGATCATCGTGGCAACGGTTACCCCGGACATGTTCTTTCCAGCCACCGCGTGCTGGGTGCAGAAAAAGCTGGGGGCTGTCCGGGCAGCCTGTTTCGATGTCTCGGCGGCTTGTTCCGGCTTCCTGTATGCCATAGAAATAGCTCAACAATTCATTTCCAATCACGTTTACAATACGGTCTTAGTTATTGGCGCCGACAAGCTGACTTCGATCGTTGACTGGTCAGACCGAAACACTTGCGTTCTATTCGGTGACGGAGCAGGCGCGGCGATTTTGCGAAACCGCGGCGCGTCTCATGGTGTGATCGCGACACACATGGGCAGCGATGGGGAATTTACAGATATTCTATTCATGCCGGGTGGCGGCAGCCGTTGTCCAATTACGCCCGAGAACGTCGACCAGAAGCTAAACACCATCAAGATGCTGGGCAAGGAAACTTACAAGCAGGCCGTCACGGTCATGTCTGAGGCCGCAGACCGTGCCCTTGAGAGCGCCGGCCTGAAATACGACGATATTGCCTGCGTGATTCCGCATCAGGCCAACATGCGCATCATTGAAGCGATTGCCCATCGAATGAGGCTGCCGATGGCCAAGTTTTATGTGATCCTGGAGAAATACGGGAACACGTCGGCTGCCGCAGTGGCTATTGCTCTCGACGAGGCACATCGAAGCGGCCGATTCAAAATCGGAGACTACATTCTGCTGGTGGTGTTTGGCGGCGGTCTGACCTGGGCCAGCTCGGTGATACAGTGGTAGGCACACGAGTTTTGGGTTTTGCGTTTTGGGTTTTGCGTTTTGCGTTTTGAGTAAGACCACTCGGAAAACTCATCAGATGGCCAAGTCATCCCAAAACCCAAAACCCAAAACTCAAAACTTTGTATGCTTATCGACACCCACGCACATCTGGATTTCCCGGAGTTTGCCGGCGACCTCGACGCCATACTGCAGCGAGCCAAAGAGGCCGGCGTCGGGCGCATTGTCACAATCGGCACAACGCTGAAATCGAGTCGCATAGCGATCGCTTTCGCCGAACAGTATCCCGAGATTTATGCAGTCGTTGGGATCCACCCAAACCTTGTGACCGAGGAAAAGCAAGATTTCCTGCCCGAGCTCCAGGAATTAGTGAAGCATCCGAAAGTCGTCGCAATTGGAGAAACTGGCCTGGACTACTATCATTTGCCGAGCAAACGCCGGCAGAAGGAGGTCAGTGAAACAGCGTTCGGGGCTGCTTCGACCGAGAGCATCGAATCGGAAATCCGGGACGAGGCCGAAAAAGCCGCACAAGCAGTTGCGTTTGCGCAACATTTAGAATTGGCAGCGGCCACCGGTAAAGGTGTGGTAATTCATCAGCGCGATTCGTGGGCGGATACCATGAACATACTCCGCACCTACTCTGCCGACGTGCGGGCCGTTATGCATTGCTTTAATGGATCATTGGCCCAGGCGCGTGAAGCCGTTGAGCTCGGCCATTTTGTGTCCTTCACCGGCATCGTCACTTTCACAGGCGCCGGGGACGTGCGGCAGGCCGCTGCTTCGGTCCCGATCGATCGAATCATGGTCGAGACCGATGCTCCCTACCTTGCTCCCGCACCGTACCGCGGCAAACGTTGCGAGCCGGCGTTCGTCCGCGAGACCGCCGCAGTCATCGCAAATATCCGCGGCCTCACCTCGGAGTCATTTGCTGCAAACACCACAAATAACGCTGAACGCTTTTTCGGATTCAGCTAGCCTGCATCGCTCATAAATCCTTGCTTTATGGTCAAAATTGAGATCGAGCATCCTGGTGGCCTGCATTCAGAGGCCGTTCACACTCAGTCCGGAACCAGGCTCCAGACCGATGCGCCCTTGGACAACGAGGGAAGAGGTGAATCGTTTTCCCCCACTGATCTGGTTGCAACCGCGCTGGGCACTTGCATGACTACGACGATGGACCTCTACGCGAAGCGAATCGGACTTAGTATCAACGGCACCAAAGCAACCGTGGTGAAACACATGGTGTCAAAGCCTGTTCGCCGCATCGGAAAGCTGGAAGTCGTCCTCCAAATCCCGCTCCCGCCGAATCATCCGGAACGAGCAAATCTTGAAAGGGTCGCCCTGAACTGTCCCGTCCTGAAGAGTCTGCACCCTAATCTTGAGATCCCAGTGTCATTTTCGTGGCGGGATGATTTGTGAAAAAGCTGCTTGAAACGAGCTCGAACCTGCCGTAGGCGGTACAGGTCAATAGAGCCTTTTTCGTTCGGGGAACTGTCAGCTGCTTAGAATCGTTGGCATTTAGTCCAGTAACGGACGTGCCTGCTCGAGGAGGCCTCATTTTGGAACTGAAGATATGTCCGTTAAACTGTACGTTGGTAATCTCTCATTTGCGACCACTGAGCTCGACCTGCAGGATCTCTTTGCACAAGTCGGAAGCGTTCTGGATGTGAAAATCATACAAGATAAATTCACCGGCAAATCGCGCGGGTTCGGCTTTGTTACGATGGAGTCGCAGGAAGAAGCGAATAGCGCTATTAGCCGGTTCAATGGATTCTCGCTCGATAATCGCCCGCTGACCGTAAACGAGGCTCGACCCCCAGAGGCACGGCAAGATCGCTTCTTCGGTAATGAACCGTCGCGCGGAGGCGGTCATAAAGACACTCGCCGCGGAGGGCGCGATTTCCGGCGAAACCGTTAAGCACGGAATTCAGAGATCGCGCATAAACTTAGTGAGTTCAAAAAAGGGCGGTCCGAATGGTGACTGCCTTTTTGTTTTGAAGTTCCAGCGCCCTTGGCGTTTCGGCGTGGCGGCGTTTAGCCTCTGTCGCGAACACATGGAGCTGTGAGCGTATTGAGGCGCGAAGCGCTGGAAAGAATGTAGCCTAAGCCTAGCCCTCCAGCGACGCCCTGCCACACCGCCGCCGAGCCAACTCCTTTTCAGCCCACTGCACGTCTTCGTAGGCCGCGCGTCGCCGTTGGTATTTGCGAAATAAAATCTCCCGGAATTCCTCCAAATCCTCTACCAGAGGTTCATGATAGTAGCTCCACCGCTCTTCGCCTGCTTGCTTGGCCTGGAAGCGCCAGGAACCCTCGCTCTTGATCACACGAATCTCGCGTTTCACACCATTGTCGTCGCGAGCTGTCCAGCCGTGTCGGTTGTGCATGGCACAAAAACTTTAGTTTGCGGCAACCCGGTGTCCACGCTAATTCGTTCTCTTCTTGAGCGCTGCCCTTAAGATTCTCGTCTATCTGATCGGAACGGTTGTCATGGGTGCAACGCTTGCCCCCTGGCTCTTCTGGGCAGGGCAGTACATTTCACACTTCCCACAGCTCAGTTTTCTTGCCGGTACGGATTTTCAGCGTTACTTCGACCGCTCAATTCTCATTTCGGCGTTTCTCCTACTGGTCCCGATCCTGCATTGGATCGGCCTGCATCGGCTCGAGAATCTTGGTTTGCGCAAGAATGCGCGGCGCGTAAGCCACGTGCTCGGGGGGTTTGCGCTCTCTCTGGGAACGATTTCTGCCTCAGGAGCATTCCTTTTTGGAATGGACGTTTTTGAACTGAAAGATCCCGTTCCATGGGATCTTTTGCCGCCCATTCTGCTGACGGCTATTACGGTTGCCGTCATTGAAGAAACCTTGTTTCGGGGAGCGCTTCTTGGGCTGCTTCGCCAGACATTCACACCACAGCCGGCGGCGATCCTGGTCTCCGTGCTCTTCTCCATCCTTCATTTTTTGAATCCGGAGAGAGAAGGTATTGCCTCCGTGCATTGGTATTCCGGTTTCGAGCTATTACCGCGCGCGTTTTGGCGGTTTTCAGACCCACTGCCTCTCCTCGGTGGATTCATCACAATCGGTATCCTTGGGTTAATGCTCGCACACGCCACCATACAGACATCATCCCTCTGGCTTGGGATCGGCATTCATGCCGGTCTGATCTTTGGCAAGATGGGATTTAACAAGGTCATGAAACGAGTTGAGGATGTCTCGCCTTGGTTCGGCAGTGATATCACCGTTGGCATCGGATCCATTCTCACCCTGCTCTTCCTCTGGTCCCTGGTTTGGTTAATTTACCTCCGTGGCGAACCCGATTCGAATTTTGCTTAACACCCTGGTTGAACTGTTCTATCCGTCCAACTGCGTCGGGTGCGGCCACCCACAAGAGCCCGGAACCCTGCTTTGCACTGGATGCAAGGCCACTGCTCCGCGCATTCAGCCTCCGTTCTGCCGGCGCTGCTCGAGGCCTTATGAGGGCGCCATCGTTGGCGAGTTCTTATGCCCGAACTGTGAAGATCGTGCGCTGGCATTCGACTGCGTAGTGTCCATCTACCAGGCAAAGGGAGTATTGAGAGACTTGATCCACCGCTACAAGTACAGCGGTCACTTCCATCTTCGGCGAGTACTCTTGGAATTCTTGCTGGAAGCTATGCAGGACCCGCGGATACAGGCGATTCGCGCCGACTGCCTCGTACCGGTTCCGCTTCATCCGACGCGATTGCGAGAACGCGGGTTTAATCAGGCGGAGGCCCTCGCCGAGGCCCTCTCCAAGCGAACTCGGGTACCCGTACTCCAGTGCATCGAGCGCCGATTGTACACAAATACCCAAACGCGCTTCGATCGCATGGAACGAATGCGAAACTTGCGCAACGTCTTCGCCATGCGCAAGAATAGCGACGTGCGTGGAAAACATTTAGTATTACTGGACGACGTGCTTACGACGGGCTCTACCCTCCACGAGTGCGCATTAGTATTGCGCGCAGCTGGTGCCGAATCAGTTCGCGCCGTGACCGTCGCGCGCGGCTGACGGCTGTCGTTCGGTTCTCGATGTATGCCAATTTTTCAGAAACCGTCCCTAAAACTTCCAACCAAAAAAAAACGGGAAATGCCGGAGGGTCTTTGGCAAAAATGCCCCGACTGTGGCGAGGTTATCCATAACCTGGAGCTCGTGCAGAACCTCAAGGTCTGCCCGAAGTGCGACTATCATTTTACTTTTTCGGCCAAGGAACGAATCGACAATTTGATCGACCAGGGGACTTTCGTTGAATTCGATCCTAACATGCTCTCGGTCGACGTGCTAAGCTTTAAAGGAGTCGCCACATACGAAGAGCGATTAAAAAGTTACCAAGAAAAAACCGGCCTCAAAGACGCCGTTATCACAGGTTTCGGGAGCCTGCAAAAGAGACCTGTCGCCCTCGCCGTGATGGATTTTAATTTCCTGGCGGCCACGATGGGCTCGGTGGTGGGCGAAAAAATCGCCCGCCTGATCGAGCGCGCCACCACTGACAAAAGGCCCCTCATCATCGTTTCCGCATCAGGTGGCGCTCGTATGTACGAAGGTATGCTTAGCCTCATGCAAATGGCTAAGACGAGCGCTGCGCTCGCCCGTCACTCCCAAGCTGGATTGCTCTATG
This sequence comes from Verrucomicrobiota bacterium, assembly GCA_019233825.1. Lineage (GTDB taxonomy): Bacteria > Verrucomicrobiota > Verrucomicrobiia > Chthoniobacterales > JAFAMB01 > JAFAMB01. Next base: position 18,592 of record JAFAMB010000081.1, on the reverse strand, counting down.
TCTCGGTGCTTACCCATCCGACCACCGCCGGCGTCATGGCAAGCTTCGCGTCTCTCGGCGACCTCATTTTGGCGGAACCCAAATGCATGATCGGATTCGCCGGACCGCGTGTGATCAAGGAAACCACGCACCAGGATCTGCCGCCCGGATTTCAAACCGCCGAATTCCTGCAGGAGCACGGCCTCATCGATCGGATTGTGCACCGAAAGCAGCTGCGCTCGACCCTCATTTCGGTGCTCAGCTACGTGACAACGGCAAAATGAGTTTGGGTTGAACACTGCTTATACCACTGCGGTCGACTGGCTATTCGGGACCCAACAAAGGGGAGTCAAGCTCGGTCTGGACAACGTTCGGCGTTTGTTGTCTGCTCTGGGAGAACCGCAGAAGGCGTTGCGGTTCATTCACGTCGCGGGAACAAACGGTAAGGGATCTGTTTGCGCCATGCTCGACTCGATATGCCGAGCAGCGGGCGTGAAGACCGGGCTCTTCACCTCTCCACATCTGGTCCGTTTTAATGAACGGATCCAGGTTAATGGCATTCCGATCGACGACGAAGCGGTTGTTCGCGGCATCCATCACATTCAGTCGTTGATTACCGAGGAGCGCCATCCAACGTTTTTTGAGATTACCACTGCCCTAGCCTTCGACCACTTCCGGAGACATCGCGTGGACCTTGTCGTCTTGGAGACCGGCCTTGGCGGGCGCCTTGACGCCACCAACGTGGTCGATCCCTTAGTCTCAGTGCTGACCTCCATCGATCTCGATCACCAAAAATGGCTCGGCCATACCCTGCCCGAAATTGCCGCCGAAAAGGGGGGGATCATCAAACCGGGCGTACCGATCGTCTCGGGTCCGCAGTTCGCAGAAGTTCGGACCGTGCTCGAACAGATCGCTACTGAGCGTTCCGCTTCTCTCAGTTACGCGGAATCGCCTGTGCAGGACCTGTTCATTGGACTAGCCGGATCATACCAGCGCGCCAATGCCGCGATCGCCGTCCAGGCGCTCCGCAAAGCGGGTATCAAACCAAACCCGGAAACGCTCAAGCAGGGACTGGCAAACGTCCGGTGGCCCGGTCGATTCCAACGCGTGGGCGAACGAATCGTCCTGGATGGAGCGCACAACCCGGCGGCATCAAAGTGCCTCGTCGAAACGTGGGCCGAATGCGTCGGCCACCAGCGGGCCACCATTATCTTCGGAGCTCTTCGTGACAAAGACCTGGAAGGCATGGTGTCCACACTCAGCCGCATCGCGACGCGCTTTCTGATCGTTCCGATGCGCAGCCAGAGAGGCGCTTCTCCGGTCGAAATCCAATCGGTCATGCCGAACCACCTGCCCATCGCGCAGTGCAACTCCCCTCGGCAGGCATTGGATCTTGCCAATCATTTTGACGATCCAATCCTGGTCACCGGCTCATTGTTTCTGGTTGGCGAATTCCTGGCCATCCTGCAGCCGGATCAAGGCGCCCTGCAAGTCAGCAATCAATAAGTTGACAACGCCTTAATAATTTGTTGGTTCCCGGTTATGTTCGGCTCTTTGCCAATCCCGCGACTCGAAGATCAACCTTACCTGTGCCATTCCGGAAGTCAGGCCGGAGTCTCCTGCTCCTTTCAACTCCATGGACCCGCCCGAACAAAGATTCTCCCCTACGCCCATCTCCTGTGCATCGATCTGCTGGGAGATTGCCTGGTTACGCTCCGGTACTCTTTCGCGGATGTAGAAATCTCCCTGGGCAGAGACTTTCCGGGGCGCAACCAGTTCATCGATGACCTGGCAAACTTCCGGATCTCGCTCATTCGAGACACTCGACACGTCAAAATTCGAGTCGTCACTGAACAGAATTCAGAAAAAAGCGTGGTCTACTGACGCGTTAACTCGCTGCCGGCAAGCCGTTCGATTTCGCCTTGCGCTTCTTTTCTTTGATCTCAAACGCCAAGGAAAGCACGCGCCGATACTTTGCCTGACCTACAGCGACCAAACGGATGCTCAGATCTGTCTTCTCGTTGATCTCATTCAACGCGCGGTCGATCGCGCGCTGCTTCAGATTGGGCCAATGTACGAGGCATTTCTCACTAATGACGTTACCTTGCGCATCCCGCACTTCGTCCACTCCGAGCACCCTGCGGATTTGCGGAATCGAGATGCGTTTTAGAACGACATGCCGCCACTTCCAGGCCCATTCGTACAGACGGATCGAATACTGGCTTGCCAATTTGACACTCGCCCGCTCCGAGTCCTCCCTTTGGTGATCTTTTAGGCGTTCGAGATGCGGCACCACACCGGGATCGAGGTGTAAAGTCATCTTCTTCTCGACCATTGTGATCGAGCTAAGCCAACGCGCATAAAGAACCGAATTCTGCTTGTCGCCGTTGTGCAGGACCAGGCGGTGGTAGGTCAGCAATTTCATCGCCGCCGCTTGCAGATCGAAATCGTCGAAATCGTACCCCGTTAGCCCTGGTTTAAGGCGGTCCACAATACTCATAACGATTTCCCGCTCATCTGGTGTCAGCTTGTAGAACGCTTCGATCAGATCGTCGCCAAAGCCGAGTTGGTCGCCCGGTTCGGGCAGTGGTAACGTATGGAAAACTTTGTTGTGTTTGCGCACTTTACTTTCAGACAATTAAGGTGTTACACAAATTACATACCAAATATCTGAAGGGAAGCACTAAAAATGGTTACCGTGAAGGAAACGAGGCAGACTGTGCCGGAATTCGCCAAGTGGTCTTTCTCGGCGGATGGAAAACCGCTGGCGATCGAGGACTTCCTGGAGACGTATCGCAAACAGGGGGTATTCTACGAGGGCAAAGAGCAATGGTTGAAGGGCGTTTCTAGAGTCACCTGGGAAAACTTTTTCCTCGTCTGCACCGAAGAGCTCGACGACATATCCCAACGCGCAGCGAAAATGCTGGTAATCTATTGTCTCGAGATCGTGGAAGATATCGTCTCACGAATGAAAGGTCCGGTTTCGGCGGCGAGAATTGCCGATGCAATGAAGCGCGAATTTGAAGAGCAGTACGAGAACCGGGTTTACCAGTTTCAGTGGGCGATGCGCCACGAAGCGGTCCGAGATGCTGTGACGAACGCCGTCATGAATCGTTGGGGCAAGTAGGTAGGGACGCGCTCCAGGACGCGCTCCCGCCCGCTCCGGGTATCCTGGTAGGGACGCGCTCCGGCGTCGCACGTCTGACAGAGGTTAACACGGGCCCTAACCACGCGCCGGAACAGGTGCGGTAAAAGCAGAAAAAAGCGCAGCCTTTCGATGGCAAACCCGGAGCACCGGCGATCCACCCCAGCCACCTGATTCCCGCAGGGCTACCGCCGAACGCTCGAGAGCGCCCTTACTATTCAATGGGACCGCATGACAAAACGCGGTAATCTCAGGGCAGATCGAATATATTGACAACATCTTTATTTGGAGTTATATATATTGCCTGGTGATTTCCTCCAGCGTTTTTGTTACAACCCCTCGCGATCTCGATGAGCCAGTCATCGAACCCGCAGATTCCATGTCAGTGCCGGGTCCCAACGGAGTCGCGAAACGTTTGCCGGCTTATTCAAAAGCCGCAGCCCCGATAACGCTGGTTCGATTAGGATCGTTCGAAATTACAGCTCAAACGCTCTTTCCAAGGATCTGCCCGCAATCCGGCGTAGACCGGCTAGTGCCTAGGTTCGCGATTCGCGTGGTCAAAGATGGCCGGATGGTTTACCAGCGCCGGTATTCCGTCGCCGAAACCTCTCTGCTTCAAGCACTCATCACCGCTAAAAACTGGATCAGATTTAGCCGCCGGCACGAAAGGTGGGCGTACATCGCCTCGTTTCCATTGCTGCTGATTTGGTCGACCTGCTTGGCCGCCGGATGGCTCTTTCACCCCCTCGTGGGATGGCTCAGCTTTCTCCCGCTTTTTGTGGCTATCCCCTTCGGCTGGCATTTCGCGCCGCCAAAATCGAAATCACGACAAACAACGGCCTCACTTGGCGGATTCAATTGGAATAGAAACGACTTTTGCCGGGGTTGGCTGATCACCGGAGATACCGGAGCGGGGAAAACGTTTGCGATCAACGCGCTCCTGCATTCGGTCTTTCAGCATGAACCCGATTGGGGTGGACTTTGCTGCGATGAGAAAGGCATCTATCATGAGACTCTCGTTCCCATGGCCAGGAAGTATGGTCGCGAAAACGACCTCCTGCTTCTCCAGACCCGACCGGACCACGCTGCCGAACCGTGGGCTCCGCCTGCCCGCTTCAATCTTTTGTCCGATCCGAGCGTTCCCTGGTCGACCTATGCGACCGTGATCGTTGATACCGCTTCGGCGCTGACCTCCGGAGCCGAAGACAAGGGTTTCTTCAAAACACAGGCACATGCAAATATCGGGCGGGGCATCCAGCTTTTTCGTCTGCTAAATCTGGTTCCAACCATGCATCGTTTGCTCGAGATGTTGCAGTACCAGCCTCTCCTCAAAGCGCTGTTGCAACATTTGGAGTCCCTCAAAAACCAGGGCATGCCTGACGCCAGAGAATGTTACGAACACTTTTTGCACGGATATCTGCGCCAGCCTCCCGAGCAGCTTGGCGGCGTCATCTCGACGATCTACAACTATCTCAACTACTTCACGAACCCGGATATCGTCGAGGTTTTCGGTACCGAAGAGAATACATTCGATTTTTCAGCGCTGGACGATGGAGCGATTATTTGTCTTTCCATGCCTCAGAAGTATCAAACCGAGCGCCGCTACATTACGACGATTTTGAAGCTACTCTTTTATACTCATGCCCTTCGCCGTTTTGATCCCAGGCCTCCGGGCAAACGGCAGGTCCAGGAAGACAATCTCCTGATTTGCTGGCAGGACGAAGCGCAGCGTTTCATTTCCGAGTCAGATGCGAACGTCGATGTTATTCGCCAGGCCAACACCACAACCGTCCTGGCGGCACAATCAAAGCTCTCTTTTCTCCCAGCCCTCGGCAGTAAGGAAAAGGCAGAAGTAACCATCTTGAACCTTCGAAACAGAATAATCTTTAAGGCAGCCGACAGGGCCTGCGCTGAAGGCTCCGCTGATTTCATCGGGAGGCGAATGCGTTGGAAGAAATCTTACACCCGCGGCAAAGGCCACTCGAGCACAACACGCTCACGTGAGGAAGAGTACCTGGTCAAACCGTTCGAGCTCATGTCACTGCCCAAGTTCGTAGCGATTATCAAGCATTGTGAGCATGGCTTCCGTAAGAGAACCATCCATCCAGTGGATCCCGAGGGAAAGGTTCCAAGTTGGTATCCATACTGGAAACGTATCTTTTGTTAGCCTGGTAGCCTAGGCCTCCAGCATGTATATAGTACCATAGGCTTCCAGCCTGTATATGCTAGCATAGGCTTCCCGCCTCTATACCGTACCATACTCTTCGAGCCTGTGGCACACTTGGCCACGGACACATCGTACAAGCAGGATGCTTATGCTACGTTGCTCGCAGTTGCGGTGCATCCATGTATTTCCAGTCCCAACATTAGTCGCCAGCCTTCAGGGATCCCGATTCACTTTGGAGAAATTTTAACGGGTCGAGGAAATTGGCTGAACCGCTTTTTCTGGCCTGTTGCCATGCGGCGTGGCCGCGGCCGTCGCTGGAGGGCTACGCTCCCGACTTCGCCCCTGCTGCTCTTGCTGCTAGCAGCGGCGCCGTCGTTCCGCGTCCGCGGAACGACGGCGGCTAGCGTAGCAGCCAGCGCCATCCCGAGGCTCATGCCAATTCCACCGGCTCCGACTCCGGGATTTGCCTAGCGGCTGTGGGACAGCATCAAAATCACACTCAAAAATTCTTCCTCGTTGAACCGAGAAAATTCTTAAACCGATTCCGCCGACAACCGCCCGCAAACCCGCTTCAATCCAAGAGCACAAGAGCTATTTTTATTCTCTATGGGATGATAGTGCTTTTTCTTCTGTATGGCTATCTATGCGGCGTGCTGCCACGGGATACGGGTTTGCGCCGGTATGGGGCGCGCTCCCGCGCGACCGACGTCGCACGTCTCAATATCGTCTTTTCAGGTTCTGTAATCCGACTTCGGTGATTGCAATCCGTGTTCACCTTTGTTAGACGTGCGACGCCGGTCGCGCAGGAGCGCGCCCCTAGCGGCTGTATACGCGGACCACGCGGGTGCACATGCCAGCCCGCGGCTCATGGCAATTCCACCGGCCAAGAGTTCTGAGGCAAGTTCTGAGGCTTCTTTGATGTCGCGCCTTCGGCGCTAGGTTAGCCTGCATAGATGCCTCTCGTCTTTCCTCCTCGTCTTCGATCCGCCCGAGCCGGAGGTCGTGCGGCAATCGTCAGGAGGCATGCAGGCTTTCACTTCAAAACCAGTCCGGCGGTCGAATCGTAGTAGAACCTTCCTTCCACAGGTACCTTATAACTCAGAGCCCAGTTCAATGCAGCCTGGTTGAACTGTCGATCCACTTCCTGGCGCAACCTGCGCGCACCCTGGGATTTGTTGTATCCAACCCGGAGCAAATAGGCAACGACTGGACCTCGGTCGACTGACAATTGTCTTCCGAAATACTCCGACAGCACCTTCAGTTTTGCGTCGATCAGTGCTTCAATGATGCTCTTCTGTACTTCCAATCCCAACGGTTTAAAGACAATGCGTTCCGTAATCCGAGCAAACAGTTCCGGGCGTAATGATTGACTTGCAACATCCAGAGCCACTCGTTCCATCATCGCATAGGGCGCAGTCTCCATCTTGGCCAGGTCTCCACTCCCCAAATTGCTTGTCAGGACAAGATAGAATTTCGAAATGGACAGTCGATTTCCTGAAAGCGTTGTCAGTTGCCCCTCTTCCAGCAGCGATAAGAAAACGTCAATCAGTTGTACATGCGCTTTTTCGATTTCATCAAACAGAAGTGTTGTACCCTCAGAGCTGCGGCGGATCGCCATCTCCGTGCGTTGCAGGAACTCGGAGAGCCGCGACTCGGATGAATATTCGTTCATAAAAATCATTTCTAATGAAGCTTTGGATCCAAAAAGATATTCCGTAAAAGACTTGGCCGACTCCGTCTTGCCAACTCCGGTTGGGCCGAGAAACAGAAAACTGCATTTAGGACGATTCCCATTGTCGTTCAATCCCAACTCAGCGGCTTGAATTGCTCGCGCGATCTTGCCTATCGCCGCCGACTGACCCGAAATCCGGGAACTAAGGTACCCTAGCAATCCTGAGAGATACAGACGCCACTGTATCTCAGGATCGAGTTGCGACAATGCTGATCCCGGACCCTTTCTATAATCTAGATTCATATCGTTTCGGAATTTGTGCTAAATTGCCAGCCTCCGACGTCTGGAAGTCAACGGGCAATGTTGAAGCATTCGCTGATTTTATCCGCCGCGTTCCTCTTACTGGTTTGGGTGGCGCACTACGACGCCGCCGTCACCTGGTTCGTCCGTATTTGCATGGGGTTGTTCGCCGCCGCCCGCTACGCTATCACCTTCCAGGCGCTTAACGCGTTCATTCAGAACGGAAAGTACCGCCGTCAGCTTTCGTTCTGCTTCAGCAGTCTCCTTAGCAAGCGACTCCAGGCTACCGGTTAACTTCTCTTGGTTCTCGCGAAGGGTTGTCATACCTGCATTCGCCTCCTCGATTCCACGGCGAGCCTGGATAATTTCTCGCGAGGTTTCCCCGGGCATTGGTTCAGGCCTATATTCCGGTTTCTGCAAGCCGAGTATCGGGCCTAGAATTACTTCTTTCTGATTTCCAGGTGATCGCGTGATCCATGACGGTTGCTGCTCCAGGCGATAGATCGCATGTCGTTCATGCATCGTGCGCGAGTCGGCTGCGTCAACATATCGATTTACCTCGTACACTTTTACCGCCTCTGCTGCGCGTAAATTGCCGACGGCGCCAACAGGCGCAGCGCGGGCTGCTCGACTCTCGCCGGGTGTCAGCCTGGGTGCTTCGGGAGAAGGAGCTAGCATCACCGTCTGCTTGGACTGGCATCCCGCGAGACCGAGTAGAATTAAGCACAGAAAGCGTATCATTGTATACCTTACTTTTTATTGTTATTATCAATTTGATCCAGCGCAGGCAGCAGAGGATTGAGCAATTCGTACGGGTTGACTGGCAAAGCTCGACGAACCTCCGACCGTTGCTGTTGTTTCGCGAAATCCGCCTCCTCCCGCGCGAGGCGTTCATCGTCAGCTGCGACGACAGCTTTGGTTAGATCTATCGCCTCGGTACAATAAACATAAAACTGTTTTCCAGCCGGAACCCGCACGAAAAATCCGTCCCGCTCAATGCCGGATGCAATTTGTTCGGCGTACCGCTCCAGAACGCCCTGGGTACCACCCACTGCCGGGTTAACCACTGCTCCTTGGAGTGCGCTTAGACCGAGCGAACTGTTATTCGTATACACTCGATTTCCAAGTATGCCGTTTGCACTGGAAGAAAAGGCTCCGGCAATGCCATTAATCAGAGACGCGGCATAAAGCTTGATCATATCGCTGTTCGCGGTACGAATCACATCCCCGCGGAGTCCGGCGCTGCCGTCGGCTATACCGTAACTATCCATATTGTCATCTTGCTCCATGTCCAGGGCCATTCCTCGCACGACAAGTTCCCGACCCAGTCCATTCGGCTCATTCAATACAAAAGTGAACTCGCCATTGGCGGTAATACGCTCCCTGACTCGATCGACATTGGCCACCCCGTGGACTTCCGAAGCAGCGCGAATAATGACCTTACCGTTCCACCACAAATCATCTGTTACCAGGCCGATAATCGGTGTCGCCACGTTCGCCGAGTCCACCGTGTTCACGAGCTGGCATTTCACCAGCCGAAAGGCGGGCGCATAGTCCCCCTTCGGACCGCGCTGCGCAGGGGTGGCAGGCGGAGGGTCTGCCGCCAAGATCGTGAGCGACTTGACGAGTACTTTCGGCTTTTCCCCAGGTTCGCGACCCTCTTCGATGACCCCCGAGGCTCTTTGTCCCGGACGCGGTTTCGCCCTTGGGACCAACATTGGATTGAAGTTCCGAATCGAGGATGTCATCGGTTCAGTAACTTTTCCAAGGTCCTGCTCCAACTCCTTTTGACGCTGCACAATCTTCTGCCGGCCACCCTTCTGAAGAAGCGCGAACACAAAGACCACCCCGATCAGCGCGACCGCGACTGCTGCGACAATCAGTGTCCGGCTATTCATGGTCCAGGGCCACTTGCTTGTCTTTTCGGTCTCGGTCAGGCAACTTGGAAGAGCGGTCCTCTTTAGGACTCGAGGATGGGTTTCCACGGCGCCTGTGCGACTTCCGAAGCTTCTCGTCGGCAACCGTTCTCAACCGACTCGGGGTTGAACCGTTCTCGGCGGCCGGTAACGCGGGCTCCTGGCAACCCGTTTGCGGGGTTGGAATCGTGCCTGGCGGTTCTTGCCATTCTGGGGAAACTTTTTGGTTGGGATTCCGCTCCCCTGTGATCTGGCGCATCACAATGTCAAATTTGTTTGTCACGGCCAAATCATTGCGATCTCCGTCTGCGGTGCCTGTGACCACAAAAAATGCGGTTTGTGTCTTTCCCACCGGAACCACGCCGCCGGCATCAGAAATCGCCTGCGGATAAACTTCGTTGCCAACGCGGACGCCGAAACTCTCGGGATCGTACAGAAAATCCTTGCGGGCGGTATTGACTAGTTCGACCTCGAAGCCGACCGCGTCGAGGCTATCGTCTCTGATTGCCCGGCGCAAGGTCACCTCGAGACCATCAAGACTCGACTTTGAGTTCGGTTCCATCACGTCCATGGTCTGGAATATCTCCGGGGCGCTCACCTTCAGCGTAGGAAACGCTTTAACCTTGTCCAGGAACCCGAGCAACCGAGCGGGCGAAACCTGTTTGTTCTTCGCCAGGAGTGCGTGCGGATCGGAAACTTTCTTCCCAAAACCATTCTCAAAAATCACTACAAAACTTGGGTCCGGGACCTCTCTGCAAAGCAAAGAGTAAACCTTTCCGTCAAAGACTACGGTGAGGTTTCCTTCAACCCCTTCACGTGTCGCCTTCAGTGAAAGAAAGTTAGTTCCTTTGGTATATGATATCTGGAAAAGATCGGGACCATCGGGAGCCGGGCTCGCACTAAAGCCATAACCGTCAAGGGCTTCTATTTTGCCAGGAAATTCCAGCGTCGTAATACCGTGCGTTCCGAGTTTGATGACCGCGGGCTCGTTCTGGTTCAGAGGAATTCGAACCACCTTTGATGCGAGGTCCTCATTCGCAAATAACAAAACCGGGGTCACAATGAGCAGAATAATAGCCGCCAAGCGCATGTTACTTTTCTGGTCGCTGTTGCATTGGAAGTTGCTCGGGCCGGCCAAAGGCATAGTCCGCCACGGCGAAAGGATACCTTTTGTTCCGCCCCAAATATGGGTTCCGAACAAGCTTCAAGTTCAAAGTTACTGGCTGCGGCTCGCAAACCTGTTCATCACCAATCTGGGCTTGCGTCAGGACCTGGCCGATGACATGGCTCATCACAACTCCTTGATTCAGTCGTTGGAGATCGATCCGGCCAATTTCGAACTTTTGGTGAATATTCTTTTTCAAAAACTCCTCAGCCACAGTGTGGAACTCCATTTCAGCCTTCCTCGCCGCGTCGGGTAAAAATACGCGCTGCAGCGTCTCGGGCGCGTCGAAGCCTTGCGGTCCACGATCCAAAAACGATTTGGCAGCCCACAAAGAAAGCGTCTCCAATAGTTCGTTGCTTTCTTCCACAGGGACCAGGGGTGAAATGATAAGTGACTCCGTACCATCCATGAGCGCGACTTTCTCTGGGCGCATCATTACAGTCACGATGCAAATCGGGATGATCAGGTGCGCAGTCAGAGAAACGATGAGTGCGATCCACAGAAGGCGAATTGTTCGACGGCCCGACGCAAGTGCGTTCGCCCCAGAGTTCTTCCGGTTGACCGCGCTTTGGAGCGGATCTCGAACCGCGACGGTGTCGATCAATTGCTGATCTGCTACCCACGCATCGGCCACAGAATTTTCATTCCAGGTCGAGGTTGCCGCCGCGGACGCGATCGACTGTCCCGCTTCCTCCTCGCGGCTTATTGAGTCTGGTTCTTCGGATTGCACGAGCTACCATTCGTCGAGATATCTTCTGGCTTGGAGTGAAGAGCGATTCGACTGATTCGCTGATGGTCGAGCATTCGCTCCAAGCGGTGCAAAAGCCGCTAGCGCTCGGTATTCGAGTCCGCTCCCTTCCCCACTACCTTCTATGACGGCATGCCCGATAAATCGGGCGACACTACCGAACCGATTCATCATCGCCGCACCTGAATCCATAATACCGGCGCCCAAGGTCGAGGGTTCTCGTTTTGCCCGATCTTGTTCTTTGGGATCGCGAACAAATGGCGTTCCGCTCCGTTCGCCGCCCCCCTCTTGATTTATGTTCTGCCCATCAAAGGGCTTCAGTATGAGCTTTTCCACACTCTCGTTCGCCGAGGAGTCTCCCGATCGCAGGTCGGACCAACCCTGGCTGCCGTTTTGCTTGCTATTTCGCAACCAGGTTGCTGATGCGGCGAATCCGCCGCCATAAATCCCCGCTGACCCGGCTCCCACGGCGGAGAAAATGGTGCCGACGAAGCCTTGAATCGCCGCGCCGCCGCGAAGGATTGCTTTCTGCACAAAGATCGGTGCCAGCACGTGACCGATCAGGACCCAAAGTAAAACCGGTACCGCCAAAACAATGGCGATCATGAGCGTCGCAAAGTTCTGGTTCTGCGGCGTTGGCAGGCTGTTAAAGACACCGAGGGTAACACTGTTCACCACACTCCAGCCAACGGGCCAGGCAAGCAACCCAACGAACGTCAAAAAAAAGCTAATCGCCTTGTTCTGCAAAGACCGATGCGCATACTCAGCGACTGCTATGGGCGTGTATAATTTGAACCCGATCACGACCACTTTCTGCACAAACTGCATCAACAGGATGATCACCTTGCATAGCAATAGGCATAAAAGGTAGATCGCGAACAAAATTTCCCAGACCAAATTCTGTGTGAACCCCGCCAGGTAACTCCAGACAATTCCAAGGTCCTTACCGAAGTCCAACGGGTTCGCGGAAAGTTGCGGAGCCTTCGCAGTGTTCCCGAGCTGATTCCCCCCGTTACCTTTCCTGGAAACGCTTCCTTGAACCTTGGCCTGTAAAACTTGTTCCAGTTGAGTGACCGTGGGCACCTGGCCCGGGTTTATCGAGTATGACCAATCGCCCAAGTTCACCTCCTGGGCCGCCGGCAGACGAGCCAGCGCTTGCGCCGCTTGATCACACCATTCGATAAAGCTGGACGCAAAACCAATAATCGCGACCAACAGGACCGCTCGCAAAACCGAATGCAAAAAACGACGCGGCTCCGCATAAAGAAATTCCCGCATGATACCAACCACGAGCACGACAAAGGCTACAATGTAAGCAGCCGGCTGATAGCCATTCAGAACGCCTTGAATGGAATTCACCAGTGGCTCAAGGTTAAAGAGCGTGTCCAGGGCCCCGGTTAGGCGGGTATATGTATCGGCGTCAGTCAGTTGTCCGTTCATGGCCGATGACCTTCCATCTTGAACGCATTGACATCATCATTAAAGGCAGGATGCTATCTTAGTTACCCCCAGGTGGTCCCAACAACTTTCCACCTAGTTCACGCAGCTCCTGATTTTCCGTACTCATTTCCTGCATTCGACGCTGGCGCACCACCTCCTGAGCGCGGGCCTGATCATTGCGGTTAGCTTCTGCCTGCACCATAACTTTCAGCGCGGCTAATGTCGCGCGCTGCATGTTCGTGTCCAGGGTGCCCTGCACCGCCTGCAGCTTCGCCTTCAATTTCTGCGTCTCGACCAGGGATCCGGCAGTGTCAATCTGGTGCGCGGTGTTCTGGACCTCATCTTCCAGTCGAGCAAAAGATTGATTCACGGCGGCCAGCTCTTTGTTATAGTCCTCAGACATATCCTGTACTACCCCGAATTTCTTAAAGCTTTCGGTCTGGTACTGGACTTGCCGCCCAAACTTGTCCGGCAGTTCACTGAGGTCCTGGTAGAGACCTTCCCCGGTGTACTTCAGCGCGGCTACTCCGTTCGCTGCTTCAGTAAAATCTGCCACCGTCTTGCCAGCTCCGGCTTTGAGTTTACTAACCTCTGCTAACAGATCATCCAAGCCCAACATATTTATGTAAGTGTCGGGGCTGCCGAATCTGCGCAGTTGTTCCATATTCTGGTTGATGATGCTGGTCAATTGATTGATCTGCTCCAATTGCTTTTGAATCATGGTAGTGTATTTAGTAATATCCTCCACGTGCTGCGCCTCCTGTCTGACCTGGCCGTACACCTGTTGGGCGACGTTTAAAACGGTGTGGATCGCGTCATGCACCGGTGCTTCACCGCGCCCCGTCGGGTTGAAAATGCATAGGAAAAGCGCCACCGATGTTGCTCGTGCTATCTTCATGGCTACTCCACAATGGGGATAATGACTTCTCGTTGAACCCTGATCACACCGTTTGAGTCTTGCCGCTCCGGAATGGTCGCATTGTAATAGCGAACGCGTCCTTGCAGGTCTGCGTCCGTCATCTTTTGTGCCTCCTGGCGCGCCCAATAAGTACGTTTGACCTCGTCGGAAACGCCTTTTGTGTAACCCTTGGCGAACTCAATCGGCACTTTGCGGGCGTCTATCCCGGTATTGATCAAAGGGTCACCCTCATTCGTGAGTGCTTCCGAACCCCTTCCCTGAAGGGTCAGCTGCCCTTTGGGAACGCTTGGCCCAACCGTACAGCTTGCTAGCAAAAAGCATGCTGTTATGCTTGACCATTTCATAGTATCGGCTCCGTTGCGGATTCTTCGCGGGTGCAAAGCAACGCCTCTGATTCCTGGATGATGCCGGTTACGACATTCTTATAGCTTCCCAGCGACGCGGTGCGCCGGTCGAAAGTTTCGTTATCGCTCGATGCCGCATAGAGCAGCTCGCGTGATGCGACATTCTTAACGGTTCCGACCAGTCGCCTGGCTTTGTCGTTTGCAACATAAGTAAAAGCACTAAAGCGTTCCTTCGGATCCATCAACTCCGGGAGCGGGTAGGAATTGATAGTTTCGACAGTTTTCTCGGAAAGACTTAGGGCCAGCCCGATTTCCTTGGCGTCTTCCCGGCTCTGTTGGGAAGTAATCAGAAACATCTTGGAGTTCCCGATCATTGCTCCCCGTACTGGCGAGTCCTTGATGACGTCATATTGCTGAACGACCGCCAGGATGTTGCAGCCGAATTTGCGCATCTGCCGGTAATACTCCTGGATCATCCGGACTCCACCCGGGATTTCAAGCGTTCGCGCGGCCTCTTCGAAAATGGCGATCTTTGGCACGGCGCGCGGCATCGCGATGATCTTTTGTCTCCCGTAGTTCGCCACCAGGAAGTTAGTTGCGGCCCGCATCTCGATCGCGTGCTCAGGAATCTGGCCCAGCTCGAAATGCGCAACCCGGCCGTCGATGCGAATGTTACTGACACCATCAAAGAGCTTCCCCTTTTCGCCGTCCCGACTCCAGGCTCGCAGCAGCTTGCCAATGCGGTCGCTCTCTTCTCGTTCCCTCATCCCGCCGCGAGGGTTGTACAACAGCTGTTCTACCAACGCGCTGTGCGACGGGAATTGCGCCGGATGAAAATAGGCGAAAGCCAGATCGCGGACGATGTTCCCAGTAGCGGGATTCTTTGCAAATTCTGTAACCTCCTCTTCTTCGAGACTTTGGGTAAACTCGGACGCCTCATCCGGATTCTCGGCTTCCCAGTCACGGAATGCCGCGAAGGCGTCGACGAAGTTGAATTGTGACCCTCGCAACCGCCGTTTCAGGTATCGGTCTATAGCCGCTGCGCGCCAGCGCAGTTCCTCGGCGGCCTGTTCGTTTGCGATCATCCAATCATTAAAAACATCGGTGTACAGCTGTTGCAGGTTCTCCACTATCATGGCGTGCCGGATCGCTTTTCGCTCGCCGTCAAGTCCATCGGTTCCACAGAGAAGCATGCAAAGCCCGGCACTGAACGCGAGATGCATTGCCGACAAAGGTGCCCCGCAGGTATCCAGATAGTTAATTGTTAGGTCCCCGTTTGGATTCACGATGATCGGCTCGCAACCTTGAGTTTGGGTCAGCACGGCGTGCGACAAACCTTCTTCGACGATTAATCTGAATCCAAACCGATGTCCGATCTGGGCCAATAGGTCCGCGACGATCACCGACTTACCGGCGCCGGTCATCCCGAACAGGACGCCGTGCTGTGGAGTGTTTCCGAGCCTGGTTCTGATTCCGACGAGATTGCCTCTGGCCCCGTTATAGATCGCTTCCGCGCCTTCCAAATGGCCGGTGAACGTCGCGGACCAGGGAATCATGTCAGCCAGGTAGGAGTCTTCAGCGGTCAGATCAAACGCACGATAGGTGCCAAAGGTCCATCCAGGCCAGGTCTGGAAGAAAAGTTGACGCGCGTTCTCCGGGATAGTTGCATGGTGAACCACCGCACCCCCCATCGAGATAAAGGCGTTTTTGAGTGAGGCGCATCTGGCTGCCAGCTGGTCTGCATTTCTGTGCCAGAGCCGCACTACAAAGAGACAGTTGAGCGGGATGACTTTGCCTAGCTGCAGCTCGGTGACCTTTTCCTGTTTGGCGACCAGATCGGTCACCAGCGATTGTTTGCGCTCGGAAATCGCATCGATCTGCAGTCTTTGAATGTATTGTTCTTCCTTCTCGATCACCTTGTCGACACGCTTGGGATAGACGTTCATGGTGATCGCGTACTCTTGGAAACCCATCCCGGTCAGCGCCGTTACGATTCCCGGAAACGTCCGGCGAGGCCATTGTCGCACGGCGAATATCGCGTGGTTGTAACAGTCCAGTTTGAACGAAACTCCCGAATGCGCAGAATGCGCAATTCCTTCCGCGTGCAGGCAATTCTGCTGGATCGAATAGCCGGAGTCGAATAGTCCCAGCGGATCGACCTCCGTCGTCTGCAAGTTCGTATTGAGGAATCGGTAATAAAAGAGAAAATGGTCGTGATCCCGCATCGGTGCGACCCGACAGTCCGGAAAAAGGCGCGTCAGGGTGCCCATGGCAAATTCGCATATCGCTAGGCTCTCTTTGCGTGAAAGGGCGTCAAAGTATTGGGCGACTGCCCGGTGACCCGCTACGGGGACTTTAGTATCGATGATCCGCGTGAAAAAGAGGGTCAAGCGTTCCCGTCGCAACCGTCCTTCTTCCATTGCGGCTTTGTATCGTTCGTAGCGCTCGGCACGGACCAACACTCCAAATTGACCATGGATCGGGTCTTGACGTCGTAAATTCAAAGTTTCTCGATGATAGGCTTCCAATTCGCGCCGGTAGTCGCTATCGATGCTCCATTGAACCTGGAGTGCGTATTCTTCCCCGAGGATGCCCAGCAGAATTCGCAATCGCTCGTGTAGATCATTCAACTGCGTTACACTGAACGCGCTGATTTCGCCCGGCTCGATCATGAAGCCGCGCGAGATCGCGGTCTTTTTCGAACCGCCATCTCCGAACCAGAGCAGGTCATTCAAAAAAAAGCCGTTTGGCATTCCCACGCGCGAGATACGCGAGGCGGGGCTCAGGCCTTTGCCGGAGGCAACGCCCAAGAGAGCTTCGCAGGCGCCTATCAAGGTATCGATCATCGATTTCGATTTGGAACGAATGGATGACGCGGTTGAATACGCGCCGGCTGAAACGAGCGACCATTAACCCAGGAGGCAAACAGATCGAGATCGAATCGCGGCGGCCTGCGGCTGCGCATTAACACAATGTACGCCGTCGTCAGCACCGTAGGGAACAGGGCCAGCAGGAACTTTGCGAGCAGCGGCATCCCATTTTCGCCATGCAGTAGCCAAGTCAACAGCAGTACAGAAAGCATGCTGGAAATGATGACCGGCACGCCAAGATTGCCTTCGAAGCCAAACGCATGCCCGGTCGACTTCGCTCTCGGGCGACTGTCTGTGTAAATCAGCGTCTCATTCATTTTAACAAAAAAAAGAGTTTTGGATCTCGCCTTCAGGTTAGAATCCGGTGACGGCGCTCCCAGCCGTCCCGCCGAACATCGTAAACAAGGCCTTCATGAGCGCCACTGCACCGGCTACACCGAGCCCGTAGATCACGGTCATTTTCCAATTTTCATCCCGTTTCGCATTCAGGAAGCCCGACATCACCATCACGCAGCCGGCGATGAACCCGAAAATCATGATCAGGTTCAGGCCGTTCTTAAGCGGTCCGGTAAAACTGTCCAAAGCGCCGTCGGCGAAGGCAGCATCCATACACGACCAGACCAGTAGGGCAGCGACCATAACCCTTCGCCACCCGGCGCCGGCACGGCACTGCCTAGAATGAAACCGTTCCTTCATACAACAACATTTTTATATTAAGTTTTAATATGTGGCAAGAGAAAATTACGTTTATTTTTTGTGTTTTTTAGGGAAAGCTCCGATCTTCGCTACTGCAAAGAGACGCCCTGCCACCAGCCCGGTAGGGGTGCGCTACGACGTACGCGAACCGTCCCGGTTTGCTCGGTCCTGAAGAGCGCAAAAGCTAGGCGTCAGTGGCGACGATGTACCGCTCCTCTGTGGTTGAGGGTCAATTGGGAGGCCTTTCTCCTGAACTCCTGTAACTCCTGCAACTCCTGACTTCTCGACTTTTTGAGTTGCGTCCCCGCTTTCGCAAACCCGGGTATCAGAACTCCTTGACACCAACACCCAATCTGGGAAATCGATATCATATAACTCATGAGATTATGCTGAAATTTTTTTCATCCCCGCTCGATCCTGACGCATTCGTGAAGAAACTGAAGAGCTTCGTTGACGAGGAGGAGATCGATCCCGCCAGCCCTACGCAGTTCAGTGGCCAACGACCAGTGATCGGCCGGTTTGATTCGCGCCGGTTCAAACTCCAACGGCGGGTTGCGATCCACTGGATTCTCTGGTGGCTGACGCCCGGCCAATGGTTCAAACCTTACGTTAATGGGATCGTGACCGCCAAAAATTCGGGGAGCCGGATCGAACTTGAGGGAGGTACTCCCATTTCGGTCAAGACTATCTGGGGCTTGGTTCTGCTCGGCACAACCGGGCTGATCGCGAATTGGACCGCCTTCAGTTATCCGGACAACATTAGCCATGACCCGGTTCATTCCGCCGGCGATATGCTTGCGGGCATCATCCTGCTTAATCTGGCTGCGGGAATTCTGTTATTGCTACCGGCGATCGGCTGGCTGCTGACCCGGTACCAACTCGCAGAGATTGTCAGGGAACTACAGCGGCACCTGGACCTGCAACAGATCGAATAGGCCGCCAGCGAATCCACTCTCTAAACGCGGCACCGCTCCAGACAGCTCAAGGCTGGCTTTCGAAGTTCGAGGCCTTCTGGGATGAGGGAAATCGTCCCACTCCAAAAGCTGGTGTACAGCTTTAAAGCCGTCGCTGCAAAGGTTGAGACGCTTGTCACATTCGGCTTAGAGCAGGTCAGCAATGGTACACGGCTGATTCTCACGCATTCTGGGTGGGAAGGATTAGCCGAGCAGTCGGTCTTCGAAATGTTCGAACAAGGCTGGGACAGCCAGTTCCTCGACCGCCTCAGGCGCCA
>JAFAMB010000090.1 GCA_019233825.1 Verrucomicrobiota bacterium | reverse complement strand
CCGTGGACGGTGACTGCGCCACTCGTTATTCCAGGGCGCACCTATACGATTGAAGAGTCCGGATGCAAAAAAGGCCTCTTACGAGGGAAGAAAGCGACGGTCATTACAACCAGTGGTTGGTTGTACCGGAACGGATCGCAGCTTGCGGCTTGCAACTATCAAGAGCCTTTGATTCGAGCGATCTTTGCGCTCATCGGGGTGAGCAGCATCGATTTCGTGGTCGCAGACGGCCTAGCCGAAATCGAGCGCGGCAAACATGAACGCGAATTGTACCTTAGACCCATTCGCGAGCGGGTGCAGCGGAAGGCAGGAGCCCCGATGACGATTGCGTTTTTCGCCGCACAAGCCGAACACATCGAGCACGAGCACGACGACGAGCACGAGCACGAGGAATAACCCTTTTCGCACCAGCCTTTATAAGGCAAAAAAAACTTCTGGTCTGACGTTGGAGAAGATCCTGGAATCGATCCGGCCTTGGCTGCTGCGATCGACCGGACATTGCCCCTACTGCCACGCCACGTTCCCTGAGAAAATCGACGACACTACTTAACAGAGTGACCTGCGCTCCTTCTCTCTAAAGGAGGCTCAAGGCTGCCATCTACTCCAATGGTAACTCGACGGTTTCTGCTACTCGGGGCGTGAGCTGGTTGCCCATGATGATTCGCGCGCAGGTGTTCCAGTGCAGTAATGCATCGTCGTTTTTAGGTGGACGAAGCGCTTCCGCCTTTTCAAACCAGCTCATCGCTTCGCGCAGCAATTCGTACGCATCGAAGCCGGAACCGGGATGCCTCTGATGTAGTTGCGCCTTGGCCCGCCGCTCGCAGATGATCCCGGCATAATAGGCCCGCTCATAGTCATCGCTTAGGCGGGTCAGAACTTCCTGAGCCTGCGTGACACCCACTGCGTAGCCCTTGCCGAAGCGGTCAGTCAAAGCAAGGAGCAGAGTGACCAGCGCCTGCTGGTTCCCCGGATCGATGTTCAACACGTCGAGGCATATACTTTCGGCCTCAGCCGGCTCATTGAGCAGACGATAACGTAACGCCTTTTCAAGCGCTGCTGGAATGGCTTCTTTGGAGAGTTGCTTGAGTTCGAACACGGTTTTTTCCTTTCACGATTTTGGACGAAACAGTTTCAGCAGTGTCCCCAAGGGATCGTAAAACTCATCAACCACGCGCTCCTTGAGCGGAATAATCGCGTTATCGGTGATGGTAATGCTCTCGGGACAGACTTTGGTGCAGCACTTAGTGATGTTGCAATAGCCGATGCCGCCGGCCCGCTTCAGTTCGGTGAGGCGGTCTTCAGTGTCCAGTGGGTGCATTTCCAGGCCGGCAACGTGAACCAGAAAGCGGGGCCCGACGAATTCCTCGTGCTTGTGATGCTCGCGCAGCACATGACAAACGTCCTGGCACAGGAAGCATTCGATGCACTTCCGAAATTCCCGGACCCGGTCAATGTCTGCCTGCGTCACACGCCAGGTGCCGTCCGGCGCGTCAGGCGGGCGCGGCTTGAATTTCTTGATTCTTTTCTTAACGCGATAATTCCACGAAAGGTCCGTGGCTAAGTCGCGGATGCGCGGAAACGCCCTCATCGGCTCGATGGTCACGGGTTCGTCGAGCGGCAACTCGTCGAGGCGCGTCATGCACATGAGCTTCGGCATACCATTGATTTCGGCCGAACATGAACCGCATCTGCCGGCCTTGCAATTCCATCGACAGGCAAGATCATTCGCCTGTTTGGCTTGAATATCGTGAACGGCGTCGAGCACCACCATCCCCTCGGAAATCTCCGTGGTGTAATCGACAAAGTTCCCACCGTTCTCGTCACCGCGCCAGATCTTGAAAACCGCCGTTCTCACTTCATCTCCTCAATGACCTGCTTCAGGTATTCCGGCAGTTCGGGTATTGGCTCGCGCCGGAGTTGCATCGAGCCGTCCGCAGCTTTGCTGAGAACGATGTTCATTTTGCCTTCAGCCGGGTCCCTGTTTGGAAGATCGTCGCGGAAATGTCCGCCGCGGCTTTCCTTACGCTCTAGGGCCGAACGCGTGATGGCTTCTGAAACTGTGAGCAGGTGTTTCAAATCAATTGCCGTGTGCCAGCCGGGATTGTATTCGCGATGACCATGGACCGAGACGTTTCGCGCGCGTTCCCAAAGTTTGCTCAGTTCATCGAGCGCGCGAACCATTTCTTCTTCACGCCGCACGATGCCGACGAGGTTTTGCATCATTTCCTGTAAATCGGTTTGCACGTGGTAAGGATTTTCGGCGCTGCCGGCCCCTGTTGCCGCCCGATCGAATGGTTCCAGCGCTTGACGGGCGGCTTCTTCAATTTGGGCGTCCTGCATCTGACCGGCGTCGTTTTCCTTTGCGAATTTTGCTGCGAATTCGCCCCCGCGTTTGCCGAATACGAGCAGGTCGGACAATGAATTCCCTCCAAGCCGGTTCGACCCATGTAATCCGGCGGCAACTTCGCCGGCGGCGAACAGTCCGGCCACGTTGGACATCTGAGTTTCAGCGTTTACGCGGACGCCGCCCATGATGTAGTGCGTCGTAGGCCCGACTTCCATTGGCTCCTTCGTGATATCAAGGTTCGCGAGCTGCCTAAACTGATGATACATGCTCGGCAGCTTCTTTTTGATGTGTTCCGCCGCGTTCGGGATTTTTTCCTTGATCCATGAAATGTCGAGAAACACGCCGCCGTGAGGGCTGCCACGGCCGGCTTTGACTTCGTCCAGAATACGGCGCGCGACGTGATCGCGGGTGAGAAGTTCGGGTGGACGGCGGGCATTCTTGTCGCCCTGGGTATAACGCCAACCTTCCTCAGGATTGTCGGCGGTTTGCGACTTATAGGCTTCCGGAATATCAGCGAACATGAACCGCTTGCCATCCCGGTTGAACAAGATCCCGCCATCGCCGCGCACACCTTCGGTGACAAGAATGCCCTTGACGCTCGGCGGCCAGATCATGCCGGTCGGGTGAAATTGTACGAACTCCATGTCAACCAATTCCGCGCCGGCATGGTACGCCAGCGACTGGCCGTCGCCGGTGTATTCCCAGGAGTTGCTGGTGATTCTATAGGCGCGACCAATCCCGCCGGTGGCAAGCACAATGGCTTTCGCCCTGAAAATCTTGAATCGTCCACGCTCGCGCTCGTAGCCGAACGCGCCAACAACACGGTCGCCCTCCTTGAGCAAGGTCACGATCGTGTGTTCCATGTGAACTTCGATGCCCTGGTGGACGCCGTGATCCTGAAGTGTGCGAATCAATTCCAAGCCGGTCCGGTCGCCGACATGGACAAGTCGGGGATAGCGATGACCGCCGAAATTGCGCTGAAGAATTTTCCCATCGGCGGTCCGGTCGAACACTGCGCCCCAGGCTTCGAGTTCGCGGACGCGCTCGGGCGCTTCCTTCGCGTGCAATTCGGCCATGCGCCAATCGTTAACATATTGGCCGCCTCGCATTGTGTCGGCGAAATGAACTTTCCAATTGTCGCGATCATCCACGTTCGCCAGCGCCGCGGCTATACCGCCTTCAGCCATTACAGTGTGCGCCTTACCGAGGAGTGATTTGCAGGCCAAACCGACCTTGACACCCGCTGATGAGGCTTCAATCGCCGCACGCAACCCTGCACCACCTGCGCCAATGATGAGCACGTCGTATTCGAGGGTTTCGTAGTTGGTCACTTGATTTGCGGACGGTTATAAAATCTTCCAATCGTGCCAAATCCCCATTGAGCATAGACGCACATAAAGGTCGCTGAAACCGACCCAGAATAAACTAGTCCATGCCCAGAGCATGTGGCGGCGATTCAGGCAACTAACGCAGGAGTAACTTTTGGCGCAGACTGGCGCCTTGGAAATCTCATCCAGAAACCCGCCAATCAAATGGCGGAGCGAATGACACCCAAACGTGTAGCTACCCAGTAAGATGACGTTCACCGTGAGAACAATTGTTCCTACGCCGATACCGAAATGCTTTGAGCCGGCCGCGTCGCTGAACCACATCGCGTTCCACGCATCATGTGCGAGAATGAGGATGAACAGTATCGCGAGGTAAAGAAAGTATCGATGAATGTTTTGCATGATGAGCGGAAAGGAATTTTCGCCCAGGTATCCCTTTCGCGGCTCGCCGACGGCACAGGCGGGCGGGTCGGCCCAAAACGCTTTATAGTAAGCGCCGCGGTAGTAGTAACAGGTGAGCCGAAAGCCCGCGGGTGCCCACAGGACCAAAAGGGCAGGGGAGAATAACAGCCAGGATGGCCACCAGGCGGGCTTGGATCCAAAAAATGCATGCGGCGAGCTGCCGAAGATTTCCGGCGAATAAAACGGTGAAAGATAATTCGCGCCATTTTGATCGAGCCAATAATGAGTTCCCTGAAATGCCGCCCAAGTCGAGTAGACAAGGAAAGTTGAGAGCCCGAGAAAGACGAGTAATGGTTGCGCCCACCAGGCGCCGCGCCGCATGGTCTCACCAAACGAGCGTTGTTTTAATGACACATTCGCGTAAGACATATTGGCTACAATGCACTCTTAGACGGGGAAAACTGCTGCTTTACATATCGGCCCGGGATTCCTCATTTCAAGCTGATTACGCTAGCCCGCGTCGTCTATCCGCCGCGGCAGATGAAATTCTTGAGCGATGCAGGTGTCCGGAAAGGTTGGCGCGAAATTGACGAGCCGCCAGACTCGTTTAAACTGGAGGGTGGCCCATAACCGTCGATCCAACGGGCGTCAACAATTTCGGCTTGGCTTGGCTGGAAGTCTTGCCCCCAGGCAGATGCGGAGGAGCGACTCTGATGAGTAAAGGAAGCGAAATTCATTGCTACGACTACGTCAACCATCCCTATGAACAGGTCCGCGGGGCGTTGAGCAAGGACGCTCCAGCAGTGTTTCAGTCGGCCACGAAGGCCGCGGCTGCCCGCGCTCAATCGATTGCGTCCCAACTGCGGATCGATATGGGAGGGATCGGGATCGAAGCCGAGATTCGGGTTTCGGTCAAGAACATCGAAGTGAAGGATCGCGAAGCCATGTCGGGGCCGGCCACTCGGTTGCAGCTCGAATGGGAGGCCGTGAGGATGCCACGCCTTTTTCCGCTTATGAAGGCGGACCTCTACATCTATCCATTAACAGCGACTGAAACACAGTTGGACTTCAAGGGTCTCTACGAACCACCTCTCGGCCCGCTGGGAAAAGCCGTGAACGCAATGGTCGGGCACCGGATCGCGGAGGTGTCCGTCCACCGCTTCGTTAGCGATGTGGCGGAATACCTCCGGAAAACCCTTCGCTAGGCGAAAGATCAGCGATTGGCTCTCGTTTGGTTAATGTTGGAACGCTAGCACGGCGCAAGAAGAAGGGTATGACCTCTTTTGGGGGATGCTTGTACCGCGTCGCTACCTCCACGCTGCGATCACCATGAGAAAGAGGCAGAGACTGGAAAGAAAAACAAATGCTTCCACACTATAGGGGGTGCCGATAGGCTGCAGGACTACTCAGGAGAAAGACCCAGAACCCGTGCCAGGCGGAGTCGAATTGGCTCCAGAACACGTATTGAACACTTCATATGGTGTCAGGCAACTATCGGTTAAAATTCCGACACCACTTGGCCAGTGAGCACCTCCACATCGAGTTTCGGATGCTTCGTTTTGCACTTGGAATCAGCGGCTTCAAAAGCAGACGCTATACTGTCCGCTTGTACGTAAGTAACCAGGCGGGCGCCGCCCACGCGTACAACTAAATAGTATGTCTTCATATCGTTCTATCTCCACACCGTATGACAACGATTAACTTGGCCGCTTTGTAGCCCTGCCGGTTCAAGGGCAACCGGAGAATCTCTATGGGTTCAGGAATCGCTGCTGTTCTGCTTGTTGGCTTTCGGCTGTGTTTCCCAGGGTCTCACATCAGTTTCCATGCCAGACCTCTCTAAAAGATTTAAGTAGTTGTGGATGCGCATGTTACAAACTTCCCAAGAGTGAACAGACCAGGACGAAATCTTGGAGATGTTCGAAGATTCGTTCGGTCGTTTTATCCACCACGCATTCTTCATAAAAAAGTGGGAGGAAATCAGAATTCTCATCCGGAACGAGAATGTCTCCGTTGACAATGTTGGCCTACAGATAAGCAGCCGGCTCCACTTAAGACGCGCCGATATCATTCAAAAATTGTGCGACGACATCGGGCAGGCGCGCTTTTGGAGGCTGTCTCCTGACGGTTGTCAGTCGTTCGGGGAAACTTTCGTCGACCGGAATCAGCCGCTCAGAAGACGGACCAGTGTCGGTAATCCCGCGAAAATGAACATCGTTGCGATTCACAATAACTGGCAGGCCGTGGTCTAACATCGCCGCAACGGAAGCGCTTTTTCCAATCAAGGAGAGCGGTGTGGTCGCAACCCCAAAGTCCAGCGACGAAAGAAACCGGGAAATCTCTTCCGGCGAGCGCTCACCCAGGCGACGAAGCTCGACCTCCAATCCGTACCGTTCGGTGAGATCCCTCCATACCGACGCCCAAGGTCCGATTCGGCCGATGTGAGATAGCTGAACCTGTTTCCCGAGCTGCCGGAGCCTGCCAAGCATTTCGTCCGGCGACCATTCGGGATGAATCGAACCGAACATTCCGAGACGTAGAATGTTACTATTTCGTCTTGGCAATTTCTCCGGCGCAATGATCGGCACGCTCCCAAATAATGGTAGCTGCGTCGCATCGATTCCATGCCGAGCCAGCAACTGGACGTAGACGGAATTGCTGGCATGGACTATTCGGCAGGCCAGGGTCTTCACCGTCGCTTGGATAATCTTGCGCTGGCAAAACCCGAGAGTTTTGGCCTGCAACGATGCGCCTATTTGGGCTCCGATCCAAAGCTCATGGAACATGACTTGCACCCGCGTCCGACCAATGATGACGCCTAAGATCTGGGGCAACGCGAAGTTGAGGCCTGCCCGGTGAAAACTGTATGGAACAAAGTGCAAACTAACGATCTCTGCTCGGCTTGCAGTTAAGAACGCGCGAGCGGCCCTCACTCGGTCTGACCAAGACATCTTTGTTGCCAGCCGCAACAGCGCCGGTTCCGACTGTGGCCTCTCTACCCATGGATCGTTCAAACTCAACAAACAGGGCTCGTGTCCAACCCGCGCGCATTCGGTCGCCAGTGTCCTGGAGTAGTCCCCGACTCCGTCCCTGCCTGGTTCCAATGATCCGACCAGAAAAAGAATTTTCACCTTGCTATTATCCACCAGCAGCTTTGGGAAAGGGGGACAATCACAGGCCGCTTGATCAGCCAACTATCGCTAGAAGATGTCTTGTTTCACTGGTCGCCGGCTCGAACGTGCGACCGTTGAAATAACGAAACCCGAACGCATCCAGAAACTCTCTTACTCTGGTGTCTTTATAGTCATCAAGATATAACGCTTTGACTCGACCCGCCTGAAAAAGTGAGGACGCGCCTTTCAATACCTCCCACTCTTGACCTTCCACGTCAATCTTCATAACCATTGAGTCACCCTCGATCTCGAGGCTATCGAGCCGTCGGCATTCACAGACTCTACGCTTCTCTTGAATTGAATAAGCAGAGACATTTTCCGTCGTGGTAAATACGTTGGAAACAGCACCATCCACGAATTCGCGGGGTCCGCTCCTGTCGGAAAGCGCAACATTAAATACCTTTACCCCGAGCGGCCCGGCATTTGCTTGCAATCTGCGGGCCGTCTCAGAGTTTGGTTCAAACGCATAGATCTTCAGATCGGCAAAAACATTGCGAAGGCCGGCGATGCTGACAGCGAATATCCCGATGTTGGCGCCGATATCCAAAAACGTATCCCCTTCATTTAAAATACCGGCGAGATGAATCAGAACGGGTATCTCATCCCGAAACAAACTGCAGGTTTGCGCTAACCTCGACGCCCGGAAGTATCCATGCTCCCTGAGCGTGTGCAGACAGAAATTCCGCGCCAGCAGATTCACTCTTTCTTCGCGACTCCCTACAAGCAGCTTAGTGACAAAATAGCGGATCATAGGCTGCTTCAGAAAATAACGGTCGATCAATTGAAGCATTTTTCGATACGTTCAGCTTACCGGTTAAGACTTCGCGATTCCAGGACCCCAATCCAGCGAATTCCAGTATTCGGGAATTCTCTTTTCAATGCATCGCACAAGGGTTTGCCGCCACGAGATCTCTGCCTTTTCTGGTTGTTTCTTTAACATGTAAAAACAAACACCTGCTTTACCGGAACGTGCCCCTGAGCAATTGCCTTAGGTTTTCCCCACGTATCGATTTCAGAAAATGAAGTGGGTGGGCGAAAGTTTCGCGCATTCTTCCTTGGTTATACAATTCAATGCAAAACTCCACTGCAGTATCGAACATTGTTGGGATGCTGAAGTGCTTCTCCCAAATTTTTCGAGCCTGCAATCCGAATGATTCGGCGCGTCCCGCATACTTTTCCAATAACTCCGGTATTTTTTCCCATTCGCTCTCAGGTATTGTAAGGGAGAACTCCGACCAGGGAATATTTGCTGGGGGCACCCAGCCATCAGATAAGATGACGGGGCATCGGCCCAGCGCCATAACCTCGAATAATCGCATGGAGGAAACGCCAACGCCGCGAGGGCAGAGAACAAAGCGGCTTCTCGCACACATTTCGATGAAAGCATCGCGGAGCTTTTTCATTTGGTCAAAATCGCCGAGCGTGTGCGCCCTTTCCGTTTTGTTCCCTACGTCAATGATTCTCCCGTTTTGTCCGTCCAACCCTTTGATTTTCTGGCGAATCGGGGCGTTTTTGCAGTTGCCCGCGAAGGAAAAGAGTAATTCCGGCGAGCGGTTGAAGCACACCGGATCGTACTCGCAAATGAACCTCTTTGAATAAAAACCGGATCGTGTCCAGGAAGGATCATACAGATTGCGAGGGATGGAAGCGTATACACCGGGCAGGATGGGGAAAGGAGTGTCGTGATCGGAGAACGCGAAACATTTATGTTTGTACTCCTGGCAAAGAGGATGATTGAAAAGAGTTTTAAACTGATTGAGCCCGCAGTCGGAGAAGAGGATCAGATCTGCCTCATCAGGGTTATCGGTCACGTCGTGACGGGAATAAGACGCACTTTGACGCAAGACGTGATACGATTCCAATTGCCAGGCAGGGGAATCGGCCGAGAGCATAGTAGCCAGCTTAATCTTCATATATTTGGCGAAGAAAGGGATTCCGTGACCAGAGAACGATGGATCGCCAATAAATCTGTGCGAATCGGTTCCGGAGCCGGACAATATCTCGCGAGCGTCAGTTCACGAGGCTCGCCTCTGAAAAGTACCAGGGTATCCTGTGAAGACCTCTTATTTGCACCAGCCTGCGGTGCAAATAAATCATAGCCTTGATTCTCGAGAAACTCGGTAACGTGGTTAGGGGCAAGGCCGTATGGCTCCAAGACGTCGGATGCAAGCTCAAAATATATACTATCGATCAGGCCATCTGCTAACGAACGCGAAAACCCACGCAAAGCGTTCAGTTCCTGACCCTCAATATCCATTTTAATGAATCTTATTTTTTCGATCCCATTCTGCTGAACGTAGTCATCTAATACCACATTCTGAATTAAATCGTCTCCGGCCGCAGTCACATGGGAGTGTCCCGTATATTCCGGGCACCTCTGAAATGGCGAGAATCCTGCGCGGTCGGATAAGCATCCATGAACGATCCTCGTGAATACTGCTGGGTATGCTGAACACGACTTCTCCAAGTACGGGATCAATACGGGATTTGCTTCGAACATGTGGCAGAATAGCCGCCCAACGTCCACCAATGGAAGAAGTCCGAATGTACAAAGTCCGAAATTTGCTCCGCAGTCGAAATAGACTCCTCCATCGGAAAGCAATGCAGCCGCAATTTTGAAAAAATTCGGTTCAAACGACCTCTTCAAAAAGACATTCCGCACCTCCGGATCGCGAAGGTTAACAAAAGCATCGGCTGATTCGTTAAATTTAATCCATTGGTTTTCTGCATCGGGAAAAAGGGTGAGGATCAATTTCACGATACGGTGGCGTCTCATCATCTCGGGGAGCGACGCCATAATTCCAGGTATGTTGATCGACATTCAAAATCCCTTATGATTATTTAAGCGTTGTCAGTCGCTCGTGCCTCCCCAAGGTTTTTAGGTCGGTCCGTGGCGGTCATTTGGAAATGATGCGCCTTGCGTGTCTCGAGATGAACTGCAAGCACCGAAACAAAAGGTTAAACGGCGGTATTGTAAAAATTACTCCTGCGATGGCTTTTGCGTTCCAAAGGATCCGGAACGACCGTGCGAAATAGGCTCGTGCCTCGCTGCGTCTACCAAAGACCAGCGAATATCTTCCCGATGTAAGTAAAGTCTGTGCAAATTTCCTTTCGATCGGACATTTGAACTCTGAGAAAAAGTTCAAGCGAATTATACGATCCCAGATAGCGACCATCTCCTGGTTTTTATCGAACGCCTGGCGTGCGGTTTCCATTGCCTCGTGAATCCGGTATCGGGAAAGGCGCCGATTGACATAGATGGCCGGTCGCCGTGTAGCAGCCAGCAGGCATGCTATCCAGAAGTCATATGCGCCTCCGACCTCAGAATCCACCAATGCCCAATTGATGGCGTTTTTGCGGAATACAGCAGCCATCGCAAGTGGAATCGATTGATCGATCACCGCCTCCGAAATCCAGTCGGTGAGAACGCCTTCCCGCAGCAAATGTCGGCGGTAATGGATTGTATTTCTGTCGCTAGCCGCGACGTCGATTCGACCTTCGGCGTCGATAATCCAATGATCGCCGAATGCCAGAACAGCATTCGGATTCTTTTGCAATGGAAGCAAGAGCGATTCGACATATTCCGGTTCCCAACAATCGTCATCGTTAAGAATCGCGATATACTCCGTGCTCGCGCCTTGGGCCACGAGCCGAACGTTTTCCGCAACCCCCAGGGGGATCGGATTTGCTCTGTATCGAACCGAACCCTTATCAAAACGGGAGCAGATCTGGGCAATCTCCGAATTATTCGAATCATCGGTAACGATCGCGTCAAATAAATGACAAGTTTGGTTTCGGAGACTTTTCAGGGCCGTGTCGAGATACTCAAGTCTTTTGTAAACGGTTACGATGACAGTTAACTCCGGGGCCGCCTCGTATTTCGCATCCATAAGCTGAGTCTCCTGCTCCCGCAGGCGATCTCTCATTTCAAGCGTCCAACGCCACGTCTCGCGTTTTCTATCGTGAGAAAAGCGTAGTGGAAAGCCAGCAGAACTTCCCGCATCGCACCCTTTCCACCGCAGGGAAGCGACAGCCGCATCGCTCTCCTTAGACTTCGAATGAGAGTCTTCAGCGCCGCCATACATGGCTGCCTTGGAGCAGCCTCAGGGTGTTTCGCTTGATAGTAGGACACACTTTGCGAGTGCACGACCTGCGCCGCGAAGCCTTTGCGTTGGGCCCAGGGATGCAATATCAAGGCGTCCGGCAAAAATTCGATCTTCGCCGGCAGTTTTAGAAGGCGGGTGCGAAATTCGACATCCTCCATGGCGGCTGCAGGAAAGTTCTCGTCGAATCCACCGATCTTGAAAAACAATTGGCGCTCGATGGCGAAGTTACAGGACCATAGATAACCGCCCGTTTCATTAACTGGGCAAACCGAGTCAACGCGCGACGGTGTACCGAGTGGACACGTCTTTCCCTCCAGGACCGGTGCATTGCACTTGGTTGCTCCTACGAAATATGCCTCCAGACAATTCTGACATGGCACACAGTCGTCGTCCGTAAATACAAGCCATTCGTGCTTCGCCTGTGCGGCACCGAAGTTCCGGTTCGCCGCAGGGCCTCGCTTCGGACCTTCGATCCATTTCGCCCAGGCGTGCCTGGACTTTACTACTTCCTCCGCGTTCGTAGACATTCCATCGTCTGTTACAATCACTTCATAGAACTCGGCTTTGAGGGTTTGCACTCCGGGTGCCAGGGCTTCGAGACATCTGGCAAGCGACTCGTTTCGGTGGCAGGTTGGGATGACAATCGAAAGCCTCATATGATCTCAGGCAAGACCTTGAAAATAAGAGCTAGGCTTGATGCACCTCCACCAGGCATCCGTCGATAATCGCAATCAATTGTTCAGCAAACTTCGTAGAGTTCCATCGCGTCTCTGCAATGTCGCGAGCGCGCCTCCCCATTTCACACGCTTTCTCGGGATTCTCCTCGAACCATTTTAACGCGTCCGCCCACCCATTAATGTCTCCGTGATCGACCCACTTCCCGATGCCCTCATTCTCAATGTCCAGGTCGATCAGCGGATGGCGCGTCATGATCACAGGCCGGCCGACTCCTAACGCGTCGGTCATGCTTGTTAAGCCTGCCAGGGTCTCGCCAGGACATAGTGGGACCGCCAACACTCTCGCTGCGGCGAACTCCGCGCACAGTTCCTGATAATTGACGGCTCTCTCATCTGCCGCAGTCTGAACCTCCACATTCTGACCAAACTCTGCGAATTCAGGCAAACGATCCTGCGCCAGACAAATGACTTTAGCCCGCGTGCCAGAGAGTGTCGCTGCTCTACCGAACGTCACGAAATCACGAGCGGTCCTCCCCGCTGCGATCGCGATTGATCCGGCTCCAGTCGCTCTCGGATAGTAGTCCAGGTCCGGCCCCCACTGCATGACGGGCGAGTAGCCAGGGTGATTTGCCAATTCGTCCAATTGCCGGGCGACTTTCGAGCTGAGGCTTGGAAATGCGTCAGTCCCGCGAATCTGCCACCTTAAGAAAAACCGCCTGAATCGTCTCAATCGACCCGAGTCAATGGGGTGATGCGCGATCGTAACAATTGGAGCCTCAAACAGTCCGAGTCCGCGAAGATAAGAAAGCAACTGCGTCTGGGTCTGGCACGGCGAATAGAGCAGGTCTATGTCGTTACGTGACAGCCAGGCACTGAACTGCTGGTCCAGATCGCCTATTGCAACAGGAAAGCGGATCAAGGTCAGCACGCGATTGATCATGCGAAGGAGTCCAAATTTTTTGAATGGAACAACCCGAACTGTGAATCCGGCTGCCGAAAGGCGGTTGACTCCAAACAAATGATGATCCGGTTTCAGTCGGCCTTGCACCTCCTCCGCGACTCGAGCAAGCGAATAGTTATTCAGGACCAAAATTCGGCGCCTCGATGACATGCCTTACCTGCCGATCGATTTCTTAGTCAAACGCCATATCCTGCGTGCAAGAACAAATCGTTTTCCGAGCGCAAGCCTCACTCGGAACATCGTCCACTTCGCCCTCAGAAAATAAGATGCTTGCGGGAGCGAGAACTGGCGGACTTCGCTGCCAAAACGATCGATCGCACGTTCGAGGAGAAAAACGTAAACGTTGTCGGGAAGAAGATACCCCTGCCACCGCCGGTCGCGGAGTCTCCGTTTGATCAGCGACAAGCCGCCGAAAATTATATTAGCGTCGTGTAACGCAATAACAGAATCCGGAGCGCTCACACCGAGACAAAACGAGAAGTCGGAGACGACAGCTCGGTTGGTGTGCTCTCCGTCGATAAAGCAAAAATCGGGTTTTGGGATGAATTGAGCTGGATCGAGCTCGCTCGCGTCACAGTCGAATGTTTTGATGATTTCAAGCTGCGCTTCCGGAAATGTATTGCGCAATCCGTCAATCATTTGCTGAGTAGAATTGTTGGTGTAAGAACCTTCGCCGCGCATTTGATCAGCTTGTACCGGGGGGCGTTTATCAATCGAGTAAATCAGCCGGCATCGCCTATCGAGCAAGATCTGCTGAATGCTCCCACCAAGGTAAGAGCCGATCTCCAGATAGACGTACTCTCCCGAACGACGAACGCAGCGTTGAAGCAAGAGCAACGATCTCCGATCGCCTTTAGTTGAGGCTGCCAGCACGCCGTCGAATAGGCTCGTGTCGAGCGACTCAATCCGTTGATCTATGTCGTTCATCGAACGTATCTTCTCTTCCAGACCTGCGTGCCAGTCGCCGTTCAGGCCACCTCCCCGTCTAACCGGCATTGCCCACCTCCCGTGAGTTATTCGGGTTACCGCTCGTATAATTCGGCACCCGAGATGGTGAACCCGGGAAGCAGCGGGCTGGCGAGATGATCGCTTTCAGAGATTGTGACGGTGGTCGCACCGCCATCGGGCGCAAATCGGTATTGGGTTGTCTGCTTAGGCTCGGGATCAATGATCCACAGTTCCTGAACGCCAAACCGCGGATAAGCTTTGCGCTTCTGCTCCAAATCGAGCCGGCGAGTCTTCGGAGATAGAATCTCTATCACAAGATTCGGAGCACCCTCGGCCCCATCTTCGGTGAGAATTGCCAACCGATCATTCAAAACCACGACTAAATCCGGCTGATAGACATTCGTCTCGTCAAGGTAAACGTCGAATGGCGCATCAAAAATCTTCCCGAGACCAGACTCGCGCAGGTAAAGATAAAGCTTTACCTGCAGGTTCCGCGAAATTTCCTGATGAAAGCGGTTGGGCGCCGGAGCCATGTAAAGATCTCCCTCTATGAGTTGATAGCGCGGTCCGGCCTCCGGCAAGGAGCGATAGTCTTCGACGGTGAGCGGCGGAGCCTTTGGACACACAATCATCGGGTGCAAGATGCCAGAATCACGCTCCACGATCAATTACCTTCCACCACGCCGGTGAGCGCTGAAAGCGCGGGCAGAATGATGGTGAAGAGGCTTCTCCGATACATACCTTCTGCCGCTCCTTCAGAGCTCGCGCATTTTTTTACATATTCCTGGGGCTCCGTCCCGCTATCGCGGACTCAACCCCGGGCTGTATTCTTTTCGCGCCTTCGGCGCTTAGGACCGGAGATCTCAACACCTTGCCACAACGAAGAGCGACCTGGAAATCCGTCCCAAATCGCCCGCCCCCTTGTTCGGCGTGTCCTGTCAATCACCCACCCAACCGCGTCGTGTTCCGAATCGGAGAGCAGGGGGTTGACCTTTCGCGTCTTCCGACAAGAATGATGTTCAGAGCTGCCTTCAGCCGAGGCGGAAAATTATCGACGAGACAGCGCCCGTTCAAACAACTGCAGGTACTCCTGGGCGACTTTTTGCGGATGAAACGGCGCCAAATGCTCCGCCGCCAATCGATCAAAACCGGGAATCACAGGCGGGTTGATCAACAGCTCGGCCAGGGCATCAATGTCTCCGGCCGGAAACAGAGCGCCACACGGCCCAACCGCCTCCGGAACACCCCCATGATTGGACCCAATCGCGGTACAACCTGCGGCGATCCCTTCCAATACAACCAAGCCGAAGGTCTCATTACGGTCGGACGGCAAAACCAGATACCGATGCAGGGCGAGGAGTTCGGCGAAAGGTTTGCCGGTCTGTAGGCCAACAACAAAATTGACCGGCAACCCGGAAGCGAGTTGCTGCAATTTCTCACGCTCCGGACCGGCACCCACGATCGTGGTGGTGCGAATCACCTTCCGCTGCGCCAAGAGCGCCAACGCGCGCACGAGACAGTCTACTCGTTTGTCTGGAATAAGCCTGCCGACGAAAATGAAGTCTCGCTGCTTGCTCCGATACGCTGCCGAACGAAACAAATCCAGGCGAATCGGATTTCGAAGTCGGATGGAATGCATGGGCAGACTACGCTGCAGAGCGTCACTGGTGGAAAGATTGGTTCCTAGACGACAGACTTGCAGTTTAAGGGATCGCCGAATCGGATTCGGATCCTGCGAAGGGAATGTCTGGTGGACAATGAACAATGGGCGGCGGACCACAAAGCCCGGCCTGACAAAGCGGATGGAGAGCTGATTGTGGAGCACCACATCGCTCCATCGGAACAGGCCGACCAAATCTCGGCCGCCAGGCGTTCGGATGATCTGGTATCCTTCGTCTGATTCCTCGTCATTCCCGGGCGACCCGGTGACCACGCGCACTTTGTGTCCTAAACCCGCAAACTGCTCGGCCAGGATTGCCCCCACGGTTTCCACCCCGCCAATATCGGGCGCAAATCGATAGGAACAGAGGAGTATCTTCACGAGGATCTTTTTGCGGTCAGAAATTACCCTCTCGAGCTTTCAGCCAAAGCCAGGCCTGTTGGCGGGTTCGGAACTCATTCGTGGCGCGAGCGATCTCATCTTCATTGAACCGATCACTCCAAAGTTCCTTGTGTTTGTCCTGCCATTCCATCCGGTTCGTCTGGGCACGCCGTTCAATGGCGTGAGTTGATCTAAATCTGTTTTTGATAAGCTCTTCAACTTCAGGTAGCTGATGAAGCTCAACGAGAATATCAAACTTCTTTATAGCGGAGCAGTTGCTCGGATCCAGAAATTCTCTCTCCGCTCCCTCGATATCAACAAATAAGAGAGTCGATCCGTGTCTAAGAGCCTCCAACACCGATCTTGAGCAGGTATTCGCGATGGTTACACGCTCGCCGACCCCGTTCATGTGAGCGAGACGCGCGACTTCCCGGCGCGCGAATGGATCAATGTCAAACGCCAAG
Organism: Verrucomicrobiota bacterium; assembly: GCA_019233825.1. Lineage (GTDB taxonomy): Bacteria > Verrucomicrobiota > Verrucomicrobiia > Chthoniobacterales > JAFAMB01 > JAFAMB01. The sequence goes on along the minus strand of JAFAMB010000090.1, from coordinate 674 downwards.
ACACGTGACCTGCAGCTCCGCCAGGCAAAACCCACCGCATAGTAGCCTTCCGCTGACCCGACATTCACCACAAGGTCGTACCCGCTGGTGCAAAAACCTCTCACCAAGTCCTGAATCTCCCACTCGTAACTCCCAAGCCATTTTGGCGCGATCGGCCCAAAAGACGAGGTATTTAGATACCGCATACCGGCGAAAGGCCCGGACAAAAGACGAATCTTGTCCCCCGCACGGTAAAGCTTCGCATGAAATTCGCGTCGAGAGGACTCGAAAAATTTCCGGTGAACTCGCCTGTTTCGCCAAGCATGCGCTCGGTTCCTTAACTCTTCGAACATCCACTAAGCTCACTAGAATCCTTGAATCGGTAAATCCGAGATTAGCACACGTACGTATCGACATAGACTTTGACGTACGAGTCCTCGAGTGCTACGATGCGGTCATGGTAGTGAAACCATCCCGGTTGCGAGCAAATCTTTACCGGCTTCTTGATCGTGTTCTGCGAACCGGGGAACCAATCGAGATCGATCGGGGAGGAAAGAGGCTCTTGATTGTGCCCAAGGAAAAGCCGCCTAGGCTGAAGAACCTCGCACGACGAGAGGTCATTGTGGGGGATCCGGAGGATCTGGTTCACCTCGACTGGTCCAAGGAGTGGAGAGGTGATCTACCTTGATACGCAC
>JAFAMB010000040.1 GCA_019233825.1 Verrucomicrobiota bacterium | reverse complement strand
AACGACGCCGCGACGGCAACGCCGGTGCGGGGCCGGTTCGTTCCGGAGGGATTTGCAGTGAGAGTTAGTTTGTAAATGCGCTTACTTCGGCGCAAACGTTTGCCCTGCAGCTTATGAGCTAGGGTCGCCCAGGTCAAGCTATATCGTAGCATAGGCTTCCAGCCTGTTTCACGTCTGCTCGCCCCAAATAAAGCCTAAATCTAAACTCCGAACTTGAGAACTCGTCGTCGTCCTCGTCCTCGAGATCCTACGCACACTCCATCACACCATCGGCCGAAACTTTCCCACAACTTCACACAATCGTTCGGTAATCTGACCCAGCGAACAATGTTCGACCGTATGCGTTAACTCCTCGAAAACGTTGCCTCCACTCTCAACCACGTCCGATAGCCGGTTCAGGCAGCGCTCAGATTCTCCGGCATGCCGCTTTTCAAAATCCTGCAGCCGATCCTGTTGCAGTTGCTTCTTCTCTTTCGGCGTGCGGATCATCCGGACCTCAGGCCAGTCTCTACCCTGATCGCAATATCGATTCAAGCCGATCACAGGACGAACCCCGTCATAGATCTGGCTTTCCAACCTATGGCCGGACGCTTGAATCTGACTCCGCTGATAGCGCCGCGCGACCGCGCCAATCACGCCACCCTGCTGCTCAATTTCACGAAATTCTTCCAGGATCGCTTCTTCGACAGCGTTACCAACCACCTTCATGCCGGGAGATCCCGGCAGGGTGTTCATCATATGCTTAAACAACCCACTCTCCTCAAGCAGGATGGCCTGAGCGTGAGCGGCGTAGCGGGCGTATTCCTCGCTCGGCGTGGTGAAAGGTTCATCGGCCGAATTGCTGTGACAGGAATTTGTCGCGTTCATGCAAGCCAGCATCAACTCCAGTGCCGTTCGCGTGAGGTTGTTACGCCAATCCGCGGCGATCAGCGAGCGGCCGCTGGTCTGAGTGTGCAACCTCAGAATCTGCGCCCGGTTACCTCCGCCAAACACCTCGCGCATTCCAATAGCCCAGATCTTCCGGCAAACGCGCGCCAGCGCGATGTATTCGACGTCCAAACCGCAGTCCAGAAAGAACGAGAGACGCGGCCCAAATACGTTCACATCCAAGCCGCGATTCCGGAAATAGTCCACATAAGCAAACCCATTCGATAGAGTGTAGGCCGCCTGCTGAACCGGAGTCGCGCCTGCTTCGGCAATGTGATATCCGCTAATCGAGATCGGGTACCAGCGTGGCATCTCGCGACAAGAATAGTCGACCATGTCCGCCAGAAACCGGAGCGATGGTTCGATCGGGAAAATCAACTCGTTCTGAGCCTGGACCTCCTTTAAGACATCGGCTTGGATGGTTCCACGCAATTTAGCGCCGACGTCCGGACCAAATCGATGCTTCGCCGCGGCCAGGAACATGGCGAGGAGAATCGGCGCCGGGCCGGAAATCGTCATGGAAACTGAAACATTCGGCTGATCGAGCGCGAACCCGGCGTACAGCCGCTCCATATCTTCCACCGTGTCAATCGCCACGCCGCCCTCCCCGATCTTGCCGAAAACTCCGCCGGCTCCTGCACCCACGCCGTAAAGCGTCGGCCCGTCAAACGCGGTGCTCAACCGCTTGCTCCGCTGGTTGCGGGACAAGTAATGAAATCGCGCATTCGTGTCCTCAGCCAGACCTAAACCGGCAAACAGCCGCGTTGGTTCTTCGACTACCGTCTTGTCGCCGTTCCGCCGATTTTCGTTATCCGTCGAGCTCGTCGGTGCAGGCTCCAGATACTGCTCCGGATAAGCAGCCGTTACAAAAGGAAACTCGCCGGGCAATCCTTCTTCGCAAAGGAAGCGCGCAATTTCCCCGGCTTCGTCCAAATCAGGCAAAGCCAAGCGCGGTAGCCGTAGTCCGGTGGGCGTTAACGTAGTTCCAATTCCAGCCTTTGCCTCCTGCCACCTCTGCAGGATTTGCTGGCCAAATTCCTCATTGGTCCGAGCTTTCCGGGTCTCGTCAAGGACGAATCGCCGGTATTTTTCGATGGCCAAAACAACTTGTCCGAGAGAAGTCATTGGGGAGTGCCGGTATTAGTGCCAGTGCCGGTGTTGGTGTTAGTTTCAGGGTCAGTGAATAGTAGCTCAAAAAGCTGATCGACGCCTGAGTCGCGATGCCGGTTCGCCTGGGTGTGCAGCAAACGTTGGCCCTTTCGATTCGTGCGAATCCGGGATTCAATTTCGGCAACGGCAGTTCGGGCTCCCTGCAGATCCGCCTTGTTCACAACGATCACATCCGCTACGTCAATCATCGCGATCTTCTGAAGCTGTAGTCGACTTCCATAATCCGGCGGCATAACCAGGACGGACAGGTCGACCACAAGCTTGTCAATCCCAAATGGGATCGCTTCCTGGCCGGTGCCAACCGTCTCCAAGAGTATGAATTCGAATAGATTGCTCTCGGCCAATATTTTGAGGCACCGATCGGTAGAAAGACTGAGGCCTCCAGCCATACCGCGCGTGCCAACGCTCCTCATGAAGACTCGGTCATGTTGCGAATATATCATCGTGGCCCGGTCACCGAGAAGCGCACCCGAACCGACGATGCTTGGATCGTGGGAGAGAATGGCCACGCGCTGATCCTCGGCGTGCGAGCGAAGAAACCGCAAAACCAACTCATCGATCAACGTTGTTTTACCGGCGCCTCCCGGACCGGTCAAACCGATCACCCTCGTGCCGCGGACAGGTTTATCGCCCGCCCACGCCGTTTCAGAAGCCTGCGGCGACAAACCGCTGCCATCATCAGCCAGCGTTAATTGTCGCGATAGAAATTGATCACTGCCGGCGAACTCCGAATCATAGGGAGACTGGGCAATCGCACCATAAGCACTCCTTAAGTATTTCGTCATCTCATCAAGCGGCGTGCCGGCGAAGAAGATTCGGTCAACACCGTGGCCGTACATGATTTGAGCGTCCTCCTGGGTAATGGTTCCGCCTCCCCCGCCGAAAAGTTTTATTGGCGGAGCCGGACAGCGCTGCTCCAAGAGGTCAATGACTTCCCCGAAAAACTCAATGTGGCCGCCGTTATACGTTGAAAGTCCGATCGCGACTACATCCTCCTGAATGGCCGCTCGCACGATGTCCTTCGCCGAGCGGTGAAACCCGAGATAAATCACTTCCACGCCGTGCCGAATGAATTCCAAGTTAATCGTGTTAATGGCGCTGTCGTGTCCGTCGCAAATCGGGACCGCCGTCAAGATCCGAATTGGGAGCATAAGGTTCGGGGTTCGGGGTTTGGGGTTCGGGGTTCGGGGTTCGGGTCAGGGGTTCGGTAAACTGTGAACTCCGAACTCCGAACTCCGAACTCCGAACCGCAAGTTCACTCCTCAACAACCGCATCGGACAGATCGTTCCGGTCGTCCGACCATCGCGGGAAATGTTCAGCGAGAACGTCGCCGACCTTGGTGACTCCAACTACGACCGCTTCTGTAAAATCGCCGCGCTTCAGCAGCGGTTCCATGGCAGCGATCACACTGCGCCAGAAACCGTCGCCGCACTTGGCATGAACAGCCACATCGCCGACCACAGCGAACTTATGCGTGCGGGGCGCCAGGAAGATCATCACGGCATTCCTGAACGGAGTGCGATCCATTTTGAGGCTTAGGAACCGACGGTTCGCGAACTCGAACACATTGACTCGCTTTCGATGACTCACATAGACGCGTATCTGGCCGCTGGTCCGTTTCTCCGCGGCCCCTATGGCCGAAACAATTCTGTCATGATCGATCGCCTTGAGGAAATGATGCGGCTTCATGGAGAATCTCACCAGCTGCCGCTTGCCCCACCCCCGCCACTGTCGCCGCCGCCACCGGAAAATCCGCCTCCATCGGAAGAACCGCCACCAACCCCCCCACCGCCGCCTCCTCCCATCCACCAGATACCTCCCGGGCTTCCGGGTCCGCTGGAGCCGGAACTTGAGTAAACGGTACCCCGGCGCGCGGCTCGGAGCCAGGACAGCACGATGATGCCGAGAACAACCAGAAAGATGATCAAGTTAAGTAAAGCACCCTCACTGTGCCGCGCCTGACCGCGAGCCTCAGCAACAGTCCGGCCAGCACCCGTGTATTCCCCGCGCGTGGCTGCGATCATCGCATTGACAGCCGCAGTCAATCCGCCGGCAAAATCCCCCGCCTGAAACCGCGGCGCCATCTCGTCCGAGATGATGCGTTTGCAGATCGCATCGGGCAACGCGCCTTCCAGACCGTATCCGGTCTGGATTCGCATTTTCCTATCTTTCACAAACACAAAGAGTATGGCGCCGTTATTCCGTCCTTGCTGGCCGGGTTTCCATGCCCGGAACGCATCCTGAGTGAAGTCTTCAATAGCCGCATTTGGCGGTAAGCTGGGATAGATAACAACCAGGAGCTGGTTTGAGGTCTGCCGCTCGAATTCCTCCAGCTCTCGGTTCAGCCGCTGAGCCGTCTGCGCATCGACCAGTGAAGCAAAGTCGTTGAAATAACGCTGCGGCTTCGGCGGAATGTCCGCAGCCACCGCGTGCAGAATCAGCAGAGTCAAAACGACAATCGCGCGGTAAGCCATTGTCAAATCTAACAGCGTTAGCCTGCATCGCTCACAAATCTTTGGAGATTTGTGAGCGATGCAGGCTCGGCGTTCACCGTTCGCCGTTCGCCGTTCAGCGGTCTAAAGTGCAAGGCGTCAACGGCGAACGGTGAACCCTGAACGGCTACCTGGGGCTCGGGGTTGGGCTGAATGAGGGGAAACTGACGGTTGGGGCGGTTTCTGCGCCCGCAACACTTTGGAAGTACGGCTTGGGTTGGAATGCGAACCAACCAGCGTAAATCATGGTCGGAAACGAACGGACTTGAGCATTATAAGCTTGAGCGGTGTTGTTGAAATCACGGCGCGCCACGGCAATCCGATTTTCGGTGCCCTCGATCTGAGCCTGGAGATCACGAAAATTGCCGTTCGCTTTCAGCTCCGGATACCTTTCGCTGACCGCCAAGAGCCGGCCCAAAGTCCCGGTGAGCGCGTTCTGCGCCTGTTCAAACTGTCGAAGCTGCTCGGGGTCAGTGGGGGCCTTCGACGGATCGATCGTGACCTTTGTTGCGTTGGCCCGGGCATTGACGACATCGGTCAACGTCGATTTCTCGAAATTGGCGGCTCCCTCGACGGTCCGTACGAGGTTGGGAATCAAATCCGCTCGACGTTGATACTGTGTCTGCACCTGCGCCCAGGAGGCGTCGACCGCTGTGGAGGACCTGACCAGCCCGTTGTAACCGCCCGCAAGAGCAGCGAACAAACCGGCGAGCACGAGAATTATTATCCCGAGGCAACCCAGACCGAAAACAACAGCTTTGTTCATGGCGTTGGCAGAAATTGCAAAGTGCTGAACGGGTAAGACAGCTGTAGGTGGGCTGGCTGTACCCGGTTTTCAGGCTTGGCATCGTTACTAAAAGAGGCTCCGGACGCAACTGAAAACTCGCCTAGGATTTTTGCTTGATCGATTGACGCTCCGAAAAACCCCGGTTACTATTTACCCCTCATACCAAAAAGCATCTGTAAGAAGAGGATTTTTATGCCGGAAGTCATTGTCAGGAAGGGTGAACCCATCGACAGAGCCCTTAAGCGGCTCAAGAACAAGCTCGATGCTGAGGGGATTATGGAGGAGGTTCGCCGTTTGCGCGCTTTCGAAACGCCATCGCAAAAGGTGCGCCGAAAGGCAAAATTAGCCGCCAAACGCGGCAAGCTTAAGTTCCGATTCAATCCTTAACGCTTTCTTGTTAAGGAACTTATCGAACTCCACCCTCGTGGCGGAGTTTTTTTTTGTAAGCGAACAGTTCCCATGGGCAGATCTTGTGCAAAACGGGCGATAGGGACGCGCTCCCGCGCGAACCGGGTGCGCACGTCTAAGAAACGTGAACACGGGCTTCCCCGAAGCGCCGATGTCGGACTGCAGAACCCGAAAGGACGCTTTGAAACGTGCACGCCCGGCTCGCGCGGGAGCGCCCCCTACCGGCGCGGGAGCGGGCCCCTAGCCGGCCGAATACAATCTGAGAATCGCCTCCACCAAGCCGTCCATGTCGTACCGTTCGGCTTCCACGTCCACATGCAGACCATTTTTCCGCATCGTATCGGAGGTGATTGGCCCGATACTGGCCGTTCTTAACTGGTCTGGCCATGGTAGCTTCAACGCCAGAAAGTTCTCCACAGTCGATGAACTTGTAAAGGTTACCAGATCGGCTCCCTCGGCTCGAAATCTCTCCAGACCGCCCGCGACATCCTTGGTCTCCGGCACCGTTCGATAGGCGATCGCCTCGTCGACGATAGCCCCAAGTTCCGAAAGGCGCCTGGGCAAGACTTCCCTCGCTCCCTCTGCTCTCACCACCAGGAATTTGAGGTTTTCGACGCTTCCAAATTCCTGTAGCCCGTCGATGATAGCCTCAGCAATGAACTCCTTCGGCTGCATTTCGACCGAAAGATGGAAATCTTTGATCCGTTGGGCGGTTGCGGGACCGATTGCCGCAATCTTTACGTTCCCGATGTTGCGCGCATCATTGTAGAGCCGGTAAAACATCTCAAAGAACGCATCGACGCCATTCGGACTGGTGAAAATCAGCCAATCATATTGATAGGCGTCCCGGACTAGTTCACCGAATTCCATCAGGTCCTTCGGTGGCTCCACCTGGATCGTCGGTAGCTCGTAGACGTCCGCGCCGAGGATTCTCAACTTTGCGCTCAGCGCTCCCGCCTGCTTCCGCGTGCGCGTGACCACAATCCGGCGGCCAAAGAGCGGTCGGCGCTCGAACCAGCTCAGTTTTGCCCGAAGGTCAACCACACGACCAAAGACCGTAATTGCCGGGGGCTGAAATCCGTCGGCCGCCGCGACAATCGAGCCAAGTTCTCCCACCACTGTTTCCTGACGGCCGGTCGTCCCCCAACGAATCACCGCGACTGGCAGATGGACATCCGCACCGCTTGCAAGTAACTGTGGAACCACCGCTTCAAGCCGCTCCATGCCCATCAGCATGACCAAAGTGCCCTTCCCCGCGACCAGTGCTTTGTAATCAACAGCCGTTGCTTCTTTGGCTGGGTCTTCGTGTCCGGTAAAGACGGTAAAGGAAGAAGCGACATCCCGGTGAGTCAATGGTATCCCCGCGTATGCAGGAACCGCGATTGCAGAGCTTATCCCGGGCACGATTTCGAAGGCCAGCCCTGCCGCCGCCAATGCTTCAGCCTCTTCACCGCCTCTTCCGAAAACAAACGGGTCGCCTCCCTTCAACCGCACAACTCGTTTTCCTTCGTTTGTCTTATCGATAAGAAATTGGTTGATCTCCTCCTGGCGCAACGTGTGCCGGCCGGATTTCTTTCCGGCATAAATAATCTCCGCATCCGCCGGCGCCCACTTCAGAATCTCGGGATTACAGAGGTAGTCGTACACAATTACTTGCGCGTGTTCGACCGCCTCCTTAGTTCGCAGGGTGACCAGTCCAATATCGCCCGGACCCGCTCCGGCTAGAACGCAGACACCTTTACTTTGCATTTTCATAGATTTTGTCGAGAAGGGCGGAGGCGGCTTCCCAGGGCGTTTGGTATTGACCCGAGACAACTCCAGACCTCGGCTTGCCGCACTCATCGAAAAAGATCGCTTCGAAGTGTAGCTCGCCCTCTCGAATCCGGGTACGAACACCCAACGGCAGTTGGCAACCGCCACCTAGCAGCCTCAAGAACTCGCGTTCGACTCCGGTGCAAAACCAGGTTGGAGCATGGTTGACAGAGGTCAGCATTTGCTTCAGTCCAACATCGTTTGCCCTGATTTCCAAGCCAATCGCGCCTTGGCCCACTGCCGGTAGAATCTCCACCAGGTCCGAAACCAACAGTCCTTGTCCTGCGAATTCCATTCGACTGCCGGTCAGGCTGTAACCAATTCTTTCCAAACCGGCCTTAGCGAGCACGAGCGAGTTCCATGAACCCTCGGCCAGAAGCTTCGCGATTCGAGTAGGCACGTTTCCCCGGATGTCAGTCACATGGAGATCGGGCCGGAGAACCGCTATCTGGCACGCCCGTCGCGGGCTGCCGGTTGCAACCATTCCGCTCACCGGAATCTCGCGGAGTGAATTCGCGGATTTGGACACGAGCACATCCACAGGATCGTGGCGCGGCAAGGTGGCGGCCAATTCAAGGTCCGGCGGCAATTCGGTCGGGAGGTCCTTCAGGGAATGGACAGCGATATCGATCTCTCCGGTCAGCAGAGCCTCTTCCAACTCCTTAGTGAACAAGCCTTTGGCAATTTTCGAACTTGGTTGGTTCAAGCTGATATCCAGTCGTCGATCGCCGGTCGTCGCGATGATCCGGGTAATCACCTCTGGCCTCTCCGGCAGGCGGCCAACCGCCTGCTTTGCGAGCTCAGCCTGGGCTAATGCCAACTGGCTGCCGCGAGTCCCTAGGATGATCTGCTTCACGTCCGCGGGCCCTGAGTTCCCGCCGGCAGAACCGTCACCTCAGCAGCCCCCTCAGCAGCCCGGTTTAGCCATACCTGAAAATCGCGGACATGCTTTTCGATCAAGCCGTCGCATGCAACCAATTCTTTTCGACGAGCCTCAAGCGTTCGATCTGCGATGGCCTGCAACGAATCCAGATCGTACACAAAGACACCATCCAGATCGTGAACGGCTGGTTCGACGTCCCGCGGCATAGCGAGGTCAATGATGAAAAGCGGCCGGTCCCGGCGCATCCTCAAAATCGGCTCGATTTTCGCCCTTGTCACGATCGCGTGCGGAGCAGCGGTAGAACTAACCAGAATGTCCAAATCTCTGAATTCTTCTTCCCAGTCGTCATACCGGATGGCTCGGCCCCCCATGGCCTTCGCCAAAGCGGCTGCTCTCTCATAAGAGCGGTTCGAGACAAAAAGTTGCTTTGCGCCCCGTGATTGAAAACTCCTCGCCGTTCGCTCGCTCGTCTCGCCGGCGCCTAAGATCATAATTTTGCACCCTGCAAGATTCCCAAATATCTGTTGCGCCAGATCCACGGCCACAGAACCGACCGAAACGCGACCCCGTGTGATCCCCGTCGATGATCGCACGTGCTTGCCTACCTGGAAAGCCTTCTGGAAGAGCCGGTTCAATATCCTTCCCGTTGTCCCCGACCTGGCCGCGGCGTCATATGCGCGTTTGACCTGCCCGAAGATTTCTGTCTCACCGACGACCATGGATTCCAGACCCGAAGCGACCCGAAACAAATGCCGAACGGTGGGAACAGCCGGCAGCCGGAAAAGATGCTGCAACTCCGCGATCTCTCCCAGACCGTAGAAATCATGAAAAAGAGGCTCGACAGTCAACTGGGCATCGGGGCTGACAATGTAAAATTCTGTTCGGTTGCAGGTTGAAAGGAGGACACCCTCGTCGACGCTGCGGATTCTCGCCAGCCGCATCAGCGAGTCGGCCAAAGCCGAATCCGGGATAGCAAACCGCTCGCGGACCTCAATGTTCGCCGTGTGATGACTGATGCCGAAACAGTAGATATTCATCTAAAGCGACGGACGATCTGAGATGAATCGAATCCCCCAAAACGTGCTCAATAACAAGCTAAATGCGACGATCGACAACCTCGCAACCCACTTGGCCGCCATCGCATGGCGAGCCCGGGCAATCAAGATACCGCCGTAAACACACCACACCGCGATCGACCAGGCCGCCTGCACCCAATCAATCTGTTGGCCAATCAGAAATCCCGTGCTGAGTCCGACCGTGAACAGGGTGAAACCCAACCATAACAGACGTGAATTTGCCACCGACAGCGCCGTGATTGGCGGTAGCCGGAAAAAGATCGAACCTGGTTGGCGCGTTTTCAATTGCTGCTCCTGCACCAGATACATCACACCGGCGACGCATGCCAAGGCGAATGCTCCACAGGCCACCATCGAGAACGAAGTATGCGCCTCGAGCCAAGGATTGACTTTAATCTTTCGGGTTGCCAGGTCGTCAGGGGAAAGCGAGACCGCCAGCAGCAGCAAGGCGGACGCAACCGGCGCGGTAAATGCCCCCATTAAGGAGAGACGATAGGTGGGGCCGATCACCAAGTAGATCAACACCATCGACCAAGTCATGAAGACCAGCACCTCGAACCGGTTTGTGATGGGACAACGCCCAATCGCATGCCCACGATCAAAGAGAAAGCTCGTCGTACACAAAAACCCGGCGCAGATTGCCAGAAACGTGAGACGCGGCGTCAGAAATCTGTTTGCGGCCAGTGAATAGACCGAATACCCGAAGCCAACGACATAACAAATCAAGGCTAACTCAACCCAGAAACGGTCGAACGAACTCATAATTATGAACAGCAAAGAACCTGGACGAACGAGAGCGGACGTCAATTAAAAGGTGTCCCGGACGCCCGCGCGAAGGATTTCTCTATTATGTTCATTGACGTTCGCCACCGTTCGTCCAGGTTCGTTGCCAATGGTCAACTTAGAGCAGCTTAGGTCCGCCATCCGAGATATCCCGGACTTTCCGAAGCCCGGCATTGTTTTCAAAGACATAACGCCCATTCTGGGAAACGGACAATTATTCCAACGGGTAATCGATCACCTTGCGAGCGAAGCTCAGAAAGCGAATCCGTCGAAAGTGGTCGGCATTGATGCGCGCGGCTTTTTGTTCGGAGCTGCGGTCGCCTACAAACTGGGCCTTGGCTGTGTGCCGGTCAGAAAGAAGGGTAAACTCCCTTTCAAGACGATCGGATCTTCGTACCAACTCGAGTACGGTGACGCCGAGGTGGAAATGCATATCGACGCTATTACAGATGGCGAACGAGTGGTGCTGATCGATGATCTGCTTGCCACCGGCGGGACATCAGGAGCGGTGGTAAATCTCGTACAAAAAATTGGGGGGGTCGTCACCTCGGCGCTTTTTGTCATCGAGCTGGCATTCCTCAACGGACGAAAGAAGCTTCCTCCCGACGTACCCGTGTACTCTATGGTGCAATACTAGGGGGTAGGAGGCAGGAGTTCAGGAGTTGCAGGAGTTCAGGAGAAGTCCGGGTTCCAGACGTTAAGTTGCGCGAAGAAAGTGAAAGCGTGGATCTTGCCCGAAGGGCTGTATGGCATTTTGTACCCTCTTTAGTGCGGCACGCTCCAGTTCCCCTGACTCCTGACTCCTGACTCCTGAACTCCTGAACTCCTGCAACTCCTGACTCCTGAACTCCTGAACTCCTGCAACTCCGTGTACTCCTGACCGCCCTTCCATGCTCAGGTTCATCGCGACAAGATGTCTCGGATTGATAGTCATCCTCTTCTGCGTCGTCACGATCACCTTTTTCCTCGTCCGTCTCATGCCGGGCGGACCGTTCGACAGGGAACGAAAGTTACCGGAGCACATCGAGAAACAGCTTCTCGCCAAGTACAAATTAGATGGGCCGCTCGCGGAACAGTATATCAACTATCTCGGAGATCTGGTGCACGGCGATTTGAGACTCTCGACGAAATACCGGAGCCGGTCTGTCAACGAAATCCTAGCTGACAGCCTGCCTGTCTCCGGATTATTGGGTGGGATCGCCTTTTGTGTGGCCACCATCGGAGGTGTTTTTCTGGGGTCGCTGGCCGCGGCAGAGCAACACACCTGGATCGATCGAACCGCCATGCTGGCCGCATTGTTCGCCATATCCTTACCCTCCTTTGTCATCGGCCCACTCCTGGTGCTTGTCTTCGCAATTTACGTTCCTGTGCTCCCTGTGGGCGGCTGGGGCACTCTCCAAAGTCTTATCCTGCCCTCGATCACCCTTGCGGCACCATACGCAGCCTACATCGCTCGACTCACCCGGGCAAGCATGCTGGAGATATTGACCCAGGATTACATTCGCACGGCCCGCGCGAAGGGCCTCAGTGAAAACGCCGTCATTTACAAACACGCTTTGCGAGTCGCGATTCTTCCGGTCGTATCATTTCTGGGCCCGCTTGCGGCCAATTTGCTGACCGGATCGATAGTAGTGGAAAGCATTTTTAGTATTCCCGGGGCCGGCAGTTTTTTCGTCAATTCAGTGCTCAACCGGGACGGGTTTTTGCTCGCAGGGGTGGTCATCGTCTACTGCACGCTGCTGGTGCTGTTTAACCTGATAGTCGATGTCCTTTATGGCTTCCTGGATCGCCGCATCACGCTCTATGACTAAGTCTCAGTCCCCTTGGACTAAGCTCCGTCGGAATCCCGCCGCAGTCGCCTCGGCGATTATCCTCATTGTGGTCGCTCTCGCGGCAATTTTTGGGCCGGGTTTCCTGCCGGCCGGCTTCGGAGAAGTCACTCGCAACAGCTTTTTGCCGCCTTCTGACCAGCATCCCTTCGGGACCGACCTGAATGGCCGGGATCTGCTCTACCGGGTTTTGCTTGGGGCCCGGATTTCCATGATCGTCGGGATCGCCGGTGCACTCGTGAGTTTTGTTGTCGGGATCATCTATGGAATGGTTGCAGGGTACGGTGGCGGTCAGGCCGACTCGATCATGATGCGGTTTGTAGACGTGCTGTACGCGATTCCGAGACTCATTTTTTTGCTCGTTTTAATCAGTGCGCTCGACCCCCTGCTTCGCCGCGGCATGGAAACTCACGGACTACAAGCCCTTATCGGTTACTCAAAAATCGTTATTTTGATTCTTTGCCTCGGCTTGACCGAATGGCTCACGATGGCGCGGATTGTGAGGGGCCAGGTACTCAGCCTCAAATCGCAACAATTTGTGCTGGCCGCCCGCAGCATCGGTCAGAGTCATTTCAATATCATTTTTCAGCACCTTTTGCCGAACCTGATCGGCGTAGCGCTGGTTTACCTGACACTGACGGTACCGGCTGTCATTTTGGACGAATCCTTTCTCAGTTTTCTCGGCGTCGGTGTTCAAGCGCCTCTGGCAAGCTGGGGCTTGTTGTTGAGTGACGCGGCGCAAGTGATCAATCCTGTCAAGGGTTACTGGTGGTTGCTGGTCTTCCCGGCTATCGCCATGTCGCTGACTCTCCTTGCCCTGAACTTTCTCGGGGATGGTCTGCGTGACGCGCTCGATCCGAGGCAAAGAAGATGATTTTGATGAGAAACTAATTCGGAAAAAACCGATATGCGCATAGTTGAGTCCCTAACCGGGATGCGCCGGCTCAGCCGGCGTTTGCCTCGACCGCTGATCCTGGTCCCCACCATGGGAGCCCTCCATGAAGGACACCTTGCCCTGGTCGATCATGCCAGGTGTCTTGCCGGACGCCGTGGATCCACCGTTGTCAGCATCTTTGTAAATCCAACGCAATTCGGCCCCCGAGAAGACTTTCACAAATATCCCCGCCCTTTTAAACGTGATTGCTCGCTCCTCCGGGAACGAAAATGCGACGTTGTGTTCGCACCTGCACCTGCCGAAATGTACGCCCCCGATGCATCCGTTACCGTGAATGAATCGACGATGGCCGCGGCGATGTGCGGAACTTCTCGTCCCGGCCATTTCGCGGGTGTGTGCACGGTCGTCACGAAATTATTTAATCTTGTTCAACCCGATTCTGCAGTCTTCGGCGAAAAGGACTTTCAGCAGCTCGCAATTTTGCGCCGAATGGTACGCGATCTGAATATTCCAGTGCGGATCATCGGCCATCCGACGGTCCGCGAATCGGACGGACTAGCGCTCAGTTCGCGGAATGTTTATCTCAGCGCGGAAGAACGAAAACAGGCACCCTTGATCCAACAGGCGCTCCGCGAAGCCGAGCTGAAGATACGAACGCAGGCGGTTCGACGGCAAGCTCTGGAGAACTGGATGCGACGCCGCATCGAGCGCGGATCGCTCGCCAAAGTCGATTACGTCGTGGCCGTCGATCCGAAAACGCTTCAGCCCAAAGAGCCAATCAGGTTGCCGGTCCTTCTTGCCGCGGCCGTCTTTTTTGGCGCGACGCGCCTGATTGATAATCTCTTGGTGGAGTGAGCATCCGCGGTTAACATGCTGGCTTAAAGCCTTTCTGGTTTCTCGTTTCTGGTTTTTCGTTTCTCGTAACCCTTTGATGCGACAGCAGCACACGAGAAACCAGCAACGAGAAACCAGCAACGAGAAACGTTTTAACTCATGGATTTTCTGGAAGAACTAAAGTCTGCTGTAGTGTGCGGCGACGGCGCGATGGGAACCGAGTTGATGTCGGCGGGAGTGCCGCTCGAAGTCTGTTTTGAAGAACTGAACGTTTCCGCGCCCGACCTGGTCACGCGCATTCATGACTCTTATGTACAGGCGGGCGCTCGCTTGATCGAGACCAATACATTCGGAGCAAACGGTGCGCGACTTTCAAAACATGGCTTGCAGAGTCGCGTTAAAGAACTGAATCAGGCGGCGGTCCAGTTGGCGCGTCAATCCATCGGCTCGCGTCCAACTTATCTGGCCGCGAGCATCGGGCCACTGGGGATCGCAGATCCTCAAACCGAGGGTCAAAACAGCGACCGAGCAGCATTGTTCAGGGAACAGGCGGAAGCGCTCCTGGATGCTGGGATCGACGTTGTTTTTCTGGAGACGTTCCTGGATTTCGAAGAAATCCGGATCGCTCTCGACGCCGTGAGAAAACTCGACGCCAAGATTCCCGTCATCTGCTCGATGGTATCCTCCGAGGAAGGCCGATTGCCATCCAGCTTGCCGATTACTCAGGCGTTTCGGGAGCTGGTCCGACTCGGTGCCAACGTCGTTGGAGTCAACTGTGTCACCGGCCCGCGCGCGATGCTGCGCGTTTTGCGACGGATTCCGGCTGAATTTTTGATCAGTGCATTTCCTAACGCCGGATATGCCCGTTATCAAAATGGACGTTACCTTTACAACGCTGCGCCGGAGTATCTGGGTCAGGCGGCGAAGGAATTTGTCACGCAAGGCGCGAGCCTGATTGGCGGCTGCTGCGGTGTTGGACCGCAGCACATTCGCGAAGTGGCGAAAGCGATCGCCGGCTTAAAACCGGTTCGGTCGAAACCGGTTATCCAATGGTTCGCTGAACCGGAATTAAAAACCGAGAGAAGACCGGCCGAGACCAGCATCCTGGATTTAATGGCCAGCGGTCAGACGGTCGTCGTGACCGAGCTTGATCCGCCCAAGACCCTGGATCTTGCAAAATACTTCACGGCGGCGCAGGCCTTAATCGATGCCGGCAGCGACGCGATCACCTTGGCAGATAATTCGCTGGCGATTCTCCGCGTCAGCAACCTGGCGATCGGCGCGATCCTCAAACAGCAGTACAACATAATGCCTTTGCTCCACATCAGCTGCCGAGACAAAAATCTCATCGGCCTCCAAAGCGAGCTCATGGGTATCGCTGCACTTGGCATCAGACACATCTTGCCTTTGACCGGAGACCCTGCCAAATTCGGCGATCATCCAGGGTCTTCTTCTGTATACGATGTTAACTCCATCCAACTGATGGAGATCATCTGCGGCTTGAATAAAGGCTATAACTTTGCGGGCAAGAACATTAAATACCCCACAGATTTCGTTACGGGTTGCACCTTTAATCCCAACGCCAAAAACCTGGACGCTCAAATCTCACGACTCGAACGCAAGATCGCAGCCGGGGCGCGTTACGTCATGACGCAACCAGTTTTCGATCAGACGCTCGTTAAACAGATGCACACACGAACCAAGCATCTCAGGGTACCGATATTGACTGGCGTTTGGCCGTTGTTGAACGGAAAACAGACTGAGTTTTTACATCATGAGGTTCCGGGAATCATCGTCCCGGATGAAATCCGGTCTCGCATGGCCGGGACGGAAGGACCACAAGGACGTCGTCAAGGCATAGAAATCGCGAAAGACGTGGTGCGTGCCGTTTTGGAGTATTTCCCCGGAATTTACCTGATCACACCTTTCCTCGCTTATGACACCACCGCCGAGCTCGCACAGTTCGTCCGCAACTTATCATAGGGTCCCTTGGTCCTGGATTATTCAATGGGGCGGACTGCTGCTCGCTCTGGTTGCCCTCTTCGCCGCATCCACAAAATATCCGATCCTCAACTGGATCGGCGATGCACGCGAGTATGTTCAGCAGCTCGGTTTTTGGAGCGGCCTCGTTTACCCGATTACCTATGCACTTTGTAATTTGTTGCTATTGCCGGGCGGGATCCTGAGCATGGGCGGCGGATTCTTTTTTGGGCTCTGGTGGGGATTTTTTTTGGTTTTAGCGGGAAACCTCTTGGGAGCAGCCTCTGCCTTTATGATCGCCAGAAAAGTGGGACGCCAGCGTATTGACAGGCTCCTTTCCAACCACCGCAGACTGCGCATCCTGGACGGAGCCATAGCGCGCCACGGCTGGAAGATCGTCGTATTGTCACAACTGAACCCGTTGGCACCTTCGAGCCTGTTAAATTACCTTTATGGGTTAACCCGCGTGCGTCTCAGCCGCTGTCTGCTCTGGGTGGCGCTCGGTCAAAGTCCGGGACTCTTTCTCTACGCGTTTATTGGTACTCTCGGGCAATTCGGCGTCGATATGGCGCGAGGAACCCGAAAACCGGATCTGCACGATTATCTACTCTGGGGGAGCGGCTTCATCGTCACTATCGTAACGACCTATCTGCTTGGCCGACTCGCGCGCCGCATAATGGGAGAAGTAGAATCTGAGATGAGCGACCAACCTTGACTCAAGCGAGTTCGAGACTACCTTTCCCACGTCGGCATAGCGAAAGCAATGTGTGCTCCAGGTGATTCCCAAGACGCGGACTTCGCGATTTATCTCGACTACGGGATCGATTGTTGCTTCGGAAATCCCGGTGACCTCGTAATCAGCGAGAATGGGATCGTGCTAAGGTCGCGCTGGCGTTTTCCGCTCGGAACCCAGCTCGCAATCCGGATCTGCGCTCACCCCGTCGGTCCTGAAGATTGTCCGGTATGTGAGGATGTAACCGGTATGGTCGTCTCCTGCGAACGCATCGAGGAACGGTATCCGAGCTTTGAGGCCACTATACTTTTTCTTGACGTGACCGAACCGGCCCAGGAGGGCCTTGGCCGAGTCGCAGATCGCCTCGAGCTGACCGACCAGATCAGCTAATCCCCAAAAAAGGCGCGTTAGGGCAAGACTCCGCCGGAGCCGCGGTGCGTGACGTCATCAAAGGCCAGTGCGGCGTGCTCGTCCCTCGGCTCGGACGGCCGCCGTCGTTCCGCGTCCGCGGAACTATGGCGCCCCTGCTGGCCCGACGCAGCAAGAGGGAACCGGTGCGGAGCCGGGAGCCTCGCTCTACCGGCCCGTCTCTGCCTTGCTTGAAGCTATCGCAACAACCTTTGCAGCCCTGCTCTTCCGCCGATTCGCGAGATTCCGATGAACAACGCCGCGCTTCGCCGCTTTATCCAGGCGGGAGGCCAGTAGATTTAACGCAACCTGCACGTTCGCTTTGTCTCCGGAGGCAACCGCCGCGGCAAGCCTTTTCTGCTGATGCTTCAAACCTGACAAGATGCTCTTGTTCAGATTGGTACGTCGCTCGGTTTGCCTTTTTCGCTTAGCGGCCGATCGTGTGTTTGCCATATGGTCAGCTCTGCAGGAGCCCAAAGACTATCACCTCATTTCAGCGTGTCAAGTAAAGGCCGGTAGGGCGGACTCGTGTAGGCGCAGCGTCTCGTTTTGCATCGATCTGATGAAGAAGCAAAGCGGGGCGCTTCGCCTACATCTCCGCGTTCGCCGATACGCCGACACCTCGTCCTTTGCGGTTGCGGCTCTACAGCTCGCTGCCGGGGCAGGCTAAGCTCCATCGTGGCCGGGATCGGAATTTGAACTTTTCGATGACGGACGATTCAAGAGGGCGTTAAACACGCGTTTCGGCAGACTCTTGCCACTTTCTTCTTGTTCGAGGCCGGTTACGGCGCTCCGCTTAGCCTCTTCCCAGACCGCTGGAAAACCGGGCGAGCTGGACACCATAAAGCGCTCAGCTCTCGCGTAGATCTCCAGCTCCCTCTGCAAACGCTTGTCCGGAAACTGGTTCAAGTTTGCGACTTTGATTCGGAGATTTTCGTTCTGTTGTTTCAACTCCTGCAGATCCAGGCGCAACCTGTTGGTCGCTTCGGATTCAAGTTCGAGCTTGTCCGCGAGGTGCCGTTTCAAACGTCTCACTTCACCTTTGGTATCCCAAAGTCGCATAATGGTGAAACCGATTCCGATCAAGCCCAGGACGACACCAATGCCGAGGCCCCAATAGAAATAGTTGTTCAGGAAGTCCATAAAATTTGCGGACTGGGCAAACTAACCCCTCTTCTGTTCGGATCAAGGCCAAGCGCGCGCAGATTCTGCTGAGAAACCCGGCTGGAGATCGGGTTTCTCAGCAGAATCTCTGCCAGGGGCGAGAGTTGAACTCGCGACCAAGGGCTTATGAGTCCCCTGCTCTACCACTGAGCTACCCTGGCATTTCTCAGACTCCGAAGGACACAAAAACTAAGGCACATCCCTCCGGATTCAAGCTAGAATCCTTGAAAGGCAAAAGATGTTGCAGACAGGTCAAGTTTTATTCCGGCGTCTCTCCGTTGACTTCGCGTTGGTCTTGCCTTTCAAGGATTCTAGCGAAGAGGCGCTGCGCGCCTGTTTAAAAGCCTGATTTAAAATGAATTGAAACAAAGTGCCTTCAAATTCTACTCTCCAAAAAGCAGCGGAATCCGCCGTCGCTTCGCTGTGGCGCGACCTTTTCCGGCTTGCGGACGCGCCCTAGCTCGAAGAGCGGCGGGATTCCGCTGCCTGAGCCTGCATCGCTCGCAAATCTCTGAAGATTCGTGAGCGATGCAGGCTAGGGCCAGTAATGAAAATTGCGATCGTCCACTACACTTCCTGGCCTGTCGTCGGCGGCGTGGAAACTGTGATCCGCCAACATGCGCAGCTGATGTCGCGTCACCGTCATGAAGTCTCAATCCTATGCGGCCAAGGTACCGGCTTCGATAAACAGGTTCCAACCGTGGCCCTTCCTGAACTCGATTCGGGCGACTCGCTGGTCACGGCCGCTCAACAGGAAGCCTATCAGGGGCACCCCCGTCAAGCGTACTTCAGCCTCCTGAAAGCATTGCAGAAGTTGTTCGCACAGTTTTTCATTAAATTCGATCGTGTCATTGTACACAACATGTTCACTATGCCGTTCAATCTGGCCGCAACTCAGGCGCTCGGCGCCTTCGCGGACCAGAGCGGGAAAGTGATCGCTTGGACCCACGATCTGGCGGCCGTAAATCCGTTTTACAAAATTCCCGCCGACAGAACCTTCGACCTCATCCGGAACCGCAACCAAAGAGTAAAATATGTAATCATCTCGGAATCTCGCGCGGCGGAGTTCAAAAAACTAATGGGCGGAGAGGCGGATGCTATCATTCCGAACGGTCTGGACTTCCCCTTCGCGTGCGCCATTACTTCGGAGGTAGCCAAACTTGTCCAGAACGCCTTGGACGCATCTATCATTCTCCTCTATCCGACACGGATTTTAGAGCGAAAGAACATCGCGTTTGCTCTCCGGATCGTTCAAGCGCTTCGGGACATAGGTGTTCGGGTGCTTTTACTAATTTCAGGCGCGCTCGATCCCCACAACCGCTCCAGCGCCGAATATTTTGTGAGACTGAAGCAATTGGCCGCGGAGCTTCAGGTCCAGGCTTCCGTCGCCTGGGTAAACGAGCTTTTTTTTGTTGATGAACCGCAGTTGCATAGCCTTTACATGGTCGCCGACGCGATTCTTTTCCCTTCAAGCCAGGAAGGCTTCGGGCTACCCATGCTTGAGGCCGCCGCCTATCGGCTGCCGGTGTTTTGCTCAAACATCGAACCGTTGAGATCGATCGCGCCTTCCGGCACACTATTGTTTGACCTGACGGACACCCCCAGAAATATTGCAGAGAAGATTCGTAAAACCGTCGAAAACGACGACACTTTCAAGAGTAGAAAACGACTGCTGCGCAACTACTCTGCAGAGCGGTTGTATCTTAATAAAATAGAACCATTCCTCCAGGACCAACCATGAATACCACGCTTGCCTCTGGCGATATCCACCGGCTCCTGAATGCCGAACATGATGACCCATTTGGCGTCCTCGGCCTGCACAGGGTCGATGGACTTTGGGTCGTACGCGCCTTTCGTCCCGACGCCAAAGAACTGACGATCGTCGATCGATACAACCCCAAGCGTCATTTTCCGGCAAATCGCATAGCGAATGAAGGCCTGTTCGAGGCGCAGCTACCCGAAGTAAAGGAGGCTTTTGATTACCTGTTGGAGATCACTACCTGGTCCGGAGAAACCTTCCAAATCAGCGACCCTTACTCTTATGGGCCGATTCTCGGCGACCTCGACATGTACCTCTATCGGGAGGGAAACCATTTCGAGATCTACAAAAAATTGGGTGCTCATCTGACCGAAATTAACGGGCATGCTGGTGTGAGTTTCGCCGTTTGGGCACCGAACGCGCAGCGGGTCAGCGTCGTGGGCGACTTCAACGGCTGGGACGGCCGGGCACACCCGATGCGGAAACGGATCGAATCTGGGATCTGGGAGATCTTCATTCCAGGCGTCGTTGAGGAGGCCCACTACAAATTCGAACTGCGGAATTGCTTTGGTCAGGTGGTCTTAAAAAGCGATCCCGTCGGTTTCTTCGGGCAGCACGGGATTCAAACCGCTTCGCTCGTGTTTAATCTCGACCGGTTCAAGTGGAGCGACGATGAATGGATGGAGACGCGGAAGGCCAGGCAATGGCACAAGGGGCCGGTCAGCATCTACGAAGTCCATCTGGGATCCTGGGCCCGGGTTCCCGAGGAAGGCAATCGATACCTGAGCTACATCGAGCTAGCAGATCGCCTGATCCCGTACGTAAAAGATTTAGGTTTTACGCATATCGAACTCATGCCGGTAGCCGAACATCCGTTCGACGGGTCCTGGGGGTACCAAGTGACCGGCTACTTCGCGCCAACCAGCCGGTTCGGAAATCCGGATGAATTTCGGCATTTCGTCGATCGCTGCCATGAAAACGGGATCGGCGTCATCATGGACTGGGTTCCAGGCCATTTTCCGAAGGATGCGCATGGTCTGGCTCAATTCGACGGAACCTACCTTTACGAGCACTCTGATCCACGCCAGGGCGAACACCGCGACTGGGGTACATTGATCTTCAATTATGGTCGAAACGAAGTCCGTAATTTCCTCATCGGCAACGGCCTGTTCTGGCTCGACGAATACCACATCGACGGGCTTCGGGTAGACGCGGTCGCCTCAATGTTGTACCTGGACTACTCCCGCAAACATGGCGAGTGGGTGCCAAACGTCCATGGCGGGCGCGAGAATCTGGATGCTATCGATTTTATAAAGCGCTTTAATGAAGTCTGTTATGCGCGATTCCCAGGCATTATGACCATCGCAGAGGAATCCACCGCTTGGCCGGGTGTCTCGCGTCCGACTTATGTGGGTGGACTTGGATTTGGATTCAAGTGGAACATGGGCTGGATGCACGATTTTCTGCTCTACATGAGCCGCGAACCAATCCATCGCCGGTTTCACCAGGGGGAAGTCACATTCTCTATGATTTACGCTTTCCATGAACATTTTGTTCTCGTTTTGAGCCATGACGAAGTGGTGCACGGCAAGAGCTCATTACTGAACAAGATGCCCGGCGATACCTGGCAGAAGTTCGCCAATCTCCGGATGTTTTACGCCTGGATGTACGCGCACCCTGGTAAAAAGTTGGTGTTTATGGGGGGCGAAATCGGGCAATGGAGGGAATGGAACCACGACGAGAGCATCGATTGGCATCTGCTGCAATATCCGCTGAATGACGGTGTCAGACGCCTGATGCAACATCTTAATTACTTGTATGAGAGCGAACCCGCCTTTTGGGAAAATGATGATAGTTATCTCGGATTCGATTGGATCGATTTTCACGACGCCGACAACAGCGTCCTGACGTTTGTACGCAAGGCGGAGTCGGGCCCGCCGATTGTGTTTGTGGTGAATGCTACCCCAGTGCCGAGGTATGCCTACCGGGTCGGTGCTCCAGGCGAGGGATGGTACGAGGAGATCTTGAATACTGACGCCGGCATCTACGGAGGTGGCAACATAGGGAACTATGGCGGCATGCACGCAGATCCGATCGCTTGGCAAGGACGTTCCCACTCCCTTTGTTTGACCCTGCCTCCGCTCGCCACCATCGGGTTCAAAAGGCACGAGTATCGCTGAGGTAGGCGAGGCTCCGCCCAAGCCGGGAGCGCGTCCCTACCGTAGCCCTCCAGAGACGGCCTGCGGCTCATGCCAATTCCACCTCCCGATCCGGGGTTCTGATGCCTGCATCGCTCACAAATCTCTTAGGATTTGTGAGCGATGCAGGCTAGGCTAGGCTAGCCACTGGCCAATTCCTCGACCACAGATTTTGCCGCGCCGTCTGCAAGCTTCGTTTGAATCCTGTCACCCGGTTCCAGGTCCTGAACCGACCGGATAACGTTTCCCCTCGCATCCAACGTAATCGAGTAGCCACGCTCGAGCGTTTGCTGCGGACCAAGCAACCGAATGACATTGGCCAGCTCCGTCACCCGACTTTTTCGAAACTCCACGTTCGCTGACAAAGATCGTCTTAGGCGCATTTCTAAAACCGCGAGTTCCGCGCGCTTGGCCTGTAACAATCGATCTGGGCGAAACGCTGAAAGGAACATCAGGATCTTTTCGATCCGGGATCGGCGTTGCTGGAAAACGTCTTTCCCGAGTTGCACGAGGCGCATCTCCAATTGATCGACGCGTTGTTGGCGCTCAAAGATGAGCCGCCGAGGGTCGCGAAGGTGTGGCATGCCTGCCAGACGCTGTAATCGGATCCGGCGGATCTCCAGCGCTTGACGTACCAGCCGGTCCAGAGCCGAGCTCCGCGAGATCAGCTCGCTCTGCAACGCGACGATGTCCGGTGCTACAATCTCGGCCGCCGCGCTCGGCGTCGGCGCCCGCCGGTCAGCAACAAAATCCGCGATTGTAAAATCAATCTCGTGTCCGACCGCTGAAATCACAGGAATCCGCGAACGAAAAATGCTTCGCGCAACAATCTCTTCGTTAAACTGCCACAGATCTTCGAGGCTTCCGCCGCCACGACCGACAATCATCACGTCCACCTTCAATTCCAACGCACGGGAGCTGACATGATCGATCGTCCTGGAAATCTCTAGCGCAGCGCCTTCACCTTGAACGCGCACCGGGCAAATGAGAATCGAGAGCCAGGGACTTCGCCTCCTCAGGATGTTGAGCATATCCTGAACGGCTGCTCCGGTTGGGGATGTAACCAACGCCACCCGCCGGGGAAACTTTGGCAGAGGCCGTTTACGATCTGGATCGAAAAGCCCTTCTGCTTGAAGCCTTTGCTTGAGAGCTTCGAACTTCGCCTGCAGCACCCCTTGCCCCTTGGGCTGTACGAGTCGGACCATCAGCTGATATTGGCCTCGTGACTCGTAGACGGTCACCTGTCCGTAGACTTGGACATGCATTCCGTCAGCGAGCGGCACTCTGGTCTGGGCGCCGTACGATCGTGCGAACATGACACAGGCGAGCTGGGCACGGTCATCCTTCAGGGTGAAATAATGATGGCCCGACGATTGCCTCCGGTAGTTTGAAATCTCGCCTTCGACCCAGACCTCGCCGATGTGGCCCTCGATAACTTCGCGCACGACCCGCGTGAGTTCGGATACGGTAAGAATTGAGGCCATCTTGGCAACTAAAGGACGAAGCACGATTTCAAATTCGGCCAGGAACTCATTGCGGCGCGCAGATATCCGATACCGACACCGTACCGCTCCATCCTCCTGTAAAGTTCGAACCGCCACCGCCCGTGGCTCCGCCGGTCACACACTGCTGGTACGACGGATTTTCCGGAGTCCCCGCATGGTCCCCGTTGTTGACATTGCATGCGTTCTGGTGGGTCGGCTTGAGATTAAGCACGTTGGGGTCAGACGGAAAGCACGTGTAGACGGCCGCACCCCATTGCCACTGCACGGATATGCCGGGAACAGAGGCGCTGAAGATACCACCCCAGGTCGGCGAAATACCGCCGCCCGGCAAACCTGACGGCACTGGGAAACCCAGACCGGTCAGGAAAATTTCATCACTCCCCGAGACCGGAACGGTCGTCGTCCAGGTATTATTGCTAAACGAAGTACTGGCGCAAGTGGCGGTCGGGCTGAAGATAATTACCCCGTCGGGAACGGACGCCGTGAACGCACTGGACGTGATCGTCGAACAGCTGAAGCTGATCGTTGCGCCGGAGCTGGGTATCCCGCTCGCCTGGATATGGGCATTAAACCAGATGGTGTCACCTGCCCCAATCGCTGTGCCGTTAAAGTTCGACTGAATTGCTGATGTCGGGCACGGAGGGCACGGTGTCGGTGTAGGCGTAGGTGTCGGTGTAGGCGTAGGCGCAGGCGTAGGCGCAGGCGTAGGCGTCGGGGCGGGCGTCGGGGCGGGCAGCCCAAAAACGCCTACTGCGCTTTTTGTTCCCACAAAAACTTTGCCGCCGGCAATTGTCGGCACGGAAAATTTAACCCCGTCGCCAAAATTCTGGGCGCTCCTGAACAATTCGTTCTGAAGGTTATTCGCAGCATACGCGTGTAAAACCGCTGGACCAGTCGTAATGCCCGCACCATTGTTCGGGACTTCAATCGCCCACACAATGCCATTCTGGGTACCGTTTGCCGACACACTTGGGACGGTGCCGGGATAAGCAAAGGCCGTGGGCGAAACGCTCGTCGGTCCTTGCAACATCCCGCTGCTGTTAAAAGTGAATTGCCGTAATGCCCCTCCGTTGGGTCCGTAATAGAGTGAACCATTAAAATAAGCTGCGTTACCCCGAATTCCGCCGGGATTCGCCCCATCGAGTTCCTGGTAGATATAATCGTTGTATTGACCGTTGTATTGAGCCCAGAGCTTGGATAAGTCCAGAAGATAGATAATGCCGTCTTTCCCTGAGATGGCGATGAGCGAGTGGCCTGCCACGGTGAACATGGTGCAGCCACCGCTACCTAAATCGAGGTCGTCTTCCTCAAGCAGGGCCTCATTTGCCGGGGTAAAGGAATCCACCACGTTTAAGCTTTTACCGAGCCGCAAAACGGTATCGCCGTAATCGCTCGAGGCGGGGTAAAATGGGCCATTCCCAGTGGCAAATATAATTCTCCCGCGGCCTGGAGCGATGACCGGCGCAACGCCGCCTTGCCAGATGCCGGCGCCGCTGCTGCCGGCGTAACCAAAAGCCGGAATACCGTTAGGGTTAGAGCTAAAGGCTGCAACCTGCGTTAGGGTGTTTTGGCTGTAAGCCAGCATCCAGCCCGTGAATGGTGGAGAATCGCAGATCGAACCGAAGCCGATGTAAATGTTGCCGTTGGCAAGCGCCAGGCCTGTCCGTTGTCTTTGCTGGCTTGGCAAGAAGACGACGGCCCCGTTGCCATTGGCCCCGGGACCGTTCCCAGCAACGGCGGCATTAATGACGGTTGGACCCAGCGTTTTGTTCCCGGTGCCAAGATCCAAAGCGTTCAGCCGGTAAGTGTAATTTCCCGAGCTTTTGGTGAAACTAACGACGTAGATGGTGCCGTTTGGCCCGTTCGCACGGTCGATGACCGGGGTGCTGGTAATGCCGTTCTGGGGCTGCAGATCGACGCACCCTAACGAATCGGCTGGCGTCTCTCCGGGAAGGACCAAGGATTGCTGCCAATAAAGCGCCCCACTATCCGCGCCATAGCAGTAGACGCTGTCGTTCTCAGTCGCAATAATCAGGAGGTTCTTCTCGCCCTGAAGCACGCCGTTTACGTACACATTTGCCGCAGAAACGTAGAAAGGCTGCGCGTAAACCTGGTCGTCGACAGGAAGCTGGTCTAACAACGTAAAGCCAGGCTGTCCGTTCGACGGCGTTGACACGTTTGCCGGTGTCAAGATGGTCTCGTCCGGCTGAAGACCGGAACGCGCCTCATCATTGCGCGAAGTCAAAACGTCTCGCCCTGCCGCCAGAGTCGCCAGGATGGAAAACGCAACCACCAATCGACACATCTGAAACCGGTTTTGCAGGATTCCGTGCATACCTTTCCCCAGCTCTGCCTCTCTGTTAATAACTGCGTTGGGCAACGTCACCTCATACCGAGCTCATCATTAGTTTCCATCCTCCCTAGTTACCCCAAAATTATCAGTGCTACCTCCCGCCTTCCAGCTAATGTCTAACTCTCCCCCTAGCGAGGCGGCGCCTCAGACCGGCGAGGCGTATCCGGCAGTTTGATCGCGATGGGTGTAGAACAGCGGGGTTCAGCCGCCTCGCTAGAATCCTTGAAAGGCAAGACCAACGCGAAATCAACGGAGAGACGCCGGAATAAAACTTGACCTGTCTGCAACATCTTTTGCCTTTCAAGGATTCTAGAGCGATCCCGCCGGCACCGAGCGACGCGTAAGAACGAGCAGCCGCGGGGTGAGACGAAATCCGGACGAAGAAGCCCGGGAAGAATTGCACGCCGCCAGCCAAGCATTCCTCAGTCCCGTCGGCAAGAAAAAAGAATTCAGCTTTATTCCTCCCGTGATTGTGTCGATCTCTCCGCCAATCGCACCAGTCGTATCCATCGTAAGCATCCGAATCGGCCCGCCACCATTCTCAATATGATACGCAGACAATTGACGAATCGTCTGCATAGCCCTCGACTCACGCCTTTGGAGTTAGAAGAGGAATGGGAAGCCGAAATGCCTGGCGGAGTCGGCAGTTTTTAACGGTGGAGCTCCAAGGGGCTCACTGGGGCGACAGGCTGCGTTAGGGAATGAAAGAAGTTTTGCTCAAGCAGATCAAGCGCTTTTGAAAACTCTAGATCGGGCCAAGCTATTCCTTTGAACAAGCCTCGTCCGTAAAAAGCAACGCGGTTTGAGCATCGGATCGGCGAGCGATTGGCAAACGGTTCGTGATGATATCCTGCGGGCATTGATTATGTTTGAAGAAATGGAACAACCGGAATTCGGCACACTCATTTGGTGAACGACCGGTTACACCAACGTTTCAAACCAATTCAGCCAATGGCCCTATGAACGAAAAACTCAATCCGCATAAGGGCAGCGATTTTGATGATTTCCTCAAAAGCGAAGGGATCTATGAAGAGGTGATGGCTTCACCAAAAGTAAAGAAAGCATTTAAGGATCTAGCCGACACACTCGAAGCTGGTCAACATGAAGCATTCGCGGCCGGTTGGAATGCGTTTCTGGCTACCCATAGCGTGCTTTTAATTGCGCATGGTATCAAAGATTTCCGCGTAGGTTTCGAACGAGCTTGGACCAAGTATTGGGAAAAGCGGAAAGAATCAAATTCCGCGCTTCCGAGATGGATTCAAATCTAAGTGGGCACCCGACGACAGCGCTAATCTTCGCGCTCATTCCGAATAGCTTAACGCCTCCAGGCCACTGACCGAACGATGCCTTCTGCTTTGATCGATGTCGCGCCCAGGCTAGGGCATTTGTCATAAACCCGCTTGGCCGCACAAATGTAATCCCAATCCCAGCTTGTGCAAATCGCCGATTCACCTTTGGCATGCCAGGCGCCGGTCCCGACGCCTTGTTCCACATCCATGGTCGAAAGTTTGACGATTCGTTTCGTACCGGCAGCTTTGGCAACACGGGCTGCGAGATCGTCTCGGGCCACCAGATCGGGACCGGAGTTGATCAGAAAAATCGTATCGATTCCGCGTAATGCAGTTGCGATCGATCGGCAACCTTTTTCCGTCGTAGTCCGGCCTCATCAATGCGATTGCGGAAACGTCCGCAATGTCGTCCGGGTGAATGCCCGAACTCTATGAACTTCTACAGACCGAGACACCTTGCTGAGCCAACACTGCCCGGAGTCTGGCGGAACGGCTCAATGGTGTTCTGCGACTAGCAATTGCGTCCAGAGTGCCGGAGCTGGGGACTACTGCGGACTTTGACCTGCTATTGTTTGTTGTGACTAACATGTTAGATGCGTTATCCCACGCGGCGGTTTTGAGGCGTCCAAAGCACTTGTCGCTTCCTGCCGCAAAGGAGGAAACGGTTCGAGCCATCGTCACCTGTCTGCGTGATCGAGCTGCCCTGTCGGTGCCCAGGCCAAAAGAGAAAAACGGGACACTCCGGACTTGCGGCAAGCCGGGCTCTGTAGGAGCCAGGATCTTTATAGCTCGGGACAGAAAAAATATCACCAGCTCCGATAGGAGCGGCATCTCATCGCTCGCCGATACCAACTACCGCCGCGCGGACACGAGCAACATCATCGGGCGTTCACGTTCTTCAGCCAGCTCGGGCCGCGCTGTCATCTGTTCGTCTGTCGGCCCCCATTCGTCGAGATGAGCTATCGTGAAAGCGGTCGAGGCCAAGAATCTTCTGCGCCCCATGTTGGGCCGCCCAGCGGCAAAACCAGCCATAGCCGCAACCGAGATCCACCACTTTCATGCCGCGCAGGTCCGGGAGCAGCGCCCGAAGCGCGTGCCATTCGGCTGCGCCATCGAGTCCCTCGACCGAACGGCCCAACCGGCTGTATCCGTCGAAAAACGTGGGGTCATCGTAGATATTCTGAGTCATTTCGATAGGTACACAATACCTGGTTGGCTCCGTAGGAGCCATATCTATAGATGCAAGGAAAAAACGCCGTCAGCACCGTTAGGAGCGACATAGAGGACCAATGCTCGCCCAGCTGGCTCGGTTTCTTGGCACGTGCTAGAGTACGTCCCGATGCAAACGGAGTATTCCACGATTGCGCGCCGGTCATTTCTAAAAATTGTCACCGGCAGTGGTGTTCTCGCCGCGTTGGGCGATTTGGGATTCCTCACCCAGCTCCCATCTGTTTCTGCGGCGGAAGCTGCCCTGGAGCCGCGCATGGTCCGCTGTCGTCCCGAGATCGAACCAGTTGTCCGCTTGATTGAGGAAATGCCGCGCGACCGCGTGCTGGAAGAAGTATCAAGTCGCGTTAAACACGGGCTAAATTACCGCGAATTGCTAACGGCGCTGCTGTTGGCCGGCGTGCGAAACATTCAGCCGCGCCCAGTAGGGTACAAGTTCCACGCGGTGCTGGTCGTAAACTCTGCACATCTCGCTAGCCTCGCGTCTCCCGACACCGATCGCTGGCTGCCGATCTTCTGGGCTATCGATCAATTCAAAGCCTCGCAGGCTGCCAACGTAAGCGAGGGCAACTGGACGATGGGAGCGGTGGATGAAAGCGCCGTGCCATCGAGCGAGTACGCAAAGAGCGCATTCAATGCGGCGATGGACAATTGGGACGAAAGCGCGGCCGACGCCGCAGTAGTCGGTCTCGCGCGCACCAGCGGCGCCCACGAGTTGTTCGAGATTTTCTGCCGATACGGGGCACGCGATTTCCGCGACATAGGCCACAAGGCTATTTACGTGGCCAACAGTTTTCGCTGTTTGGAAGTCATCGGTTGGCAACACTGCGAGCCGGTGCTGCGCTCGCTCGCCTACGCGTTACTCGATCGTTCGGGCGGCAGGGAAAATCCGGCCAAAGTCGACCTGCCTGCTGATCGTCCGTTCCGGCAAAATGTCGAAATGGTGAGGCGCATCCGCAACGGTTGGCTCGACGGCAAACCGAGCGCGGAAGCGACAGCGGAACTGCTTCAATCGATCCGGACTGGTTCGCCTGCTGACACAAGCGAACTAACGGTGAAGTTGCTCAACGAGGGAGTGGCGCCGCAGTCGATTTTCGACGGACTTTTCAACGGCGCCGGTGAATTGCTCATGCAGGCGCCCGGAATTTTCTCGCTGCACGCGACGACGTTCACTAACGCCGTGCATTTTGCTTGGCAGCGCGTCCGCAGCGACGAGACGCGACGGCTGCTTCTCCTGCAAAACGCCGCTTTCATGCCGCTATATCGTGGGAACATCGAGGACAACGGCCTTCACATCGACGCCCTTGAAGCGCTTGGCCCGAGCGCCAAGGGGGACGAGGTAGTCGCGGAGATCTTCGCCGATATCAGCGAGGACCGGCTCACCGCGTCTCGCAAAATCCTGGCTTACCTCAAGGAGCATCCCGACCCACAGCCGCTCGCCGACGCGGCGCGCCGACTTATCTTCCTTAAGGGGACAAATGCGCATGACTATAAATTCAGCTCCGCTGTGTTGGAAGATTACGAATGCCTTTCGCCGCCGTGGCGCGATCGCTTACTAGCTGCGAGTGCCTTCTACCTCCGCGGTTCCGGTGAAGCGGACAATGATCTCGTCAAACGCACCCGCGCGGCACTCGCCTCCTAACCGTTTTGCGACTAAACAGTAACGATAACTGCTTCGGCGCTCAATGAATCGACGCACATCATCTTAGCTTAGCTAACTCGCCCGGCAGGCTAACGTCTGCTATTCGTTTACAAGGAGATGATAGTAAAAAAGCTCGAGATCAGAGCGATCGCTAATACTACTCGCCACTCACCCAAGACCGGAGCCCAATCAAATGCGCTTTTTTCTCCATTCGGCCAGGGCGTCAACCTCGGGAAAAAACGCGGTACATTGCGACAATATTCATCGTATTGGGGACCGAAAGTCTTTCTCAAGAAGTGCTCTTCTGCCGGAATGACAAAGAAATAGAATAGCGCAAAGACCATTCCGTATGGGATCAGGGCGATCCAGCTCCCCAGGAATCCTACCAATCCCAGCCCGATCGCCATACTCCCTGCGTAAATTGGATTTCGTACAAAAGCATAGGTTCCTCCGGTCACCAGCCGGGGCGCACTCATTTCGCTGGTCCGAGTATGGCGTCCGGCGAAACCACCGGCCAGTGCCCGAAGACTTAAGCCGAACAAGACCAGCAGCGCCGATAATCCCTTCAATGCTGTCCAATGACTCCAACTGATATGCGGGCGAATCAGTAAGGCTGCGAGCAAGGCAATAATCAAGCCAAACAGCAATCGTTGCGCAAAGAAGACGCGCCCGACCGCGGTGGCAACTCTTGAGGCTGAACTTCGAAACATCGCTTTGTGTAAACGAGCCATAAATTCAATCGTTATGCGGATCATTATGCGCAAAGGCAGCGCCTCGGTTTGAGCGCGCGGTTCAGCGCGCCAACTCGTTCAATTATCTCAGTCCGGAGTAAATAATCGGTCCGAAGATTCCACCAGATAGCTGCTCCCCAGTTATTAGTCATATTCAACCGTTCCCGAAGCTTCTCTGTGACCATGGGCCGGTCATACGCGCTGATAAAAGCGAGAGCGAACGGGATCCATTGTTCGCGAGTAGTTAACCCCATGAGATGCTGCAGGAAGACAAACAAATCGTCCGCGTGACGTTCTAGAGCAGATAAAGACTTAGAATGGATGACTTCGAAGTCGATGAGCCTCGCGCGATCTGTCCTGGAATCATAAATGATATTATCAAGGTGAGGATCGCCGTGTGACCAATATCCGTGCAATTCTTCGCACCAAAGTCCGTGAGCCCGACTCAACTCGCGGCCAGCTGCTTCGATCTCGCGCGTCGTCAGGATGCCTTGATCCGCATAATCATCCAGGCTTTTTCCGGGAATTTCATCCACACAGACCGTACGTCTGCCTTCCGGAACAGCCAAATGTGCGCGGCCGTATAAGAGGCGAAAACAGGCGACTTCCCAAGACTGCCACTTTTTGAGTCTGATCCAAAGATGAATGCGTGCCCCGACCAGAAAAAAGAACGCGTTCGCACCCAGGGCCAGCAGACTGCTACCGAGGCGCCGCCGTTTCACCCACTTTAATCGGTTACCACGCAGTTCGGGTCTGATTGCATTGATCTTGACGCTTTCAATCGCTGCACCGGTAACCTTCGAAAGATTCTTTACTTGCAGAGATTTGCCGATTCTTCGACCAAAGGAAAGAAATCTGAATCTAAGCAAAGAAACCTTGCTCTCGGCCAGAACTTCCCTCATCCGTTTTCTCTAACCAATGCAGCGCCATTTGTCCAGAATAAACTTGCCCGGGGTTTCCGGGTCTCTTTTCGTGAGGTCTGTCGAGCAACCCGCTCAGGTCGAAGCCGTTGTAATCTTGTTGTGAATCGATTTACCTTCGCGGCTTTGCGTGAGATTCTAGAACTCATGCCGATTTAAGCGCCGGTTTTCTACCGGAACAACGTTGGCCAGGACTGCTTTGAGCAAAGAGTCCTGCGCTCCCATGCCTATTCCCCAAACGATCATGCCAACTATTCCGAATGGTAGTCCGCCCAGGAAGACGAACGGAGCAATCCAGTAGGTTTTGGAGAGTCCTTTCACCCGAAGCGGCTCCGCCGATTTCGCCTCCACGGTTTGATTACTAACATTTCCATTTTCAATCAGTTGAGCGATACCTTCATTGTCATGTTGTTCGCATATTGAAGCCGCGACCTCTTCGGATTGCGTTTGTCGCAGGGCTATTACCACGCGATTTCGCGTGGAGCTAGAGGGCAGTGAATTTTTCGGGATGACCGAGACCGGTTGAAGCTTTGTGGGCTGGCCGGTGCCCACCTGCAATTTTTTTGCCCAGACGATTCATCGGGCCAAGGCCAGATGCTCAGACTCTGGCGCTCCTAGCTTCACGCCATCGCCGACCGTGCGCAGCGGAACTGAAAGACCCGGATTAACTTGACGACTCGGAACCAATTGCCTCTAGTGGTTTATTGCAGCCATGAAAGAGTTTCCCCCAATGAACCGTCTAAATAATTTTTTCGGACGAAACGCCGTCCGACTCCTCGGTGTCCTCTTTTTTGTTTCCCTGTTAACTCCGCGCCATTTTGCTGCGGGTGAAACCGTCCGGTTTGCCGGAGATTCTGACCTGGTCGGTGCCAACGGGCCTTGGACGCGAGCAGTCGCGGAGGAGTGGGCCAAAAAGACTAACAACATCCTCGAATACATTAGCAGGCCTGCTGATGCAACGGCGACGCTCCAACTGTATCTACAGTATTGGGGATCAAAAAGCGCAGATGTGGACGTGTACATGGTCGACGTTATCTGGCAGGGAATTGCGGCCCCGCATGCCGTGGATTTGAAGAAGTATTTCAAAGACGACCAAATCAAAGAGTTTTTCCCGCGCAGCATTGAGAATAATACGGTCAACGGCCGCCTCGTCTCGATACCATGGTTTGTCGATGCCGGGCTCCTCTATTATCGTACGGATCTACTAGAAAAGTATGGGTACAAAGCCCCACCGAAGACCTGGGAAGAACTCGCCGAAATGGCGAAGAAGATCCAGGACGGTGAACGTTCGGCTGGGAAGCCAGACTTTCAGGGATTTGTTTTCGAAGGAAAAGCCAGCGAAAGCGTGACCTGTAATGCGGTGGAATGGATCTACAGCTACGGAGGCGGCACGGTCGTCGATCCCGACAAGAAGGTTACGATCAACAATCCGAATGCCGTTAAGGCGCTTGAAACCGCGAAAGGCTGGGTAGGAACGATCTCTCCGATGAATGTCACCACCTACGGCGAAGAAGAAGCTAGGACCATCTGGCAGGCTGGTAATGCCGCCTTCATGCGTAACTGGCCATACGCCTATCCGTTAGGTGCAGATCCAAAGAGTCCGATTTCCGGAAAATTCGATGTCGCCGTTCTGCCGAAGGGTGGCGACAACGGCATGAACGCTGCCTGCCTGGGTGGCTGGCAATTAATGGTCTCCGCGTATTCAAAGGTTCCTAACGCCTCAGCTGATCTGGTTCGCTACCTCACCTCGCCAGAGATACAGAAGAAACATGCGATCGATTTGGGTTTGCTGCCAGCGCTCGCCGCCCTGTACAGCGACCCCGAACTACAAGGAAAAATCGCATGGCTTAAGAATGCGCCGGACATCCTCAGCAGCGCCGTGGCCCGTCCTTCGACCGTTACCGGCGCATCCTATAATCAGCTTTCCAGCGGTCTGTTTGAAAACGTTAATAAAGTACTCAGCGGCGAGGAATCAGCCCAAGATGCAGTCCTGCAAATTGAACGAGTCGCAAAGCGCATCGTACCCTAATCGCCTCGAAAGGGAAGAGAATTTTTCGAGATGACCGAGGTCGGTTGAGGCTTTTTCGGCGCTAGCCGGTGCCCATCTTGCAATTCGTTTGCCCAGACGATTCATCGAGCCAAGGCCAGATGATCAGGCGAGCTGGGCCCGATCATCCTGGCCAATGATTGAACCCGGTGAACACATCGAGCACGAGCACGACGACGAGCACGAGCACGAGGAATAACCCTTTTCGCAACAGCCTGTATCTAAAAGCTGCAACTGGGAGAAATGATAAATTCCACCATCACAACGAGCTCTTCCAACGATCCGCAACGACCCATCGGGATCTTGTCGGTCATGTATTTCACCTGCTGGTCCGGCAGCACCTCTACCATCGGGGTCTCGATCACGGCGGGTGCTATCGCGTTCACCGTGACGCCCGTACCGGCCAATTCTTTGCCCTGAACTTTTGTCATTCCGATGACGGCGGCCTTTGAGGCGGAATAAGCCATCATCCCAGCATTTCCCTCTTTACCGGCGATTGAGGCAATGTGGAGCAATCGACCGTATCCGTGGATGACCATCTGTGGCAGGACAGCCTTGGAAGTGTGGTAAGAACCAAAAAAATTCGCATATTTCTCGCACGCGCTCAACGCACCTCGCGGGTTCTGCGTTGTAGCCGACGATGTCGCCAAGACAGACTTGGATGCTGGCGCGCTGCGTTTTGATATCGGTCAGCACCGCCTCGAGCGCCGGAAGGTT
>JAFAMB010000122.1 GCA_019233825.1 Verrucomicrobiota bacterium | reverse complement strand
CCGATAGTTTTGGCGAGCCAAAAAATTCGCTAGCGCTTGCGCCTGCCCCTGCCCGACCTCGAGAGCAACGACACCGTTTGACGCTATCTTACCAGGGATCGATTCAATCAATCTTTTGACAATCGCCAATCCATCTTCGCCCCCGTCGAGGGCCAAGGCGGGATCGAATCGCACCTCGCGTTGCAACCCTGGAATATCCGCTGTGGGGATGTAAGGAAGGTTTGCCACGATCCAGTCAAACGATCCATCGATCTGCTCAAGCAGATCCGAACGGCGGAACACAATTCGGTGCGACACTCCAAGTCTCTCAGCGTTTTCCTGAGCCAACGCGAGCGCATCATTCGAGATATCAACAGCAACCACCTCTAGTTCCGGCTGTTCCAACGCAAAGGTGATCGCCAGGATACCGCTACCCGTACCGACATCCACCAGGCGAGTTGCCTTAGACTCCCGAGTCGCGAGCTTCTTTAGCACCACCTCAACCAGGAGCTCGGTATCTGAGCGCGGGATTAAAGCTCGGCGATCCGTTTTGAAGGTGCGACCAAAAAAATCCCAGTGACCCAAAAGATGTTGCAGGGGCTCGCCCTCAGCTCGCCTGCGCACCTTCTCTCGCAAGGGTTCGAGCTCACGATCTGATAGCGGCCGATCAAACTCGAGATAGAGTTCAATCCGCTTCTTGCCAAGTGCGTCCGCCAAAAGATGCTCGATGTTCAGACGCGGGTGCTCAATCTGCTTTTTAGCGAAGTAGACCGCCGTGTTTTGGAGGACTTCGAGAACAGTCACTGTGGGGGGACGCAAATTCACGTCGAAGCGGCTTCCAATCCCGCTTCCTTCAACCGCTGCTCCATGTCACTGACCTGCAATGCTTTTACCATTTCGTCGAGCTGCCCTTCCATGAAAAGGTCCAGATTGTAGAGCGTTAGACCGATTCGATGATCGGTCACGCGATTCTGTGGGAAATTGTAAGTCCGAATCTTCTCCTCTCGGCCGCCGGACCCGATCAGGCTCCGCCGGTGAGCCGAATACTTTTCTGCCTCGGCGAGTTGTTTTTCCTCGAGCAATCTGGAACGAAGAATAGCCAAGGCCTTCTCCTTATTCTTCTGTTGGCTGCGACCATCCTGACATCGGACGATCTTACCGGTGGGAATATGCAGGACCTGAACCGCCGAGTCTGTGGTGTTCACGCCCTGGCCGCCCGGGCCTCCCGCCCGACTCACTTCGATTCGAATATCCTCGGGCCTGATCTCAATGTCGACTTCCTCGGCCTCAGGGAGAACAGCCACGGTCGCAGTCGAGGTGTGAATTCGGCCTTGTGCTTCTGTCACCGGTACCCGCTGCACACGGTGAACACCGCTCTCGTACCGCAGTACCCTAAAAACTGACGCGCCACTAATTCGAAAGATGATTTCCTTGAGCCCACCCAGCTCCGAAGCGCTGCTTTCCAACTCCTCGATCTTGAACCCGTGCGGCTCGGCGTACTTGCTGTACATCCGATACAGATCCGCGGCGAACAGGGCTGCCTCACTCCCGCCGGTACCAGCCCGTATTTCCATAATGGCGTCGCGATCCTCGTGCGGCTCCGGAGGTAACAGTGCATACTGGACCGACCTGGTGAGCTCAGTAACCCGTTTCTCCAGAACTGGAATTTCGCTTTGAGCCAATTCTGCCAGTTCCATATCCGGGCTGGCAGCCAATTCACGGTTCTCTGCCAGCTCCCTTGTGCTCTTCTCCAGCCGCTCCCAGTCCTCCAGAAGAGACTTCAGCTCGGCGTGTTCACGCATCACTTCCCTGGCCCGTCTGGGATTCTCGAACAGGGAAGACGACGTGACCTGATTTTCCAGTTCCTGGAATCGTCTCCGCTTCTGATCGATTAGGGGCCCAAAATCCATAAAAATCAAAACGGTGAAAGCGCGACCCGCGCAGTCACCGTTCCAAGGCCAACTGGGAAAGTCTACTTGGATTTGCTCTTGCCTACCAGCGTCTTACCGTATCTGCGGGCAAATTTTTCGACGCGGCCGGCCGTGTCGACGAACTTCTGTTCACCGGTAAAAAACGGATGACAGGCGGCACAAATACCAATCTTGATATCGCGACGGGTCGACCGAGTGTGATAGACAGCACCGCAGGCACAAACGATCGTCGTCTCCACGTATTTGGGATGGATGTCAGCCTTCATGTCTGTAAAAAGAGGTCAAAACTATCACACAGTTCAGGTGACGCAAGTGGAACCGAGGCTATTCGACTGTTTCTGGAAACGGGTTTTAAAGGACAGAAGCCGGCACCCGGCCATTCTCGCGGATGATGGCTCAATTTTACGAACGTTCCAGGACATCGAAGAAGAACGATCCTTATGGAGAGCTCGACTGCCGGGTTTTTCGGAAGGTGACTGCGTCGTTGGAGCGTTAGGGAATGATCCGTCGTGGCCCGCGTTGCTCCTCGCCTGTTGGGATCGAGGGCTCATCATCGCCCCAACCGAGCCGGATATCCCAGCGGTCCAGCTCGACAGAATTCTGCAACTCACGCAGGCACAAGGTTTGGTGCGGGCGAAAACCATCCAACGTCTTGGTTACCAAAAAATTGCGTGGAAAGATCCAAGGCCCGACTTGCTCAAGATTACTTCCGGTACCACCGGCGCACCGAGAACGGTGCGATTTCGTGAGTCGCAGCTTCTCGCCGATTGCCGAAACATCTGCGAGACCATGGGCATCCGACCCGAAGATGTGAGTCTCGGTGTCATCCCATTTTCGCATTCATACGGGTTCAGTAATCTGATTGCGCCCCTCCTATTTCAGGGCACCGCGCTGGTCTGTTCCAACGACCGAATGCCGCGAGCGGTCTATCATCATCTGCAAAAGTGTGGAGCGACCGTTTTTCCCGGAACGCCGGCGCTTTTTCAAGCGCTTGGATCGTTGTCAGACACTACTGAGCCTGTCCCCACTCGGCTCTGCATCTCGGCCGGCGCGCCGTTGGTGCCCGAGACTTCGCGCCAATTCCATCAGCGGTTCGGTCGGAAGATCCACAGTTTTTATGGATCTTCCGAGTGCGGCGGCATTGCCTACGATCGCGAGGATGAACTGGAACGATCGAGTGGTTTTGCCGGCACGCCGCTCTGTGGAGTTGATGTCGTCACAATCGATAAAAACCGGATCGCCGTCCTTGGGCCGAACGTCGCAGATGGTTATTTCCCGGCTTCAGATGAGGCCATCCTTGACGGCAAACGATTTGTTCCCGGAGACTTGGTCGAGTGGTCAAATGAGGGCCTGCGTCTCATCGGCCGCGTCACGGATTTCGTTAATGTCGCCGGAAATAAGGTCCATCCATCCATAGTCGAAGAGCACCTCCGAAAATTGCCGGGGGTAGTGGATGCAATCGTCTTCGGAATTCCGTCGGTGACGCGAAACGAGGATCTGGTGGCCTACGTGGTGGGATCGCCGCAACTTTCCCGCCAGGTGCTTGAGAGCCATTGTCGCGAGGGTCTCAGCAGCTGGCAGGTCCCTCGCGACATTCAGATCGTGGGGCAACTTCCATTCAATAATCGGGGGAAAATCAATCGTTCAGAGCTATCAAAACTGCACATGGAGTCGCGATCCGAACCCGAGCCTGATTAGAACCAGACTCCGAAGTTGAAATCGTCCTCGTCGCCGTCCGCAAAGGATGAGGTGTCGGCGTGTCGGCGTATCGGCGAACACGGAGATGTGGGGCGAAGCGTCCCGCTTTGCTTCTCCATGAGATCGATGCAATTACGAAAACAACCTACCTCTCGCTCAAACTAAAATTAGCGAACCAAAACGAAGCGGGATTCGCGGACAAGCCTGAGAGCGTGAGACGCCCAGGATTAGCCGTCTCAGTCGTGTGGAAGAGCACGGTACACTCCGTCCATTGGTCAGGAATTTGCAGCGTCGTACCTTCTGCGACAGAGGCTTGGTTACCATCTGCTTTTTCGGGAACAACGTAAATGAACTGCTTCGGAGAACTCTTTGATTGAAACTTTACTTCGTACGTTTTGCCCGGTTCAAAGTTAATCCCAGGCGCCCGCAATTCAACGCTCCAGAACTCTAATCCAATTTTGGTGACGACAACCATCACTGCCTTTTGGCCATCCGGCGCATCATTGTTGATGGTCGCGTGGGCCTCTGCGCCCTCGATTGTCTCCAAATGAAACTGACCTACATCGATCCTGGTTTCTTGCCCGCAAACGTATCGCGCGGCGAATAAGGGAAGGACGAGCAGAACCAGCGCTAACGACCTCATCCTGCCGGCGGTCTTGAGTTCTTGACTCCTTGAGTTCATGATAGCCTGGCATTCTGGCTGGTCTTGGCTGAACGATCAACTCTCCAGCCAGATCGCCTGGCGGCAAACCGGGAAACGGCGATGACCAAATCGCTCCCAGCCGGCGGCTAAAGCCAGCCTGCTCATTTCCCGAAACGAAAATGCGCGCCGGATCGAGAGCCGTGCGTCAAAGCGGGTCATCGGCTCTCGAAAAACGAATGCGGTCAGCAGATAAATGCCAGCGATTCCGAAATCGGTTCTTTCGAGATCGGCGACCAGGACTCCACGTTGCGCCATGGCCCGCGCGCGTTGCAAAAGCCGGATCGCCGCATCATCAGCAAAATGATGGAGCGCCAACGAACAAAACACAAAATCGGCCGGGCCAGCTGGAATGAACCTGAATACATCTGATTCCGCAAAAGTAATTTCCGGATAGATCTTTGAGCGCGCGATCGCCAATTCGAGCGTAGCCGGTTGAAAGTCGACCGCTGTAACCCGGACCGCGACGTCGTTTGCCCGGCACCAATTGACGATGAAACGAGGAATATCGCCGAATCCTGTACACAAATCGATCACGGTGAACAAGCGACCCGGGCGTAACCAACGATGCAGGAAATGACGAATGAGCGCGTAACTTCCAAAGTATCGATTCAGCTTTTCAAGGTTTTCCAGCTCGAGCTCCAACTCCGCAGAAACCGGTTGAAAGCGATCCATGATTTCGGTGGTTACGCCATCGAATGTCCGTTTGGAGCCGAGTAGATTTGTACACACCCAGAGACCGCTCACCGGCAAAAAACACGAGATCATTTAATACTGACCGATAGACGCAGCCGCCAACGAGGCGTCCACCTTTGCCGGCTCCGGCTTCGGAGCCGTTGCCGCTTCGGTCACCAGAACTTTCTGAGCGGTGCGTTCGTCGGTAATGATGATATCGATGCACCGCGTTCGCAATGCACCAAGAATCGCGCTCACTTTGTCTTCGCCGCCGCCGACCGCAATGACCGGTTTAATTTTCCGCAGGTCGTCGAAGGTCAGGCTGATCACGCGACTATCGAAATCTGTAATGACCGGCCGGCCTTGAATATCAAAATAACGACAAGAAATATCTCCAACGGCCCCTTTCGCCTTCAGTTCATCGATCATCATCGGATCAAAGAATCCCGCAGAAACAACGGTTGCGTCATAAGTGACCTTCCCGATCCCGATCATTGCACGAGAGGCCGAACGGGCCATTTCCAGACAAGATCGAATATTCCTGTCCTCGAGCAGAATATCTTTGACGCTGACCGTACTGACGACAGCCGGGACTGGCAGATGATAGACTTTTGCACCCAGTTTTTCGGCCATGATCCCGGCTAACCGGATCGGATTGAAAGACTCTCCGCTAT
Organism: Verrucomicrobiota bacterium; assembly: GCA_019233825.1. Classification (GTDB taxonomy): domain Bacteria; phylum Verrucomicrobiota; class Verrucomicrobiia; order Chthoniobacterales; family JAFAMB01; genus JAFAMB01. Next base: position 527 of record JAFAMB010000122.1, on the reverse strand, counting down.
TCAAACACCCGATGGCTTGAGCGAGCACAATGCTGTCGATTTTCTTCCCGGAAAGCGCTCGCGCGACCTCCAGCACCGTAGCTCCCCAAGCGGTCGCAAAAACTTCGCCGGGCTGCAGGGTGCTTTCCAGGAAGAGCGCGCCGGCCTTACCAAGCGCCTGGCGAACCTCGATGGAAGTTGCCCCCTCTGGCGTCGGCACTATGTAGGCATTCTGTAATCCAAAGCGCGTCCTTAACTCTTCGGCAAGCGAAAGGCGGCTCAGCAAATCCGGACGCACCGAGATGGTGACAATACCACGCCCGCGCGCCCGGGCCAGAAGGTTCGCCACCGTCGGACGTGAGACCTGAAGCTGCTTTGCAATCTGTGCCTGGGTTAGATTGTGGTGATAGTAGAGCCAAGCCGCACTGATGGTTGCGTCCATATCAGTGCCAAAAATTTTGTCCACACGCTCAGGATCGCTAGCGGTCATGGCAGTGGATCGCACTCCATAGAATAAGCCTGAGGACATCTGAATCTGTGGCGGGCGC
>JAFAMB010000071.1 GCA_019233825.1 Verrucomicrobiota bacterium | reverse complement strand
GTGGTGATCAATGCCAGGATCATGATCCAGCCAAACAGGCTGGTAGCGACCGCTCCCGCGCTGGGGTCGGGTACAAACAATAATGAGAATGAGATGAACCCGCCAAGATAAACAAAGGCCCCAATGAGACCAAAAACGATTCGACCTGCGTTGGACCGGTTCGTAAAAACCAGCGACATCGGGAACACCGCGCCGACAAAAGTCAAGCCCAGGAAGATGAGGCTGAACTGCTTAAGGAGCAGGCCGGCTCCAAACAATGCGAGCCCGAAAAGCACACCGCCGCCGACCACGATGGCCTCCCGTTTCTCGCCAGGACGCAACGCGTGACGCGCAAATCGATCAAACAATAGAAACAGATTTCCAACGCCCCTCGCTACCCAGATCCACAGAATGAACAGGCAATAGACTGCGACGAGGGCAAATCCAATCGGTGCCAGTCGCCCGACCAAGGTGACGTTGGCCAGCTGCATCAGCAGCAGAAGGCCGATTACCACTAATCCGCGCCGGGCGCGCCCCAGACGTTCCATCGTAAAGCTGTATTTGAGGTACGCACAATAGAACGGCGAGCGCGCCCGAAAAGCATGCAGCAGCCCCTCTCGTGCCTCCGGATGCTCCGGATCGATGCGGAGAGCCGCTAGAAAATGTCGTTCGGCGGCCAGCATAGCCCCTTGCTGCAGCGCCAGCATCCCTGCCGACGAATGACTCCAGGGATTTTCCGGGTTTCTCGCCAGCAGCCCGCGAATATGTGCATCGCTTTCCTCCAATTTGCCTTGCAACCGGAGCGCGTCTGCCAGGCTGTCACCGGCGGCTTCGTTTTCGCCGTCGAGTGCGAGCGCTTGCCGAGCCGCACGCTCTGCATCCTGCGGTTTGCCTGAAACCAGCATGACCACCGACTCCGCGACATATGAATCCGGCGAATCGGGCGCCAGCCTTCTAGCTTGCTCAACTTCGCCCATCGCCTCTTTCATGCGGCCGAGCAGAACCAGAATATTCGCCCTCTGTGCATGATAGAAAGCTCGATTGGGACACAACCGCAGCGCTTGATCAATCATCGACAATGCTTCCGAGCGATTTTTCGGGTCACGCATCAAACAAGTCGCTAAAAAAAAGAAACTTTGCGGATCCTGCGGATCGTTCTGTATCGCTTGTCGCAGGTAGTATTCGGCCTCTCGGTATCGGCCCTGCTTTACAAACAGGAGTGCGCGCTTAAAAGGCTCGCTCATTTACGAATTCCCAAGAAGGTCAACACATCGTCGTAGAACCCTCCCTGGTTGGCGTAAAGCGCGTAATTTCTCGCACTTTCAAACCAGGCGCGGGTGGATGGCTTCATGCTTTTGCAGGCCTGGAGAAGATCCTCTGTGGTCAATGGCACTATCCGGCCCGCTTTCATCGCTCGTGAGAGGGCTCGCTCTGTCGCGATATCAAAAACCGATTTCAAGTCAGCTCCGGAAAATTCCTTCGTGCGCTTTGCCAACGTCTTGGCATCGAACCGTTGCAACGGCTTATCACGTGCCAGGATTTCCACGATCGCTTCGCGCGCCCGTTCATCGGGCGGAGGCACAAAAATGACCCGATCAAAGCGACCCGGGCGCCTGAATGCAGCGTCCAGATGCCAGGGAGCATTCGTCGCACCGAGTACCAGGATTCCCTCGTTGCTTCCGATGTTGCCGTCCATCTCCGCCAAAAACTGGTTGATAACTGTCCGAATCGCGCTTTCCCGGAAGTCTTTTCGATCCGCAGCCAGGGCGTCTACTTCATCAAAAAAGAGAATTGCCGGGGAATTGTCCCGAGCCAGCTGAAATAACTGGTGCAGATTTTTCTCACTGTTTCCTACATAGAGATCCAGTATTTGATGGATCCCGACGGAGATGAAATTAGCTTGAATTTCCCCCGCAGTTGCTCTGCTGATCAAGGTCTTGCCGCACCCCGGCGGCCCGTACAGGAGCACGCCTCCACCCGGCTTTTTGCCATACGCTTTGAATAAAGTGCGATTTTGAAGCGGGTAGATGATCTTCATCCGAATTTCCTCTTTGATCTCCTCCATCCCACCCACGCTAGCGAAAGAAATCTCCGGTCTCTGGAGATCAGCCAACTCGTCGACACCTCTGTCGAACTCCTCAGTCGATTCCCAGGTATCTGATTCGGCATCGGGAATGGCGGCGTCGGTCGATGTCGCCGGCCGTTCGATCCGGATCTGTCGTTCAAGTACAGGATCTCGCAGGCTTGGCTTCAGCTTCAGTGCCTTCTGATAATTTTCCACCGCCATCGTTTGATCGCTTTCAGCAATTGCCAAACGGGCGAGCAAAAGCCAGGCCTCGGCGAAAGAAGGATCCGCCTGCACCAACGTTTCGGCGCGGACCACCGCTTCGGAGGTGTTCCCGCTCAAATAAAGGGCGCTGGCGATGCCGAGCTTGGCTTCCGCATTTGCAGGGTCATTTTGGAGAACGCGACTAAACGCGGCTCTGGCTTCATCAAAATTCAGTTCGTCCAGACAGGCCTGACCGAAGAAAAGAAGAAGCGGAATATTCTGCGGCGACAAAGCAAGGGCATCGCGGAGTGACTCGAGCCTGGGCGTCATTGAAGAACCACTACCAAGGTTAGCGGATAAATCGAACGGAAATTAGGGGCCATTTGGGTTTCTCGTTTCTGGCAGGGACGCGCTCCCGCGCGTCCGGGCGTGCGCGTTCTGAGCAGCATGAACGCGGGAGCGCGTCCTCACCGCCTGAGCGCGAGATGTGGTACGTGAACGTTCTTAAAGATGCAGGGATAGTCTGCAACGTGAAAGAGCTTCGCGGTCAAGACCTTTCGCTCGGCGGCGGCCAGGCGGAACAGGCCGACGGCAAGAAGACCACCCAACGGCGGAGCGATCCAGTAGAGCCACTGGCTCTGCCAAAACCATCGGACCAACGCCGGGCCAAAACTGCGAGCCGGGTTCAGGCTGGTACCCGAAATCGGCGCTCCCAGCCAGACCATTCCGGCCACAACAAGCCAGGTCATCAAAGGCGTCCACCGCATGAGACGGCGGCTACTGACGAAAGCAAAAATTGCGAATACCAGTCCAAGCGTCATAATCAGTTCGGCCGCGAATACAAACCAGAGTGGGTAGCCCGCACCCGGCAGCGTCATCCCGTAGTTGACACTTGCCGCGTAATGACCCCAGACCATCACCAACAGAACCGCACCCAACACTGAGCCCAGGATCTGTCCGGCAATATAGCCCGCGAGGTCGTGCAGGTGCATTTTACCCCTGGCCCAGAAAGCCAGCGAAACTGACGGGTTGATGTGAGCACCGCTGAGCTTGCCAAGGGGCGACACCGCAAACAGCGAACCGCTACCTGAATAGATCAACCCGGTCAGCAAAAAACGGGCGCTGGCGTCTGGAATCCAATGCTCCATCCCTAGGCCGTGACCAAAATCGAAGACCACGGCGCTCAGCCCAATAAAGATGTTGAAAGCACATCCGGCCATCTCGCAGGCGTACTCTTTCCAGTTCAATTTCCGTTGAGGCTTCGCTTGGGCCATGCTGCGGAATAGATAGCCAGCCAGTAAAACACGGCAACCCTTAATGTGACGTAGGCGAACCGTCTCGGTTTGCTCGGCCCTAAAATGTGCAAAGCGGGACGCTTCGCTTACCCCGGAGCACGTCCCTGCCCTGCGCCAGCGAGGATCAGATTCAGAACCGCAAGGGTTCCAATCAATTGGCCATCGTCGTTTTCCACGACTGCTTCCCGGTCAGGACTCTCAGCGAATTGCAGAAGCGCTTGTTCAACCGAGTCTTCCGGCTTCACGCTGAGACACGGCAACGTTCGAAGCTGACTGACTGTAAAATCGAGCCGCGCCTTCCCTTGATGCAGCCAATCAAGCACTAAGTCGAGCCGTAGCCAGGCGCTGCACCGCATTTTATCGTCCACGACCGGCAGGATGCTCGCGCCGGCTTGCTTATAGGTTCTCAGCGCAACTAAAATAGAATCGGTCTCCCGAAGAACGACTGGGTCAACCTGCATAAAATCTTTGACCCGCTTCTGCAGCAAAGACGCCGAGGTCCGGTCCAGAATCGCTTTGCGCTCCTGAAGGGTCAGGTACTTGACCGAGCTTCGGTTCAGGAAATAGCCCAGCGTGAGACTATTCTTGGTCAAGGCCTCAAATGTAGTCTTATCGAGCGCGATGAGCGTGGTCGGCTCCAGGGCGGTCGCATCAAATTGGCGCTTGGTGTTCTTAAGCAGTTCGCGCTCGCCGAAGTGTTCGCCCGGTCCGAGCGTTCGGGCCGAACCGGCATGATCATCAACCTCTACCTGACCTTTCTCGATCAGGTAGAAAGAGAATGCCGCGTCTCCAATATGATACACCGGGTCTCCCTTCTCCAGATGGACACGTCCGACAACCTTCGTCATCTCGACGTTCAGCAAACTAATATCTCTGGGAAACAAGAGTTCCAAATTCCATTCGAAGAACACCTTCATCTTCTGTTCCAGCCCCGGCAATTTAAAGAGGTAGGTCGCTCTCCACATGAGCCATCCAAGAAGACCCGAAACTTCGAAACCCAGGACTTTCCCCACCGCGTTCAGGTGTCCCAGACAAGCCATTTCCCCCAATGCCTTATAACGGAAAGGCTCCAATGGCTGGCTATTGCGAGAAGCGACCATATTCCGGCCGAGGACCGTACCCTGGCGCATCGCAAACTGTGCGGTGGCAGGAGAGATGCTCCCGTCCGCTAACGGGACAGCCGCACAGTCTCCAGCGGCCCAGAGATCCTTATAGCCTTTTATCAACATTGTGGCCTCGGTGCTGAGCCGCCCTTTCTCGTTTGGCAACTTGTATCGATCAATGAGCTTTTTTATGACCGGGTTAGTTGCGTTGCCAACCGTCGTGACCACGGTGTTCGTATCAATGACGTCACCGCTGTTCAGAATGGCGCGTTCGGCCGTGATGGCGGTCACCCGTGTCTTTAACCGAACTTCGATGCCCCGTTGCTTGAGATGCAGCTCACAGTATTTCCCCAGGCCTTCTCCGATTTGCGGCAGGAGATGATCGCCGCTGTGGACCAGCACCAACCGAAGCTCTTTCGGGTTTATTCTCGGGTAAAGCCGTTGGACATCTCTAAGCAAATCCCAGATTTGGCCGGCGGTCTCGACTCCCGAATATCCACCGCCAACAATGACAAATGTCAAAAGCTTGCGTCGGATAGACTCTTCGTCGATCACGCTGGCCTCTTCAATTCGCTCCAGAACATTTGTCCGGAGCCGGATCGCATCCCCAACAGTCTTCATCAAAAAGCCATGCTCGGGCATCCCGGGCACCCGGCTGACGTCAACGACGCTTCCGAGTGCCAGCACGAGGTGCTCGAAAGTAAGTTTCACGAGCGGTGCGAAAGGGCCCGGTGAAAAACTCACGCTCTTCTGCTCCAGATCCACGTCGTCGACGGAACCCATGAAGACCGAACTCCCGCGGCAGAACCGGCGTAGCGGGTTGACCACGTGGAGCGGCGTGATCGAGGATCCGCTGACTTCAGCCAGCATCGGATGAAACAACATTGCGTTCTGATCAGCCAGGAGCGCGACGTTCTTCCGGGTATCCTCCCGGAAGGCGGATCTCAGGGCCCTGGCGCAATAGGCCCCAGCGAAGCCCCCGCCCAGAATCACGATTGGAAAAGAATAGGTTTCTGCGGGCATTTTGACAGCCTTTCGTTAGCATCGACAATCGTCAACACTAACCAAAGACCATCAAAAAGCCCGTAGAAACCTAAAGGGCCAGAAAATTCGCCAAAAGCCTTTTCCCTTCCCCTGTCATAATTGATTCCGGATGGAACTGAACTCCATGCACGGGGTACTTCCGGTGCCGGAGTCCCATGATTTCATGTTCCGACGTCTCGGCTACGACCTCCAACTCGTCTGGCAAGGTTTCCCGACGCACGATCAAGGAATGGTATCGAGTTGCTTCAAATGGGATTGGCAGCCCGCGAAATACCCCGTCTCCTTCGTGCAGAATGGGCGAGGTCTTCCCATGCATGATACGATCCGCGCGGACTACCTCTCCTCCATAAACCTGACCTATGCACTGATGCCCAAGGCAAACGCCTAACACAGGAATCCGCGGCCCAAAATGGCGAATAAGATCGTTACTGATTCCGGCCTCGTCAGGGTTCCCAGGGCCCGGAGATATGCAGATTCGTTCAGGCCTTAATTGCTCAACCTCATCGATGGTTGTGCGGTCATTTCTGCGAACGATCAATTCCGCGCCGAGTTCGCCAAAATATTGAACCAGGTTGTAGGTGAATGAGTCGTAGTTGTCCAAAACCAGAATCATAAAATATGCTCGGCTCGTTCTATGGCCCGAAAAGTGGCCATGGCTTTGTTAACGCTCTCTTGATATTCGAGCTCAGGTACGGAATCCGCCACCACACCGCCTCCGGCTTGCACATAGGCGGTCCCTTCCTTCAACACCACGCTACGTAACGCGATACAGGAATCGAGCTGGCCATCGAATCCGAAATATCCGACAGCCCCGGCGTACACGCCGCGCTTACCCTTCTCGAATTGGTAGATGAGCTGCATGGCTCGAACCTTGGGTGCTCCGGATACAGTTCCGGCCGGAAAAGTGGCCCGCATGACATCATAGGCGGTATAGCCCTGGCGAAGTTCTCCAACCACATTCGAAACGATATGCATAACGTGGCTGTATCTTTCGATCGCCATGAATTCCGTGACATTGACTGAGCCGTACTCGGAGATCCTCCCCACATCATTCCGAGCCAGATCAACCAGCATCAGATGCTCCGCTCGTTCTTTGGGATCGGCGAGCAGTTCTTCGCTCAGGCGCTGATCCTCCTCGCTGGTACCACCTCTTTGCCGGGTTCCCGCGATGGGACGAATCTCGACCGTGCGACCCCGGAGCCGGACGTGGACTTCCGGCGAACTGCCGACCAGGGCGAATTTCTCGCCAAGACGCAGGCAGAACATATAAGGAGAAGGATTGATAAATCGCAGTGCTCGATAGAGCGCCAGAGGGTTTCCATCAAACTTGGCTTCAAACCGTTGCGAGGGGACCATTTGAAAAATGTCACCGGCCTCAATATGGCGTTTTGCCTTACGCACCATCTCGTAGAACTCTTCCCGGGCCGTATTGCTGCGCGGGCTCAATGAGATCGATACAGGCGCAGAGTTCATTAGACGCGGTTTGGTCGGCGTTTCGAGCTTATCGACAATCTGTTGGATTTTTCTTGCGGCAACGTCGTACGCCTCATCAACTTTCCCTCCGTCAATGAATGCATTCGCGCAGATCTTCAGCCGCCGAAACCGATGGTCGAAGACGAGAAAGGTGTCTGTCAGCATAAACATCATTTCGGGCAGACCCAATTGGTCCGGGGGAGGCTCTCCCACGGTCGGTTCGAAGAACCGCACGGCGTCATACCCGATATAGCCGACGGCGCCGCCACTGAACGGCGGAAATCCGGGCAGCGCGACCGCCCGATATTTTGCCATGAGTTCCTGCAGTTCCGTGAGCGGGTCGGTGGCGGACTTGAACTCGCGCAGCCGGCCATTTTCCTCGATGACGATATGTCTGCCACGCGCTTCAAAATAGATACCGGGATCACTGCCTAAGAATGAGTAACGACCGACATGATCGTTGCTTTCCGCTGATTCGAACAGGAAAGATCGAACCCCGTTATCGATTTTTTCAAAAACCGCGATGGGCGTGTCGTAATCCGCGACGAATTCTGTCCAGATCGGAATGAGATTGCCCTTTTC
>JAFAMB010000070.1 GCA_019233825.1 Verrucomicrobiota bacterium | reverse complement strand
GGCCGAAAGCGCAGAAGCCGATTGGAGAGTCTAACCGCGCGTAGACGTCCTCGATTTATTTCCAGTTCGAGAAACCGTTCGCTTACCCCTAGAAAGCCAGCGAGCTCCTGATTTGTTAGTAGTTTACCTAATTGCTTCCATGCGAGCTCTTCGGTATTATTAGTCAGAAATGGACGCTGGGTTGATTGTTTTGCTTGCATGCGGCAAGATAGCACTCTCGTTTTTACACAGAGCGCCACAAAACAAGGTCCGACGTGAACTGTTGCGACCTGACCTGTACCGATGTGAGCTAGTGACTAGCCTGGCAATCTGCCGGAAAAACGCGTGAATCGTGTCAAACGGAAATTTTATATTTTCTTGCGACGACGACGATGCTGTTGAAGAGCCGCTCAGCGTGTTACGGCGAAACCCATTGGGTCTTTCGTTTTAACATCTCGTCATGTGTCGCCAAGATGTTCATGGTAGGGGCTCAGCGATCGTTTGCCTTCGTGCAGCATGAGAGTTGTCGAACGGCACGCACACTACCCGCGAACTCGGCAAGCCGGAGATGACCGACCGCAGGTCGGGATTATCAGAAATTGAGTAGAATTCCTTGTAGCATCGTTACAAATCCAATTGCGATAGCAAGCCTTCCACGGTGACATTGTGATGTCTGGCGATGTTTTGAAGAATGCGCGCCAGGGTGCCCACCTTGATCGGGCTGTGATTGGGGATGGTTTCGTGATGCTGTCCGTTAAGCTGGGTTGAGATACGAATGTGGCTACCCCGCTGGTGGTCGATGGAATAACCGAGCACGCTCAGAGCTTTGATTAGCTGGTTTGCGCTGACATCGCGCGGCAGCTTCATAAAGACAAAACTTCGTCACGGACGAAATGCAGGCGGATGATTTTCGGCATTTGTTGCGCGTCGTGGAAATGGCATTGGACAGCATCTCTAACCATCTGGCGCAAGTCAGTCAATGTATCGGCTTCAGTGGTAATTCCATGACCGAGCGCGGAAGCGACAAACCCTCCATCGATCGGATCCTCTGTGACTTCAAAGATTATTTCCACGGGCAGACGATATCATAAACGGGACCACAGTGGCGCGAGTAATCTGCGGCCGAATATTCCAATATTCTTGAGCCTCGTCTGGCCGGACGAGTTCGCGATAGGCCTCAAATATCTCGCGCGTTGTCGTGTGGCCCATTTGCAGCATCAGCGCAGCCGCGTCTTGATGAAACGCCAGGTGGTAGGAGGCAAACGAATGCCGAAGGCCGTTGTTCGGCCAAGCCGCGAGACCGATGGAGCTCCTGAGCGTTTCGATGTCGGCGTGATAATTTCGAGTCTTGGTCGAGCTAGACCGGCCGGGACATTTGGGTGTAAGGACGCAGCCACTCGGCAAGATTCTGCGCAATCGGAATCAGCCGGCGCCGGGCTGTCTTTGACTTGTGAGCCGTTACGGTGACGAATCCGCGAACGAGATCGACCTCCGACCATTCGAGGCGCAGCACCTCTGCTGTCCGTAATCCGGCAAACGCTTGTAGTGCCAGGGCCGGAAGCAGGGAAGGATCCGCGGCCGCCAATAGATCCGCCAGTTGCTTTGGCGTAAAAATTTCAGGGGCCTTGTCAACGAGCTTTACCTTGTCAACGGAGGTTACCGGGTTTTTTTCGACGAGTTCGCGTTTCAAAGCGTATTCGAAAAATGCGCGGGCGATCGCCCTGTAGTTGTTGATTGATTGTGGCGCAAGCGCCAGCTCGTGCAACCAGGACTCTATCTCGCTGGCCACGATGCCCTTGATTGGCCTGTTGCCGAATGTTGCCACAAATCGGCCGAGCCGGAGCCGTATGTCATCCAGGTGTTTCGGGGATAGCTTGGCCCGCTTTTTTGATTCCTGATAATCTGCAGCCGCGACCGATACCAAAACCGAATCCTTCGTGCGTTCGAGGTGCTCGACGTAAAACTCGGTGGCGTCCCATAAGGTTTTTCCAAAGGGTTTCAGACGCTCCGAGCACTTGGCCGCGAGTACTCGGAAATCATGGCTGAGGGCAAGAGCATCCTCGCCTTCCGTACGCGTCTTCTTTGTCAACTCCCTGAGCTTCGCCTTCGCCAACTTTTCGTCTTTGAAAAATAGCCGTTGCCTCTTCCCGTTGACTTTCAGCCCATCGATATAATACTGGTAGGCCCGTTTGCCGGTGTACGGAAGTATGCGCAATTGACGCGTTCCCATGCGCTAAGGTTCGCATTCGATTAAAAAACTGGCAACAAATGGCAACGAAGAAAATGTTGCCACGCGTTGCCAAAGTGAAACCGGGCGTGAAACCTAGTCCAGTAAAGGATTGGAGGGATGGTAGAGTGGTTTATTGCACCGGTCTTGAAAACCGGAGATCCGCAAGGATCCGTGGGTTCGAATCCCACTCCCTCCGCCATGTTGATTATGAACTACTTAGATAGAGGCGTGCATCCGCATAGGAACAAAAGTAGGAACATATCCGCCCTTTTCCACGATGTAGATCGCTATCGGTGATAGCAGAGGTGATTGCGCATCCAGTCACGTCCCTACTGTTCCACGGGTTTCTTCTCCGCGCTCATGACATACCCCCTTACTTTAAAAAGCGGTCCCAATTGGATCTTACGGAACGGCACCAACAACACCGGCAAGCAAAAGCGTATTATCTGGGCATCGCGTTCTGAACTTTGAGTCGGAGACCCTGAGCGGAGACAGCTGTCGGATCGGCGAGAAGCGCCTTATCGACCGCGGTCAGCGCGAGTGGGGACGGCCTTGTGCGAGCAGCATTTCGCCGGCGCGTGTGCAAAAGGCACTATTTTTCGGAAACCTCGCTAAACGAAATGAGCGAAGAAAATCAGCGCGCTTGGAATCGGTTTCAAAACCCGCCAGCGCGATATGCAGCAACGGGTGATTTGGAAGGAAACCTAAAGCGTTTCGCACCCATTGTTCCGTTACGTTTGAATTCGTCAAGAGGGCGTTGTCCACCCATTCGGCAATTTTTACATCGCTCGCCGGGAAGATCGTTCGATCACTTCCCCTACTGAAAAACCACCGTATGAAACGCGCACTAGGAGCAGGGCCTTGTGCTAAGTCCTTCAATTGCTTCGTCAGCTTTGATCTGTGTTCCTCATCGACTGCGACCAGGGAGCCATCGTCTGAAAATTCGAGTCCATTGGCAATAACTGAGAGCGATTCGACTTGCTGCGTGGTTGAGTTAGCCATCGAAACCGAAGCCCCTATTTTCGCCGTTTCGCCACCCACTTCTTTTAGCTGCCGAGTCAACTCGACGGGAGTAGCCGCATCCCAGAGATTGGCGCTGTGATATTCCGTGCTTGCCGTCAGCACTCGTGTACCGTCGGGGCTAAACGCCGCGTGAAATTCCGGACCGAGATGTTCAAAGGAAGCGATGAGCTTGCCTGAAGCCGCATCCCAGAGCTTGACGCTATGGTCCGTGGTTGCCGTTAGAATCCGAGCGCCGTTCGCGCTAAACGCCGCGTTCTCGACGGTATCCTGATGACAAAGGGAGGCTATGGGTTTCCCCGAGGTCGCGTCCCCGAGCTTGGCAGTCTTGTCTTTGCCCGCCGTCAGAATCCGGGTACCATCTGCACTAAAGGCCGCTTGTAAGACCTCATCCTCTTGGCTGAAAGAGGCGATGGGCTTGCCTGAGGCCGCATCCCAGAGCTTGGCAGTGTGATCCGCGCTTGCCGTTAGAATCCGCGTGCCGTCCGGACTAAACGCCGCGCGGTTGACCGCATCCTGGTGGTCAAAGGACGCGATGAGTTTGGCCGAGCTCGCATCCCAGAGCTTAGCGGCTTTGTCCCTGCTTGCGGTCAGAATCCTAGCACCGTCCGGGCTAAGGCCCCGTGCGTGAGCGCCGTCCGGACTGAACGCTGCGTCGTTGACCTCACCCTGGTGGTGAAAGCATGCGATAAGTTTGCCCGAGGCCCCGGCTCTGATTTCCGTGTGTCATCTTCTTCGGCCAGGCGTTGCAAGTTCCAACGCGAGGTGCTTACCGGCAGGTTGAACTCCGCTGCAATTGAGCGCATCACTCGATCCGCCAAGTGCCTCTCTTTTCGGACGTCGCCTATCGAGGAGACGAAAACGCGGACCGTCTTCATGAGGCGACGCCCTGCCTCGATAGCAGCCCTTACCAGTGACATCACCTCCAAGAGCTCAGCCGGCTTCTGGAAACGTCGCGCCGGGTCTTTCTCCAGGAGCATTTCAAGTAGAACGACCACCGGCTGGGGGACACCTTCCAGTTGTTCGAGCGGCAACGGCGAGTGCTGATGCTGATGCATCACTTCACCAGGAGTGCCATGGAATGGCGTCTTGCCCGTCAACATTTCCCAGAAGGGTCACGCCGAGCGAGTAGAGATCCGATCGGATGTCCACGGCCACCCCAGCGAATTGCTCAGGACTAGCAAACTCTGGAGTTCCGGCAAAAACTCCGGGCGTCGAGATCGCGGCTTGAGAAAGCAGCTCGTTTATCGGCTTCGCCAACCCGAGATCGATGATTTTCGCTTTCAACACCGTTAGTCCATCCCAAGTTGAAAGTCGTTGAAATGCGTTGAGCAGCGAGAAGAGGTAACGGTCGCTCCAGGGCCGCGACGGGCCCATGATCACTATTGGTAGCGACATTGCAAATAAGAGGTATACCTGCAGGCGAACTCAGTTCATAGTTAACGAGTGCGCCGCCTGGCTCGCAGATATACTTTTCATTCCACGTCAGTTTATAGGCGTCGACGCTACCCTTAGACGTTCCATGAAATGATCAATCGACTCTCTGTCTACAAGGCGAACGCCGCGCTGAGCGTTACTGTAGGACTTCAAACAAATCGATTTAATTCTCTCCTGTGCGAGCAACTCGTAAAGCCGAGAACGAGAGAGGCCGGAGTACTTTACTGCGCTGGGTATCCTGAGCCAGCGCGGATTTAGCGTTACAGGATCACAATATGTATCCTGCTGGATTTCTGTAGTTAGCATGAATCTAACATAGCAAAGTCATTATCTTAAAATTTTTTCAAATTTTGACACCGTAGTGAACCGCTATGCACCATAGTGTGCCTCTGTGCGCTAGCTGTTAAGGCAAAAATGTAGCAAGTTCGTGTCAAATAAAATTTAAATAATTTGCATCCTTTTCCGTTCATTCTGGTCTTCATCAGCTCTCTATGTCCAGGGTAGTCTCCCAAGAATGATTCATCGATCATGCACTCAATAGATTCGTCCCCAGCCTCCGCGAAACGCAGAAGGTGAAGTCGTAGCCAAGTCGTTCACGGGACCTCGGGCGACTTCGCAGAGGGTCGCTTCCGACCGTGCCATGGCACAGGTTCGCATTGGAGCCTCAGACGTTCCGAATGAAACTCGACCGGATCGCTCATTTGCTATTTAGCGAGCTCACATGCGGCAAACGATGCGTTTTGCGTTTGGTGCTGGATTGAGGGCTTCCATCAGGATAATCGTCAGATGTCTGGCCGTAGCTCCGTCATATGTTATGCTGGAGAAACCTGAGCAGATTTTAGCGATGGACAAATTTGATCGCATCACGTTTGACCGACAGATCATGGGAGGGCGGGCCTGCATCCGCGGGATGCGCCTACCCGTGTCGGTGATTATCGGTCAGATCGCGCACGGTGCGACAGCGGAGGAGGTTCTTGCGGATTATCCCGATCTGGAACCCGGTGACATCCAACAGGCGCTTGAGTACGCGGCCTGGCTTGTTCAGGAGGAAGTCGTCACACGTTAGTTAATGCGGTTTCTTGCCGACATGGGCGTGGCGATGCGCGTAGTCGAGTGGCTCCGCGATCAAGGTTACGACGCCCGTCACCTCCGCGAAGAAGAACTACACCGTCTTCCGGACGTCCAAATCTTTCGCAAGGCAGTCACTGAAAATCGCGTCCTCCTGACATTCGATCTCGATTTTGGCGAGATCGTCGCGTCCTCTGGGCGACAGAAAGTGAACGTGGTACTTTTCCGGCTCCGGGACACTCGCACTCCCCACGTAATCGAGCGTCTGAAAGTAGTCTTGCAGGAAGCGGGACCGGCTTTAGAGCAGGGAGCAGTTGTTGTTGTCGAAGAATCGCGCTTTCGCATCCGGCGCCTGCCCATCGGGACGTGAATCACTAAATTGGAAGCCCCACTACGTCCTCACGCACAGGAGATCACGGAATTATCGTTCCCTGACCGACTAGAATCCTTCACCCCAGGTCGGGCAGACTAGCCGCCGCCTTTTCCGGATCTCACCTCGTTTTAAATCGACGTTTGACCAGGTAAGCGACGCTAAGTCTGCAAGCCGTTGGCCAGTGTAGAGCCCGAACTTGATCAGGCTTTGCCATTCGGGCGTGGCGACGTCCAGCAATGACTTCAATTCGGCGATTGTAAAAGGCCGGCGAGCGCTGGCGCTCGACGCTATCTTGGCGCGTTTGACGAATTCGTTCGGGTTATCGATCACGTAGCCTTCCTCTTTCGCATCGCGAAAAAGCATCCCGAGATGCTTCAAATCGTGGTTCACCGTTCGTGCAGCAACGGCTTTTAGCTGCTCGTTCCTGAACCGATTCAAGTGTTCGTGAGTAATTTCGGCAATGTCGCGATCAGCCTCGACGCCTAGAAAAGCAATGAATTTGCGGCAGCTTTTGTCATAGACTGCGTGACCGGATGGCTTGAGCAGCGGCTTCTTGCGCACCAGCCACAGCTTGGAGTAGCTGCGGAACGTCTGCGAGTTCAATGCTTCCCCAGTGATTTCCCTATGCAGATCGGAAATGACTTTTCGGACTTGTCGCGAAGTCTTGAGCTTCTGCGCTGCAAGCTCAAAATCATTGATCCGTAGGTTCGAATCCCACTCCCTCCGCCATATTGATTCTCAACGGCTTGCGTAGAGACCGGGCCGCTCGGGTTCAACAAGATCGGACCGACACGAGGGACGGACGTGAAGCAAATGAATCACAGTGGTCGGAACGGGAAAACCTTAGTGCGATGTCGTAGCCAATTCTAATGAACATTCTGCTGGTATAACGCGTGGCACGAATCGTGCTGTGTTTCTCCTGCTTGAGAAACAATGCCAGATCTGCTCGAGCTACCCGACCCGCTTGCGACTACGGATTTTGCAGCGAAGAGAATCCTGTCCAATGAAATCAGCCGTGCCAAACCCTCGCTCAGAGCCCTTCGGATCGCTTTCTCTGTCTCCTACGCAAAAAGAAAGGTCCGTCCAGGAAAACCAAAAAAGTCGCCCTATTTCGCCTGCTGTTACAATGTTGGGAACTTAGAGGACGTGAACATCGTCGCGTTTTACCACCCGCTTATTGCCGATTGGGCCCTGATGGAAAAAGACGCCGACGCCTACCGAACGCGCGTCCGCTCGGCTATCCGTGAGGAAATGATCCATTCGATCCAAGTGATCACGGTGAGGGATAGATATCATCGCTCGACCGACCTGAGACGCCAATTCAAAACCGCTGAAAGCTATTACGAAAATCTTCTGGGTAGGATTATCGACGAATTGGCAGCAACTGTAGACGGCCAGGAAGCAGTCTGCACTGCCGCCCAACTCTATTACGAGGATTGCAGCATCACCTCGATTCAGAAGCTTAGAGAAACTGATAAAAAGCTCCACGGGCGGGACGGATACCTCGTTAGTGAGCTTATCCGACAACTCGTGCAGATCAGGTTTGGCGAACTTATGAGCGAAGAGGCCAAAGGCAAAGCCTGGGACCGGCTGAGAATTTTCAATACAGCAGAATTTGGTACGACCGAGAATTTGCTACGGTCCATGGCCGGAACTTTGCGCCGGGCGGTGCCGAAACTGATAGGGCTCAGCCCAACCCTGGCGGAAGCACTTGCTGAAATTGAGCAAATGATTCAGAAGATCGAAAAAATTCGAGTTTAGGCGTAGTGACTTAGCGTTTCGCCTTATAACTAACTAGGTAGCAATTTAGAGTCCGGTCGGGAGTGAAAAGGAGTTTGCAAATCTGCTGCCCAACGATCTTCTGTTGATAGCGCGAATTGGTTTCGCTCCTACGGAACTCGGCTTGAAAAAGCGGCCGGCGGTCAATTAGGCGAGAAAACGAAGCTGGGTATCGGAAACTTTGCGTTAATGAGCTTCAACACCTCGGTGCAGACTTCATCCATCGAGATATCGAACACTTCACTGATGGCCCGTAACTCAGCGAGTTGATCGGGGGTCGCAGCAAGCAGCACTTCGTTCAGTTGTTGATGGGAGTATTTCATCGGCCGTTCCACTTAAGGAGAATAAATCGGTTCGGATTAGGCAAACTTGAGGCAGAATTCTTACGCTAAATCGGCCGTGCCTGGGCGACCGCGGCTTCGCCGGCTTTCTTGCCGCGGGTCAGCATCCGGTCAGCGATTTCGTTCACCATTTCTTCCAATAAAAGGCGGAGATGGCTCCCGCGGCGGTAATCTGAAGGCGCGATGTGGCGAACGCGATCGGCGTGAGCGGCGAGGTGGTAGCACTTCCTGAAGCTGGCTCGACTTGGATCATCCGGGTTGTATACGGCGATCGAGTGACCACTGTTTTTCCGCATAATTGCAAAACAGGGGACATCGGTGGGACCGTCTCCGATGTAAATCATATTCGGAAACGGCACCGGACGGATATCGTCTGGCATGTGGTCATCGACGTCTTGCGACATGTCAAGCAATCCCTTGTTGATACGAAACAGGTACTGGGTTTTTTGCGTGTGGCTGATGACACGTTTGGGAAAGGTGATTCTTCCCTCGGAATCTTCCGCGTACTCGCAGCCGAAGACTTCCCGCAAATATGGCCGGAGCCGGCTACCTTCGATGAGAATCTTGAGTCCTGAGGAAATGACGAAGTGGTCTACGTGGATCCCGGCGGCAAGATGGCGTTCCTCAAGCAGGTCCAGTTTGAACTCCTCAAACATTTCCGGGAGGCCCTTATAGAGCTGCATTTTGGCCCCGAGTTGTTTAAGTTGCTCATTACTGGGCCGATCCATGGCGAGGTAGTCCAGTAGACACTTCATGTACGCGAGTTCGTTATCATAACCTTCGACCTGGACTAGATTGGCGCAGCGTTTCCAGAATTTTTCCGGGTTAATTCCGAAAGCAGGAAAAACGACATCATCCTGCATGTAATAGGGGCTGAGTGTTTGATCGTAGTCATAAACAATAGCAATCGTGTTCTGTAGCGGAGAAGAGGAGGACACAGAGGGAACGGTTCACCACGGAGACGCGCAGATCACGGAGATTTTGTGGGGAACGCGGGGGAACGCCGGGAGGGCCGGAACGCCGCGAATGCCGCGAATGCCGGGAGGGCCGAGAACGTTCGGGAACGGCGGAGCGTGACGCTTCCAGGCGTTCACCGTTCATCGTTCGCCGTTCGCCGTTCCGGCCCTCCCGGCGTTCCCAGAACGTCTGTGAGCGCACTTCGCAGATCGGGGAAACGGAAGCGGAAACCGGTTCGCAGGGCGTTTTCTGGAATAATGCGTTGGCTGTCCAGAACGAGCGACGCCTCGTCGCGGAGCATCGTCTTCAGAACAAATTCGGGGACCGCAAGAAAGGTAGGGCGCTTGAGAATCTCGCCCATGATCTTTGTAAACTCCTCGTTGCGCACCGGGTTTGGGGAGGAGCCGTTCAGAGGGCCGGAAACGGAAGCGTTCTCAAGGGCATGTAGAAAAAGTTCGGCTACATCTGCGACATGGATCCACGACATCCACTGTTTGCCAGTTCCAAGTTTTCCGCCAAAACCGAAACGAAAGACTGGTTCCATCAATTTCATGGCTCCGCCACCCTTTCCGAGCGCCAGGGCGATCCGGATTGGAACGTAGCGGACGCCGGCGGCCTGGGCTTTCGAGCCCTCGGTCTCCCAAGCGGCTCCGACCTCAGCGAGGAAACTGGACCGACCAGTTGAACTCGACTCGGTCAAGGTCTCGTCTGCACGATTTCCGTAGATGCCTGCCCCTGAGGCGCTGACGAGTGCGGAAGGCTTACGCGACGTTCGCTCAATCGCGTCGACGACCCAGCGCGTTCCGTTCGCGCGGCTACGAAGGATCTTGTTTCGTTTTTCCGTTGTCCAGAGGCCCAGGATCGGTTCACCGGCGAGATGAATGACACCCTCGATCCCGTTCATGTCCATCTCTGGCCCGAATAGCCTGACTGACGCACAGCCGGAAACCGGCGCTGCAATTCTTCTCGAGAACCCAGTGACAACGTGCCCATGGGATCGTGCGACCTGGACGATTTGTCTGCCGAGAAATCCAGAAACTCCGGTGATGCCGATGTGCATGTCTGTGCGGCTAGTCTGGGAACGATTTGTGGAGCCAGTAAAGCGGGAAGCGGTTTCCCGGGCAATCGGTCGGCCGGGGATTAATTTCTTTGTGTCCTCGGACGGTTGAGTATCGTCCATCGACTTTGCCGACGCGGCGGCGAAGGTACCGGATCAGCTCGTCGAGAGCTTCATATTCGGCCTTGGTCGGTAAATCCCGGTTGAAGTCGCCCACGAGGCAAATACCGATCGAGATATAGTTGAGATAATCGCTATGGACATGGCCGCCGTTGAGTTGCCGCATCCAGCGGTTACCAATCTCGATCTGGCCATTACCGGAGGAGGTGCCGTTGCCGATGACGAAATGGTAGGCGAGACCGTTCGGCATCCTGCGCACATGCCGATGGTAGTAGTCGAATATGCGAGCGTTACCCTGGCGGGTACCGCTATTGTGCACGATGATATACTTCCATCGGTTACGCGCGACCCGGGCATCGTCGATGGCTTTGCGCACAGCGGGAGTGAGGTATTGCCAGCTGATGCCGCCGTCGCCTGAGGCCGGGACAAGATCCTTCTCCTCCTCAGCGCCAGACTTTTGAACAACGATCGATTCAACATCGTCTCGTTTGCCAAAGAAGAACCAGCGTCGCTTCTTTTTCGGAGTCGGCAAGGGAGTCGATGGAGTTTCGTTCTGAACCGTCTGAGATGGCGAGGGGGAGGCAGGCTTGGGTGTTTCCTCCTCTTCGGCCGGTGTCGGAGTTGCACCAGGGCCGGGCTGGGTCGATTTGCGGGCGGTCGGTTCCGGTGTCCCGGCAGAATACGGCTGTTTGAGCGGCGATGGAGCCGGGCTCGGCGTTGGCTTCGGCGTAAGGGTTGGGCTTGGGACAATCTCCATTTGCTGGCGACTTTTCAAGAAAAGTTCCCGCAAGCGTTTTTCTTCGTCCGATTGTTGGGTAATGCCCTGGTTTGATCCGAGGGCAAACAAGAAGAGCAAGGGTAAAACGGGAATTTTCAGCCTGCGTAGGTTTGTCCGCGACCGGCGAGCTCCAAATTCGCTGGAAGGTGTTGTTTCTATCGTTTAACCTCAAAGGCTTTAGTGTGTATCTAAGCAAATTCAGGCGCGAAAACGCAAACGGCTCCGTAATTTTTTTCAAGATAGATGAAGAAAATTCTGATATTTACCGCCGGCTTCGGTGAGGGGCACAACACCGCGGCGCGCAATATTCGCGATGCTCTTGAGCATATTGCACCGGATGAGGCGAAAGTGGAGGTTCTCGATCTTTTCGACGCGTGCTACGGAAAGCTGAACGATTTGTTCCGGAAAGCCTACATCACCGCGATCAACCGAACGCCGCGGGTCTGGGGTAAGATTTACAACGTCATCGACGGGACCCAGTTCGTGGAATCGAATATGATGATGCTCACCAAGATGAAGCGCGCGATGAGCGATGTGCTGACGGATCTGGAACCTGATGCTGTGGTGTCGACATATCCGATCTACAACTACGTTATCGACGCGATTTATGCCGATGGGCGGCGGCGAAATTTCTCGCAGATCACTGTGATCACGGATTCCATCACGGTGAACTCGGTCTGGTATCGGTGCATGAGCGACTATTTTCTGGTGGCAAACGACGATACGGCCGACGTCCTGCGAAATGCGGGAGTTCCTGAACAACAAATCCGGATTTTTGGGTTTCCGGTGACCTACCGTTTCGCAGAGATGCGTGATGATCGGTATCGAAATGGTGAGAAGGGACCCCGGCGAATTCTCTACTTGATTAATTCCGGGAAGAAAGAGGCTCCCGCTCTGGTGCGTCGCCTGTGTAAGCGGGTCGATGTCCAACTGACGATCATCATCGGCCGGGACGCCGCGCTCCGAAAGGAAATCGAAAACGAGGTGACCGCACCGGCAAATCCCGTGGAGATCGTGGGATGGACGAATCGAATGCCCGAGCTTTTGACGAGCCATCACTTAGTTATCACGAAGGCAGGGGGCGCAACGGTTCAAGAGGCCATCGCCGCCCGCACTCCGGTGATCATAAGCCAGGTCGTACCGGGACAGGAGGAGGGAAACGCTCGCCTGATCGTCGAAAAGGAATGCGGCTGCCTGGCTCCGGATCCTGAAGCGATCTTTGGAGCGCTTAACAGCGCATTCAATCACGCCGAGAACCGGCTGAAGACCTGGGTAGCGAATATTTCGAAATTGAGTAAACCGGATGCTTCGCTCCAGATTGCCCGGTTTATCCTCGAGCTGGCTATTCCCGAAAACGCGCCACCGAAGAAGTTGTCCCATCTTTCTGCGACGCAGCCGATGGGGAGGGACGGCCGATCTATATTGCTCTGCGATCTGCACGCGCACAGCATCTATTCGGATGGGAAGCTCAGCGTTGGCGAACTGGTGGATTTCTACGGCCAACGCAGTTTCGATGTGCTTTGCATAACGGACCACATTTGCGATCACACAAGGTTGATGGGGAGGATGACAAATTTGACTGGCTTGGTTTTGACCCTGGATCGGGTGGAAGAATACTTCCAGACTATCGAGCGCGAAAAGAAACGGGCGCTGGAGAAGTACGGGATGATTCTGATGACCGGTCTTGAATTCAACAAAGATGGCCTCACCAAAAAAAGTTCGGCACATCTGCTGGCAGTCGACTTGAAAAAGCCCATCGATCCGAGCCTCAGCATCACTCAGACAATCGCTGAAATCCACAGCCAAGGCGCGTTGGCGATTGCATCGCATCCTCATGAATTCAGAACCCATTGGGGCAAGAACACTCTTTACTTTTGGAATAACATCGATCAGTACGCGCCATTACTGGATGCTTGGGAAGTCGCCAACCGGGACGATATCTTCAATCCGATAGGGCTAAAGCGGCTGCCGTTTGTTGCCAACAGCGATTTCCACAAGCCAAAGCACATATTTTCGTGGAAGACCGTGCTATTCTGCGGAAAGGACCCGGAAGCGGTTAAGCAATGCATTCGTGTTAATCGGGATGTGTCGATCACTCTTTACCGTGATCACCGTATCGGCTTCGGATACGGGGATCTGGAGCAAGCTGCTCGTTTCGACTATACGGTCGACGAATCCGGGAAGGGAATTCTGCCATTTCGGGTCTATCACATGAAGCTGGCCTAATGAAGATCGAGGCATTGATCTTCGACATTGGGAATGTAGTCATCCTGTTCGATTGGCAAGCGGCCGATGGCTGGTTGCAGGCCCGTTCTCGAAACGGAGTAAAGTTCGTCCGAGAAGAACTTGGAGAACTGATCACCAGCCTCGAATTAGGAGAAATCTCTCAGGGAGCTTTTGTAACGATGGCTACACGCACGATTGGATTTCAGGGAGACGAGGGGGAATTCATTGCGATCTGGAACAGCGTATTTTGTTCGAATCCGGCGATGGAACGAAGCGTCCGGCGCCTGAAAGCGAATTTCCCTCTTTTTCTGCTGTCAAACACTTCGGAACTGCATCTTGAATATCTGCAGCGAAATTTTGAGATTCTGGAGCAATTTGTGGGCGGTGTTTACTCGTTTCGTGCGAAATGCGCAAAACCAGACCAAAAGATTTTTCAGGTCGCTGTCAAACAGTTTGGTGTGAAACCTGAGAGCACGCTTTACCTCGATGACCTTGCGGCGAACGTGTGTGCCGCCATGGATCTCGGATTTCGGGCGATGCAGTATGATTTCAGGGAGCATGCCGAGTTCGAGCGTCGGCTCGCGGAGTTGGGGGTATACGCGTAGCGGAGTTTGGCGTTCGGGGTTCGGAGTTCGGGGTTCGAGAAGCCTGCTAGTTAGTTAGAGCCTGTTGCGAATGCATTCCTCGATAGATTGGCCTGGCACGCTCTTAAAAAATCCACAGCGATTGTTAGCCGGGAAACGGCGGCGAAGCCGAGACAGATATGATAGCCTAGGCTGAGCTTGCGAGGCCTAGGAACAGGT
>JAFAMB010000100.1 GCA_019233825.1 Verrucomicrobiota bacterium | reverse complement strand
GGTGAGCGCTACGAGCGACAGGAAAAACCAGATCATTTTTGTCGAAGTATTACGAAAACATCCTGAAGATCCGCGAGATCTACCGCCGGCATCACCGAAGCAACTCCCTCTAATTCCTTGACGGAAAAATCTTTCACCGTGCCGATGAGTAGGCCCGAAGGGAAGACTCCGCCGGCTCCGGCCGTCAGAACTTTCATCCCCGGTTTCAGATTTGCCGTCTTGCTCAAAAACCGGATTCTTAAATCGGGTGCGTAACTTGAAGAGGCGCGTGTACCGCTCACGATGCCTTGTTCCTGGGTCCCTTCAATCGAAACTGAAACGCGCAGGCTCTCGTCAGAGACCAGAAGAACGACGGCGACATCTTTCCCGACCGTGGTGACCTTGCCAGCCAAGCCATTCTCTGTAACCACGGCCATATCAGTTGCGATTCCATCCTTGGAGCCGCGGCCGATGGTGCAAGTGTTCCACCAAGTCGCGCTCTCCCGCGAGATCACGCGAGCAGGAAGCAACTTGAACGGGGATTGCTCACGAAAACCGAGTGCGCGATTCAACCGGTTCACCTCCGTCTCGAGATTATTGAGGAGCGAGTTCGTCGCGCGCAGCTGTTCGTTCTCGAGTTTCAATTTCTGGTTTTCACGCTCGAGTTCGTCCAAGCGCTTCAAACCCCCTCTGACGCCCCCGAGCTCCTGCTGGACGGACGCGCCCGTACGCAAGACCGGAGAGATCCATTGAAGCAGGGTACCCTGGAGCCGTTGCTTCGTTGCTCTTGGTAACAACAGGACCAGGACAAGGAGAATCGCGAAGATTCCAACGGCCGTTATGGTAGAGCTCTTCATGAGAGCCGCTAGCCTGCATCGCTCGCAAATCCTTAGAGATTTGCGAGCGATGCAGGCTAAGACGTTAGCGAGCCGGTCTGTCAGAGGAGGCTACTTGACGAAGGAATTTGAGTTCACTGAGGGCCCGGCCGGTGCCTTCCGCCACAGCGCTCAACGGGTCCTCTGCGACATGAACCGGCAGGCCGGTCTCCTCCTGCAATAGTTTGTCCAGGCCCCGGAGCAACGCTCCTCCGCCAGCCAGCACCAGGCCGCGATCAACCAAGTCCGCGGAGAGCTCCGGAGGACACCGTTCCAGGGTCACCCGGACCGATTCCACGATGGTGGAGATCGGCTCCAGAAGAGCTTCTCGTACCTCCTGCGATGTGATCGTTAATGTCTTCGGAAGGCCTGCCACCAAATCCCGGCCTTTAACTTCCATACTCGCTTCCTTTTCAACAGGGTAGGCGCTTCCGATCTTAATTTTGATTTCCTCGGCGGTTCGCTCTCCGATCATAAGGTTATAAGCCCGTTTCATGTAGCCAGCAATCGCTTCATCGAGCTCATCGCCGGCGACCCGCACACTTCGACTGAATACAATGCCTGAAAGTGAAATCAGGGCGACCTCAGTGGTGCCGCCACCGATGTCGATAATCATGTTCCCGGCTGCGTCCTGAACCGGTAACCCGACGCCGATTGCGGCCGCCATTGGTTCTTCGATTAAATAAACTTCTCGCGCACCCGCATGCGCGGCGGATTCTTTAACGGCACGTTTTTCAACCTCTGTAATTCCGGACGGCACTGCGATGACAACTCGAGGACGCACCCATTTTCGATTGTGTACTTTCGTAATGAAATGCCGAAGCATCGACTCGGTCATTTCAAAGTCGGCAATAACACCGTCTTTTAGCGGTCTGACTGCTACGATATTGCCAGGGGTCCGCCCTAGCATCCGCTTTGCTTCATCACCAACCGCAAGGACCTGACTCGTACCGGAACGTACCGCAACTACCGACGGCTCACGCAGGACGATCCCTTGGTCTTTAACATATACGAGAGTGTTGGCAGTCCCTAGGTCAATGCCGATGTCGTTTGAGAATAATCCAAGGAGGCCGTTAAACATTCCAAATCTGCCTTTGTCTTACTTAGGTTTGCTTGAGTCCTTGGCTTCCGGGTGACCTCACGTACGAAGTCATAATCCCCAGGTTCTTTGTCGACCCACCTCCCGGCAGCCAGCCTGTATCTAGGTACAGGGACCATGATCGTCAAGGAAACAATCTGATTTGCAAATCGTGAGAATCCGCGACCTGCGTTGGCATTTTAGACGGAACATAGGGGCTGTGTCTATCTTCTTGATCCCCAGAAACATGCCGGCGAAGTTCTTCAGCACGACGTTGGTATTCCCTGCGCGATCTGCACGGAATGTGGAACGGCCCCGGCCACAAACCCGAGACAATCCACGGCGCCCTGCGGCTTACCCGGGAGCGCGATTACCAGAGACTGGTCAACGATGGCGCCCAAACACCGAGACAGGATGGCGTTAGGCGTTAACTTCATCGATTCGCTGCGCATTACTTCGCCGAAGCCGGGCAACTCGACCCGCATAATCGCCCGGATCGCTTCAGGCGTCACGTCCCGAGGCGCGGCTCCTGTGCCTCCGGTCGTGAGAATGAGGCCACAGCCTTGAGCAGAGAGCGATCGGATCGAATGCTGGATCCGGGCGCTATCGTCGGGCACAATCGCTTCGGCCAGAACTTGCCAGCCATGGGCGATCGCCGCTTTCTTTACGGCCGGTCCGCCCAGGTCGTCGTACAGGCCTCCGGATGCGCGATCGGATATTGTGATTATGCCGACCGTGATTTGGTTCATAAAGCTTCCTTCGTTTTGGATATGAGGCGAAGACCGAAGACGACCATCGTTTTGTCAATCGCTTTACACATATCGTAAATTGTTAGCGCAGCAATACATGCCCCGGTTAAAGCCTCCATTTCGACCCCCGTCTGCGCGGTGGTGGTGACCCGGCATTCGATTCGGATACCCTCATACCGGCTCTCGAAGTCAATCTGCGCATGCTGCAAAGGGAGGGAATGACAGAGAGGAATCAACTCGTCGGTGCGCTTGACTGCCTGGATCCCTGCGATGCGAGCGGTGGCCAACACACTCCCTTTTGCCACCTGGTTTGATTCAATTTTCGAGAGCGTTTCCAGCTGAAGTCCGATCGTGGCTTCCGCCGTCGCCCATCGTCTGGACGCAGGCTTGGCGGATATGTCGACCATTCTAGCGGCGCCGTCTTCGGAGATGTGGGTCAGGTTGTCCGCCATGCCTCACCCTCCGATAGCAACCATCTTGCGGCCCGGTTGGTAATTGTATCGGAATTCGTGTTGCTGCGGTTTCCGGTCTACCACCTCCAGGAAAAACTGGCGAAGTTGTTCGTCGCTGGCCCCTTGCCGCATTGGCGTCTTGATATCGAACTCCAGGTGGCTCCCCAGACACGGTCGAAGCTTGCCGTCGCAAGTAAGTCTAAGTTTGTTGCAGCTTTCACAAAAGTGCAGGTTTGTCATCGCACCGATAAAACCAATCCGTTGCCCGGAATCGTGAAACCTGTAGTACAATGCCGGACCGTTCGTGCGAAATTCCGGCTCCGGCATTAAGGGTCCGAATTCTGCCTCAATTCTGCGCTGTGCTTCGCCGACCGACAAAAAATTCTGTTCGTTCAAGACATTAGTTGTGCTCACCGGCATCAGCTCAATAAAGCGCAGCAGCAAGTCTTCACGGCGCGCGAATCGAATCAGGTCGCCGATCTCCGCTTCGTTCCGCCCACGCATCAAGACTGCATTCAATTTCACTTTTTCGAAACCGGCTGCCTTCGCTGCAGCGATACCGTCCAGGGTTTGTTGAAGAAAATCGCGTCCGGTAATCGCGCGATATTTTTCCGGATCCAGCGTATCAAGTGAAATATTCGCAGTTCTCACGCCGAATCTCGCTAAGGCTTCCGCGAGGGTCTCGCCGCTTTCCAGGGGTTTTGCCAGAAGCGAGCCGTTGGTAGAAACTCCGACGTCCTTGATTCGAGGTAACTCGTTGAGTTGACGGAACAGTGTCAGGACGTCTCGACGGGTCAGCGGCTCACCCCCGGTGATGCGGATCTTAACAACGCCCAGCTCCGACGCAATTCGGACGAGACGAGTAATTTCGTCGTAGTTCAGAACCTCAGAGCGGGGTAGCCATTCCTGCAACTCTTGCGGCATGCAGTAGATACAGCGCTCGTTGCACCTGTCGGTGACCGATACTCTCAGATAATTGATGCGATGGCCGAATCGATCTTCCATGTCAGGCAAACTACGCAGCACAGCCGTTCGCGCAAGACCTTAGCTCTCTGCGACTTCCAGCGATAAGGCAGGCGCAAGCTCATTGAAGAGAGCGGTTGGCTCGCGTAAGGTCTCGGCAACTGAATTAGTTACCTACTGCGGTATTGAGAAAGCGCTCGCGCTCATCGATAGATTTGAGCTGTCATGGCATATCGCACATTTAGCGAATTCGTAGGGGCATTAGATCGGGGCGGCGAACTGATCCGCATCAGCGAACCGATTGCGACCGAGCTGGAAATCACTGAAATGGCAGATCGCCAGATGAAGGCACCGGGGGGTGGAAAGGCTCTGCTCTTCGAGAAACCGACGATCGATGGGAAACCTTCTCAATTTCCGGTGGCTATCAATACCATGGGATCCAAACGCCGGATGGCGCTCGCGATCGGGCTGGAATCAGTGGATGAGCTGGCGCATCAGATGCAGCTGATCCTGAAAGCCAAACCGCCCAAGTCGTTGCGCGAAGGCTGGTCGCTTTTAAAGCAAGGCGTCGATCTTTTGCACGCTCGCCCCAAAAACGTTTCCGATGGCCCTTGCAAGGAAGAAATTCATCGTTTCGAGAATGGCGACGACTTTTCGTTATCCGATCTTCCGGTTCTACTCTGTTGGCCGAAAGATGGTGGCCGATTCATCACTTTGCCGATGGTCTATACGGCCGATCCTGACTCGGGCGAACGAAATGTCGGGATGTATCGGATGCAGATTTTCGATGGCCGAACGACTGCTATGCATTGGCAGGTGCACAAGGTAGGCGCTCGGCACGGACGTCGTTATTATGAGAAAAACGAACCCATGCCGGTAGCTGTTTGTCTGGGGGGTGACCCGGCGTACACGTTTGCGGCGACTGCACCGCTGCCCGATGGACTGGACGAGGTGCTGTTCGCCGGTTTCGTTCGGAAGAAATCAGTTGAGCTTGTGAAATGCGAGACCGTGGATTTGGCGGTGCCTGCGGACGTCGATTTCGTCCTGGAAGGGTATGTACAACCCGGTGAGTTTCGGGATGAGGGGCCTTTTGGTGATCACACAGGCTTTTATACGGCAGTTGACGAGTACCCCGTCTTTCATCTAACCGCGATCACCCACCGAAAGGGGGCAATTTACCCTGCGACCATCGTTGGAGTCCCTCCGATGGAAGACTTTTACCTGGGTGATGCCAGCGTCCGGATCTTTCTGCCAGTATTCAAGATGAATTTTCCAGAAATCGTAGATATGGCGCTGCCGGCTGAGGGTGTTTTCCACAATCTGGTTTTTGTCAGTATCCGGAAACAGTATCCCTATCAAGCCTACAAAATCATGCATGGGCTATGGGGCATGGGACAGATGATGTTTTCCAAGTACATCGTAGTCCTCGACGCGGACTGCGACGTGCACAACACGAGTGAAGTCTTGTTTCGGCTTTGCGCGAATACCGATCCGCAGCGTGACACCACATTTATTAAGAATCCATCCGATAGTTTGGATCATGCGCCAAGCATTCCAAATATCGGTTCGCACATGGGATTCGATGCGACCAGGAAATTACCGTCCGAAGGTTATGACCGGGGCTGGCCGGAGCTGGTGCGTATGGACGAACGAGTGCGCGCTAAAATCGATCACATTCTTTCCAGCACCGCCGCCGCCTCGATCTCTGCGGACTGGGGAAACATGTCGAAGGGCTGAATTTCGATGATGCGGTATCGATTTAGAAGGCGAGATAGATCGCGGGCGAGCGTGGCCGGATTACATGAAACATAGATCAGCCGGTTCGGAGGCTTCGACAGCAGAGCTTTCGTCACCCGGCCCGTAACCCCATCGGCAGAGGGATCAAGAATGAGTGTTTGCGGCTGATATTTCTCGAGTACAGATGCAATCGCTTCGGAAACATCGCCGCAGATGTATTCTTCATTCGGGTTCGCCTTGAGCCGTGCTGCGGCAATTGCTGGTTCGTTCCAATCGAGGCCGACGACGATCCGGAATCGATGAGCTAAGGCATGCCCAAAAAAACCGGAACCGCAGTAGGCATCGATCAGAACATCCCCTGTGACCTGCCTGGCGACATAGTCAACCAACGCTCTGGCTATGAAATCATTGGTCTGCGTAAAGGTTGGCGGAACGTCCAACCCGCGTAGCGTTCGGTGTTGCCCGTCGCGAAGGCCTCTTTTGCGCAGCTCTTTCAACTCCTCATTTATGGCCGGAACGGCGATGGCGCAATGCTCTACATCGACCACGTCGCGGCTATGCTTTTCAAAAAAACCGATCTTGCCTTCCATCGCATGAACCGTAATCCGGTTTCGAAATGCGTATGGATTGGCACAAGGCGCGGCAGGTGAAACTTGGACCTCCCTAATGCGCCCGATTCTTTCCAGGAGTTGGATCACCTGGTGGCGTTTTAATTCCAGCTGGTGATCGTAAGCGATATGCTGATAATCGCACCCCCCGCACCTGCCGAAATAAGGACAGACCGGGCCGACCCGGTGGATTGAGGGAAGTAGAATCCTTTTGAGTCGGGCGCGATCAAAGCCGCTGCGATGCTCGATCAGTTCAGCCTGAACCCGTTCCCCTTCGATGGTGAGCGGCACAAAAACGACTTTGCCCTCGAGGCGGCCTACACCGGCCCCTCCGAATGCGACGTCATCCAGGTCCAGTTCAATAATCCGGCGTGATGCGGAAAAGGACCGTGAGCGCTTCACAGAAATAGCGAACCCCGAAAAGTTGTTGGCTGGAACCAAGATAAAAGTTTAGCATAACAAGCTCAATCACAAGCGCGATATGAGTGAGGCCACGCTGGGGACAAAAAATACGGCCCATCCGGCAATCTCTGCCTGGGTCGAAAAAATGGCGAAACTCTGCAAGCCAGACCGGGTCTTTTGGTGTGCTGGCTCGGAGGCTGAGAAGCAATTTCTTACCGATTTGGCGGTACATCAGGGAACGTTAAGACCGCTGGACCAGAAAAAGTGGCCCGGCTGTTACTACCACCGTTCAAGTCCGAATGACGTTGCTCGAGTCGAGCAATTCACCTTCATCTGCACGCCGTTGAAGGAAGAAGCAGGTCCAACGAATAATTGGGCGCCTCCAGCTCAGATGTACGATAGGCTGTACTGTTTGGCCGACAGTGCCATGAGAGGGAGGACGATGTACGTCGTGCCTTATCTCATGGGACCACCCGGATCCGAGCTCAGCAAAGTCGGCGTTGAGCTGACCGACTCGGTATATGTCGTTTTAAGCATGGGTGTGATGGCTCGCACGGGGGTCCTCGCCTACGAGCAACTGGGCGAGAGCGATGATTTTAATCGAGGTCTCCATTGCATGCTCGACGTCAATCCAGAGCGCCGCTTCATCGCTCATTTTCCTCAGGACAATACCATAATTTCGGTCGGCTCGAACTACGGTGGAAACGTGCTCCTTGGAAAGAAATGCCTGGCCCTCAGGATCGGCTCTTACCTGGGACACCGAGAAGCCTGGATGGCCGAGCATATGCTGATCCTGGGGGTAGAAGATCCGAAGGGTGAAAAGACCTATGTTGCTGCGGCCTTTCCGAGCGCCTGCGGCAAAACCAATTTTGCCATGATGATTCCTCCGGAACGCTTTCGGGACTGGAAAGTATGGACAGTTGGCGACGATATCGCCTGGATGAAGCCAGGGCCGAACGGAAGACTCTACGCGATAAATCCCGAGACCGGCTACTTTGGCGTCGTTCCTGGGACAAACTTCAAATCCAATCCGAACGCCATGCGTTCGATGCAGAGGAACACGTTTTTCACAAACGTAGCGATAACGGCCGAGGGTGATATCTGGTGGGAAGGGAAAGATGAGGAACCACCTCCAGGCTTGATCGACTGGCAGGGCCGGCCGTGGGTAAAAGGGGAAAAGGCAGCGCACCCGAATAGCCGATTCTGTGCGCCCATGATCAATAATCCGGCGCTCGATCCCGCAGTGGATGAACCACTCGGTGTGCCGATCAGCGCGATAATTTTCGGAGGCCGTCGCGCCACGACGATGCCCCTTGTCTTCCAGGCATTTAATTGGATCCACGGCGTTTATGTCGGGGCGATGATGGGGTCGGAAATGACCGCAGCAGCGTTTGGGACAGTTGGCCAGGTTCGACGGGATCCGATGGCGATGCTCCCCTTCTGTGGTTATAACATGGGAAGCTATTTTAGCCACTGGCTCAAGATGCGAAAGAATCTGCAAAGGCCGCCAAAGATATTTCATGTAAACTGGTTTCGGAAAACTGCTGAGGGCGAGTACTTGTGGCCTGGGTTCGGCGAAAACATGCGGGTACTGAAGTGGATGGTCGATCGGTGCCGAGGCCGGGTCGGCGCAGACGAAACTCCCCTTGGTTGGATGCCGGATCCGTCCGATATCGATCTGGAAGGAATGAACTATGATCGGTCAAAGCTGGAGGAGGCGCTTCGAATCGATATCGAAGACTGGAAAAAAGAGGTCATGTCGCAGGATGAGCTTTTCATCAAGTTGCATAATGATTTGCCGGTCGAACTGCATTTCCAGCGCGAACTGCTGATCTCGCGGCTTTAGGCCGCCGAAATTAGGCCGCCGAAATCACGCGCTGAGCCTGCATCGCTCACGAATCTCTGAAGATTTGTGAGCGATGCAGGCTAGCGGATGGTCCTTGAAAAAATCCAGCTTCGTGCGAAACGGAAGGGTCAATGATGATGGAAACGACTCTTGTACTGCTTAAGCCGGATTGCCTTGCGGATCGCCATTGCGGCAATGTGATTAATCGATTTGAGGCAGCCGGCTTGGAGATTGTCGGCTGCAAGATGATGCTGCTTGCGGATGATGAGCTCGCCGAACACTATGCCCATGTCCTGGATAGGCCCTTTTATCCAGACCTGAAATCGTTCATGCAATCCAGCCCGGTGATAGCTTTGGCGTTGTCCGGGCCAAATGCTGTCGCTCTGGTGCGCGAACTCATGGGTCCTACTGATTCCCGGAAGGCTGCAAAAGGAACGATCCGAGGCGACTTTGGCATGGACGTTATGTTCAACGTGGTGCATGGGTCCGATAGCCCGGAGAACGCCATCGTGGAGTTGAAGCGCTTCTTTGTCGAGAGCGAGCTTTTCGAAGTCAGCCTTAAGCGCTAAATCGAGCGGCTTGATGATTCGGAGCCGCAGCCGGCTTGCGGAGGATTACCGTAGAGTAGCGTTTCAAAGACCTCCAGCCGCCATTTCCCTCGCGCAACCGATACGACAACCAGGATGGCACTCGCTGCGATTGTTTTTGATTTCGATGGATTGATCGTCGATACCGAGACCTCCGGCTTCATCAGTTGGCAGGAGGTATACGAGGAGTTTGGGGCGACCCTAAGCATCGATGACTGGAGGCATGCGACTGGATACATCGGCGGATTCGATCCCGCGGTTCACCTTGAACGCTTACTCGGTCGCCGGCTTGATTGGTCGCAGATCATACCGATGCGAGAAGCCCGAAACTGGGAATTAACTGTTCAGGCGGGTACGCTGCCTGGGATCGAAACACTTTTCCGCAGCGCCCGGGAACGCCAACTACGAATTGGCGTTGCGAGCAACTCCGGCCATGGCTGGGTCGAAGGCGGATTACAACGCCTCGGTCTTCGCGGGTATGTTGACGCGGTGGTGACGCGTGACATGGTGATCAATCCCAAACCTGCGCCCGATATCTATCTGAAGACGGTACAAACCTTGTGCGTCGAACCGCACCTCGCGGTGGCGCTGGAGGACTCCGAACCGGGGTGCCGAGCCGCAAAACAGGCGGGCCTGAAAGCTGTGGCCATTCCGAACCGGTTCAGTGAGCGCCAGGACCTCACGATCGCCGACCTCGTGGTGACCAGTGCCGAGGAATTGGATTTGGATCGTTTGGCCGCATTGGCAGCCGGTAGGGTCGCACTTCCGCGCGACCGGCGTTGAAGGGATCCGAGGGTGTTACGCGGGCGACGCCGGAAAAATTATCCACTTTTCCCAAGTTAGATGTATATAAGCTGACGCCGTACGACCGCCGGCAGGGAACTCACACTGGCCTTCATGAAATTACCCGAACTCCGCGGAATTCTGCAGTATGTTACGCGCTTCAGGGACAAAATCTTCGTCATCGCAATCGACGGCAAGATTATTGGCTCGGAGAACTTTCCGAATATTCTCCTCGACCTCGCTGTCCTCCGGTCCCTCAACATAAAAGTTGTTTTGGTTCATGGTGCAGGTCTGCAAATTGAGCAAGCTGCCCAGGAGCAAGGGATTAGTATCTCAAACTCAGACGGTACCGGAGTGGTTGACGAAGGAACTCTGCAGCTTTCAATCAATGTCGTCAGCCGGCTGACTAACCAGATCATGGGAAGCCTGACACAGGTTGATCTCCGCGCAGCTTATGCAAACTGCATCATTGCGCACCCGCTCGGAATTGTTCACGGCGTCGATTTCCAATTTTCCGGTAAAGTCGAGCGTGTTGACGTGCCAATCCTGGAGCTTTTTCTGAATCAGGAAATTGTGCCGGTGATACCTCCAATCGGATTCGACGGAGAAGGCCGGACGTTTCGGGTCAACTCGGATTTGGTGGCCTTGGAGGTGGCCGAGGCGTTGCACGCTGCTAAGTTGATCTTTCTCTCACCATACGATGGCCTTATCCTGGAGGGGCAACGGATCGGCCATCTCGTCGCTCCCGAGTTGGAAGAAGTTTTGAAAAAAACCAAGGCAAATCTTCCGAAAGGACTTCTCTCAAAGCTGGAGCATGCAGCACAGGCATGCCGATACGGGGTGCCGCGTGTACACCTCTTAAATGGAAATGTCAACGAAGCGCTGCTGGCTGAAATTTTCAGCAACGGCGGCGTCGGAACGATGGTTTACTCGAACGAGTACGAGCAAATCCGACGGCTCTATAAAAAGGATATTCGGGCTGTCATGTCGCTTATCCAGCAATCCATCCGCAGCGAGGAACTTGTTCGGCGGACGCGCGCCGAGATCTTAGCTGGTATTGACGACTATTGGATTCTAGAAATCGATCGTCACATTGTTGGATGCGTCGCGATGTATCCATACCCGGAGCAAAAGATGGCAGAGCTGGCGTGCCTCTACGTCAGTCGATCCAACGAGAATCAGGGACTGGGGCGTAAGTTAATGTCTTTTGTGGAGAACCTCGCTCGCCACCGCGGGTTTTCGCAGCTGATCGCCCTCTCGACCCAAGCTTTTGTGTATCTCCAGCAGAAGGGCGGTTTCGTTGAAGCCGGACCCGAGATTTTGCCGTCCGCCCGGCGCGCGAAATACGAGGCTAGCGGTCGGAACTCTCGGATTCTCGTCAAGAATCTGGTGCCAGTGCCAGTGCCGGTTACGGCGTTGACTCATTAAGCACCGGTCGCGATGCCTAATTCAGCCATTCACCCGGCGCGCCTCTGGCTCGATGGGATCGTGCTGCTCCTCTATTTTCTCGGAATCGTCGCGATTGGTCTTTGGGCCGGCAGAAAAAATAGAAGCCTGACAGATTTCGCGCTGGGCGGACGATCTATCCCCTGGTGGGCGGTGCTGGCCTCTATTATCGCAGCTGAAACCAGTGCGGCCACCTTTCTTGGAGCGCCGGCGGAGGGGTTTAAGACGCGGAGTTTCATCTATGCCCAGTTAACTATCGGGACCATCCTGGCTAGAATCCTGATAGCCTTCACGTTTATTCGTCCCTACTATCGCTATGGCGTCCAGAGCATTTACGAGTTCCTGGAAATCCGGTTTGGCCCTTGGACAAAAAACCTCGCCAGCGGCATTTTTCTTTTCACCCGGGTGCTTGGCATCGGCGTTCGCTTGTATCTCGGGGGGGTGATTATCAAGGTTATCTGGCAATACCTTTTCCCGAGCCTTACGGTCAATGTCTGGATCTACTTCTGGGGAATATTGTTCGTCACGTTCCTGACCACGATCTACACAGCGGTTGGCGGGATAAAAGCTGTCGTCTGGACTGATTTCATTCAAGCAAGCCTGATGATAGGCTCAATGATCTTTGCTACGTGGTTGTTAGTTCATCATATCCCTGGAGGTCTAACTACCGTAAAAGAGAGGTTAGCTGGATTTCCCACATTCTTCCAGACAGGTCTCGATTTTAGCCAGGGATTTGGAGTTGGCTTCAAAAAGCTGTTGGAGGAACCGTACACACTTTTTTCAGCTTTCATCGCTTCAACCTTTCTTACGATGGCCACTCATGGCACAGATCAAGACAATGTTCAGCGGATGCTAACCGCGAAGGATTTTCAAAGATCGAGGCTTTCTCTGATCTTGAGTGGACTGGCGGATCTGCCGGTAGCATTCGGATTTTTGTTAGTCGGTATTTTACTATCGGTTTACTACGAGGTTACGCCGGATCTCCACTTGCCGGCGGCGGACAATGAAATATTCGCTTACTATATCGTTACCCAGATGCCGGTCGGGATCCGCGGACTGATCATTGCCGGCGTATTCGCCACGATGATGGGCTCAACGTCAGCGGCGCTGAATGCCTTGGCCACCAGCTTTACGAAGGACTTTTATCTGCCCTATTTCAAGCGCGCTGGATCCGAGAGATCCTCTATTTATGCGGCTCGAGTGGCTACAGTAGTGTTTGGGGCCCTCATGGTGGCAGTGGCGACACTGGCGGCTTACGCGGTCTTGCGGGATTCAAGGCTCACCATCATACCGCTGGCGCTGCAGAGTTTTGGGTATGCTTACGGGTCGTTACTGGCGGTTTTCTTGCTGGGCATGTTGACGAGGCGGCGCGGACGCGATGAAACCAACGTGTTGGCCATGATGTTAGGAGTGGCCTCGGTGTTAGCGTTTTGCAAGGTTAGATTGCCGGCGCTCAATCTACGAGAGTTAGCTTTCGCGGGGCGATTACAGCCGGAGGATTGGGCGTTCGGGGGCTGGTTGCCGGATTGGTGGCCGGTGATTTCATTTCCGTGGTGGGTCCTGGTCGGATGCTTGGTCTGCTTCGTGGTTAGTTTGGTTTTTGCGACGCCGAGCGATCGGGTGAAGATGGCCGCAAGACACGTGGCAGGGCGCGACGATCAAGTAAAATCGCCGGTGAGCAGGTAGTGGTCGCGACGTCAAGCATAAGATGAAATTAATAGCAAATTTATTTGGCCGATTTCCGGGACTTTTTGCTTGCTGACGCCAGTACCTGATTCTAGACTGACATCCGCTTGACGGGGGCGAGTGCGGGTACATGTGAATAACTTGTGGATAAACCATGTTGAGCGAGCGCGTCGATTTCAGGGTCAAAGGAAGCTGTAGCGGATGGTGACATTATGGGGTGATCGATGCAGGGTACTCGAGCAGCGCGCCGACGGCATAAGTATCTGAATAATAACGGCTTAAATCGTTCCTATTGCAAGTGACCCCCGGAATCCTACAACACCTGATTTGTCGTTCGCCGCTGCGTTGCGCTCTGGAAGCACGCAGATATCGGAATCGAAGTGCAATAAGGGCGTGTGGATAAATCACTTATGGAAGAGAGCTACCGCAGAATCTGGGATGAGATAGCTTCTAACATTCAGCCACATGTCAGCTTTGATGCTTTTCAAAGGTGGTTCGCGGCGATCGAACTAGTACAGGCGGACGAATTGGCTCTTACTTTCCAAGTCCCGAATACGATCTACCAACTCTGGATCGAGAGTAATTACTTGAATCTGGTGCAATCGGCTACGCTATCGGTCCTTGGTAGCCCGCGTAGTATCAAATTTCGAGTAGCGGACGATGGAAAAACAAACGCCGCGGCTCAACCTCGGGTCGAGCCGTCCAGTGAACCGCCTCAGGCCAGAATTCAGGAGCAGGAGTCTGAGGCGGCGAGTAACCATGGAATGAATCCGCGGAACAGCTTCGAGACATTTGTTGTCGGCTCGAACAACCAGTTTGCTCATGCCGCGGCGCTGGCCGTCGCGCAGTCGCCGGCGAAAACTTATAATCCGCTGTTTATATATGGCGGAGTAGGCTTGGGAAAGACGCACTTGATGCAGGCGATCGGCCAACAGGTCGTGGAACGGAAAAAGAATTTCAGAGTGATGTATCTTTCAAGTGAGAAGTTTACTAACGAGTTCATCGACGCAATCCAACACAATACACTGGTCAAATTCCGCAAGCGTTATAGGCAGTCCGACGTATTGCTAATCGACGATATCCATTTCCTTGCAGGCAAGGAACGTTCACAAGAGGAATTTTTCCATACTTTTAATACTTTGTTCGACGGCCGCAAGCAGATCGTTCTTTCCAGCGATCGCCCTGCCAGCGAAATAACAAATCTGGAGCAGCGGCTAGTCTCCCGTTTCGAATGGGGTCTCACGGCCGAACTTCAGCCCCCGGATATCGAGACGCGGATGGCCATCCTGCGAAAAAAGGCTCAGGCTCTGCACGTCCAACTCGCGCAGGAGGTTCTTGAATTTCTGGCCCAGCGTGTCCGTTCAAATGTTCGGCGTCTGGAGGGGGCGCTCATGCGGGTCGCTTCTTTTGTTTCCTTGAGCGGTCGGGAGATCTCGCGCGACACTGTCGAGCAACTGCTGAGAGATATCTTGCAGGAAGAAGCGAAGAAGACAGTCACAATCGATCAGATTCAGAAAAAAGTTGCCGAGCATTTCGATGTCCGGTTGGCAGATATGACAAGCAAGCGGCGACCGGCGAATATCGCTTTCCCGCGCCAGGTCGCAATGTACCTCGCTCGCCGTCATACGAAAGCTTCTCTGAATGAAATCGGAGACGCTTTTGGCGGTCGAGACCACGGGACGGTGTTGCACGCCTGCAAGACCGTTTGCGGGCGAATGCAGAAGGAAGATCAGGTCCGTCAATTAATTCTATTGCTCGACACACAACTGGAGCGGTAGGGACGCGCTCACGCGTCCGGGCGTGCATGTTCCTAGCGCTCTGGACGTGCTTTCCCGGGGGCGCGGGAGCATGTCCTGGAGCATGTCCCTACCGATTCGTTCGTTAGCCTGAAAGTGGAAATTCCCTGGTCGCCTCACTTCCAGCGACTTGCGGAGATTTGCGGCGCATGATTTGATATTCCCACACCATGAAATTCAGCGTCAGTAAGGACAAATTGCT
>JAFAMB010000120.1 GCA_019233825.1 Verrucomicrobiota bacterium | reverse complement strand
CAGAGGCCGCTAAGTGCAGGACCTGGAGAGGCAAGAGCTAGAGAGCTGTGGAAATAAAGTGATCTTGGAATCCCTGCGTGGACAGCCCAAGTGGGCCGAGAAACCGTTTTTTGGAGATCTGTCGCGCCCGCTGCTACTTGGGCGGTTTGTCTGTGCGTAAAGGGCTTGTGGTTTTCGCAGCTCTCCGCAAAACAGGGGTTTGTGGCTGTAAAGACGAAGACGAAAAGTATCGTTAGAGTTTTGGTTTGTTGTCTTTCTTTTTCTCCTTGATCGGTGCTTATTCAGAAAACTTGAGGTCCTCTTCGTATTTCACCGACGAAATCGCCCCCCGGAACTGATGAGCATTTGTCGGGACACGATGGATTTTGCTTTCCGTCGCTTTTCCGGTTCAATGGACCGATGCACCTCTGGTACTTCGGCCTCACGGGCAGGACAACTCGGGAGCCGGGCTGCCGCCAGCTGCGGTGTTGCGGCAAGCTCGCCTCCCGGGCCCCTTCACCTCAGTGGACAGGGACTTGTCACCACAGCAAAGTACTTCGCTCTGTGGAGAGCGCTCGCGGAGCTGAAGGCAGAGCCTGCTCTCGGTATCAAGCCGGTCGAAGGGACCGACGCGGTGGCGCATACCCCTTTGTAACGGGTTGAAGACCCCCGACCATGAACAAAAGCTCCAATTGGACGGCACTGAGGAACCCGGCTTTTAGAAAGCTGTGGATCGCGACCGTGATCTCCGGAACCTGTGTGGCCGCTCACGACAGGGCGGCGACCTGGATGATGATCGCTGATGTCAACCGTGGCGTGGCTTGCCCTGTTCCTTCCAGTAATTCCGGCATTGATGCCGGTTGTGGGCTGCCGTAAACGCCGAACCAGGAGGGATTCCGGTGCTGTTCGACGATTAAACCGTGTTCCTCGGCTCGCGCGACGACAAGGAGGTGAAGAAAGCCATGTTAGAGCAACCGTAAGGAGTCAGCCCCGCTCGTATGCGGCTTCGACTACTGGATCCTCTGTGCTAAACACGTACGAAAAACTTGTGAGGTGTTCAGACTAGCCCACTGCTGACGCGGGAGAAAGCTCTTCCGTTCCAAAACGCCTCCTTCTGCTCACGAGCATAAAGACCGCAGGAACAAAGAACAATGTAGCTACCGTAGCAAAGATTAGTCCGCCGATCACGGCCCGGCCCAGGGGAGCGTTTTGTTCGCCGCCTTCCCCAAGACTCAGAGCCATTGGAACCATTCCAATGATCATGGCCAGCGCCGTCATGAGCACCGGTCGAATCCGGACGTAACCAGCCTCGAGCGCCGCCCGATAGGGATCTCTGTAGCGTTCGAGCAGTTCATTGGCGAAAGTGACGACTAGAACGCTGTTGGCCGTAGCCACTCCCATACACATGATTGCTCCCATCAGGGCCGGCACACTCAAGGTGGTGTTCGTCACAAAAAGCATCCACATGATTCCAGTGAGAGCAAAGGGCAGCGCCGTGATGATGATGAATGGCTGCGTCCAGGATTGGAAATTGACCACCATCAACAGGTAAACAAGGAGCATCGAGAAGGCCAGCCCGACATACAACCCGACATAAGAAGCGTGCATGGTGGTTACCTGCCCGCGAACGGTGATAAAGCTGCCTCTAGGCAGATCCTTCCTCGAGGCATCCACCAGTTTCTGGATCTGATCCCCTACATATCCCAGGTCTTTACCACCGGCGCCACCGTAGATGTTGATTACCGGCCGGATATTATAGTGATCCTCAACCGGGTATGTAGTACCCCGCGAAACCGATGCGACATTGGCGAGAATCTGACCTTGGCCGGTATTGCCCCCTCCAAGAATTGGAAGGTTTTGCAGGTCGTCCAGAGAATGCAGATCATATTGGGGCACTTGCGCGTTGACCTGATAACTGACTCTATTGCGGGGGTCGACCCAGAAGTTCGGAGCGGTTTGTTCAGATCCGGACAAGGCCCCCAGCACGCTCTGTGTTACATTTTGCGCGGTAATGCCGAGGATCGACGCCATGCTACGATCGATATTGATGTTCAATTGAAGCTCATCGTTCGGCTCCTGAATCCGGAAATCCACGGCGCCCGCAACATGACGGATCTTTTCCATAAGCCTGCTCGCAAACTTGAAATTCTCCGACAGATTTTCCCCGGTTATCTGAATATTTATCGGGGCCGGTAGCCCGAAATTAAGGGTTTGAGAGACGATATCGGCCGGAGGGAACCAGAACCCGACATCGGGAAAATCGTGCGGCATACGAGCGCGGATAGCTTCAACGAATGTGTCGGTCGGTTCATGGTTTTTCTTGAGCGAAACCAGGATATCGCCATCCGCCGAACTCATTGTACCCGTGTTATTATAGGACATGTTAATACCGCTGTTGGGGATG
Organism: Verrucomicrobiota bacterium; assembly: GCA_019233825.1. GTDB lineage: Bacteria > Verrucomicrobiota > Verrucomicrobiia > Chthoniobacterales > JAFAMB01 > JAFAMB01. The sequence continues at coordinate 7,422 of JAFAMB010000120.1, read as the reverse complement.
CCCAGATTATCGATGATCTGCTGCAGTTGGTTAGCCGGGATGATCTGCCGGATCATCTGTTCGATCTGATCCACCGCCCGAGCAGTTTCTTCGATCCGGGTGCCGGACCTTGTGCGAATGTGCATATCGAATTGCCCGGTATCGACCGAAGGAAAGAAATTTCGACCGAGAAACGGAAACAGGGCCGTGGAGAGCGCCGCGAAGCCGAGCACCAGCGCGACCAGTTTGCCGGCGTTTCGCAGGCCAAGACTCAACAGATCCCGATAGGCCTCCCTGAACCGTTCAAATCGATCTTCGAACCACTGGTGAAAACGGGAGAACCAATCGAAGAGGGCGAGTCTCTTCTTCCCTGTGCCATGATCTGACGCTGCATCGTGCGTTTTCATCCAGTACATCGCCAGCGTGGGGACCAGCGTTCGCGACAGGATGTAGGATGCGATCATCGCAAAGATGACTGCCTCTGCCAGGGGCGCAAAAAGGTACCTGGCCACTCCCGAAAGGAAAAAAATAGGAACGAAAACGATACAGATACACATCGTGGAGACGAACGCCGGCACAGCAATCTGGGCTGCGCCGTTACGGATCGCTTCCAAGGTCGGCTGACCTTCGGCCAGATGCCGGTCGATGTTTTCGATCGTCACCGTCGCATCATCCACCAGAATACCGACGGCGAGCGCGAGGCCCCCTAAAGTCATGATATTAATCGTTTCTCCGAGTGCGGTCAGGACGGCAATCGAGGAGAGTATGGCAAGAGGAATCGAGACAGCGATGATCAGCGTGCTCTTCCAGTCTCCCAGAAAAACCAGGATCATGATGGCGGTAAGACATGCTGCGATCACCGTTTCGCGTACCACGCCCTCAATCGCGGCAGTAACGAATATCGATTGATCAAACAGCATGGAAAAATTCAACGCCTGCGGGACTGTCTGCTTCAAGTCCGGGATCTTATCCTTGATGCCCTGTACGATATCCAGCGTTGACGCATTGCCCGTCTTTTCAATTGCGAGCATCGTGGCTCGCTTCCCGTTCATACGGACGATGTTAGTCTGGGGCAGACTACCGTTATAAACATGCGCCACATCCCCAATATAAATGGTGGTACCGTTTGAGAGCGTTTTGATCGGAATCGCGTTCAACTGCTCAAGTGTAGGAGGACTGGCGTTTATGCCGACCTGGTATTCGAACCGCCCGATTTTTTCGGTGCCCGACGGCAGGATAAGGTTCTGAGCGTTGATCGCGTTGACGATGTCGTACGGGGTCAAGCCGTAACCCTGTAATTCCCTATAATTAACATCGACTTGCAGTGTTCTGACCTTACCCCCATAGGGCCACGGTATGCCCACACCCGGAACCGTGATGAGTTGGGGTCGCACAAAATTCATTGCGTAATCGTTCAGTTCCTGTTCCGATAATCCGCTCAACCCTACCATGAGAACCGGTACGTTTGTTGCGCTGTAACTGAGGACCAAGGGCGGTGTTTCTGCGGTTGGGAGTTGCTTCAGGATAGCTTGTGAAATCGATGTCACCTGCGCGATTCCCTGTGGTACGTTAGCGCCCAGGTGCAGAAAGATTTTTACCACGGCCAAACCATAGAGCGATTGCGATTCGATATGTTCGATGTTGTCGACGGTCGTGGTTAAAGCTCGCTCGTAGGGTGTCGTGAGATGATCAGCAACATCTCTGGGAGCCATCCCGGTGTACGTCCAGATTACCGAGATGACCGGGATGTTAATTGGCGGAAAGATATCTTTCGGATTCCTTAAGATCGAAAGCACCCCCGCAATTAAAATAAAGATCGCCAGAACAATAAACGTGTAAGGCCGTCTAAGCGCTAAGTTAACAATCCACATCGGTTACTCCATGGGAATAGATGTTGTAGTGGCCGGGTTCACAATGGTTACTGCAGTTCCAGAGACCAGGCCGGGCGAAGGGTTAATAATAAGCTGATCTGACTCGGAAAGACCGTTAGCGATCAGCAGTCTCGTTCCAAAATCTTGAGCTATGGTAATTTTGCGAATTTCAACCTTGCCATCCGGATGCACCACCCCGACCGCCGGTTGCCCAGATTCGAAAAGCAACGTCCTTGCCTGAATCATCAAGCCATGTCCACCGACAGGAATATTGATAGCCACCTGAACATAGGCCCCGGCCGAAAGCTCGCCCGTCGGATTCGGCGCCTCCAGCTCCGTTAACAGCTTTTTGGAGGCCGGGTTGATTGCGCTGGCCGTGGTCACCACCTTGACCGGAAACGTCCGGCCAGGGAACTCGCTTACCGTCAACTCAGCCTGGTCGCCTGCTTTCACCAGAGATGAACAGGATTGCGGGACGGTGACATACACGCGGAGAGGTGAATTCGCTGCCATCCGGAAAAGTTCCGTTCCTGAGCCGGCGGGAATATAATCTCCTATATCGGTGTTTCGCGCAGTGACAATACCATCGAAGGGAGCGCGAAGTATTTTAAATGCTTCCAGCGCTTCCAGCCGCCCTAGTGCGGCCTGATCAGCAACCACTGTGGACTGCTCACCCGCATAGTTCTCGGAAGCAGTATCGAAATCCTGTGCGGAAATAACATTGGTCTTAAACAGGTCCTGGTACCGCTTATAGGTTATTTCTGCGAGATCACTTGCGGCCTGTGCCACTTTAAGTTGAGCCCGCGCTTGCTCAAGTTGGTAATCAACCTGGGGAGTGTCGATCTCGGCGAGCACGTCGCCCGCCTTCACTCTAGCTCCGATATCAAAATACCATTTCTTCAGATAACCGCTGGTCTGAGCAAGAATTGGCGAATACGTGTACGGCATCGTCTGACCTGGTAGCTGGAGTTTTCTTATTCCAGTCGATTTTTCCGGATGCACCACGTCCACAAGCATCCGTGCTGCCTCGTTGGTGCGCTGTTGAACCTTGGCAGTCCATTGATTGCGCTGATAAATGCCAAGGGCGCCGACACCAAGAAAGAGCATCCCCGCAACCGCCAGGCAGAAGATAATTACTCGGGTGGTTTTCTTTTTTGGACCGGGGGGCGAGCTCGGCGTAACGGTTTTCGCCGTTGGCTCATTCGTCGGTTCTCCCCCCCGAGGAACTTCATCCTTGTGCTTGTCCTGCCCGGAGTGATCGAGTGATGGAATATTGGAATAGTCGGGCGTCATTGGCTACCCCGTTCGTTAAGGACTCATTGCGAGCTGCTAAGATCTGTGCGCTGGGCCGAGCCTGGTTCCACGACCTTAACCCTCATGCCGTCTGATAAACTGTCAGAAGGATTGACGATTACCTGATCCGAAGGGGACAGTCCCTGCGAAATTTCCAGCTTGTCTCCAAAATCCTTATGGATAGTGATCTTCCGGATCTCCACTCTTCCCTGCGCATTGACTACGCCGACGGCCGCTCCTTCGCGCTGGAAAATCAACGCGTTTTCCGGGATGGCGAGGAAGGGGGCGTCACCCACGAACTTGAACGTCACTTGAACGTAGGCCCCGGGAAGCAATTCGCCCGATTCATTTGGAATTTGAAGTTCCGTCAGGAGCGATCGGGACGTTGGATCGACCATGCCGGCCGTATTGGTAACGTGTGCTGGAAATGTCCGGCCGGGAAATTCAGGCTGGGTAAAGTCTGCCTCCATGCCGGTCTTTATAAGCGGCAGGTACGTCTGGGGCACCTGAACATAAATGCGGAGCGGCGAGATCCGCGCCACCGCGAAGAGTTGATTACCTGAGCCGTTAGCAACATACGCTCCAACGTCGACATTTCTCGCCGTCACAATGCCGTCGAATGGCGCCCGCAGGAGCTTAAAGGCTTCGAGGGCGTTCAGTCGGTCGATATTTGCCTGGTCTGCGGCTACGGTCGCCTGGTCCTCGTGATAGGTGTCAGCCGCTGTATCACGGGTCTGCGCGTCAAGAACCTTCTGCTCAAATAGAGTCTGGTCACGTTGATAAGTCACCAAAGCGAGTTGCGCGGCTGACTGGGCCACCTGCAGTTGCGCTTTAGCTTGCGCCAACTCCTGGTCGACCTCCGGAGTGTCGATCTCGCCGAGAATATCATTAGCCTTCACCTTGCCTCCAATATCGAAGTACCACTTTTTCAGATAGCCGCTGGTTTGGGCGTAGATGGGCGCCTCCGTATAAGCGGTTGTGTACCCCGGCCTTTCGAGAGTAACCGCTCTGACTCTCTCCGGATGAACAACGCTGACGGTCATCTCCGCCAGGATCTGCTCGGCAGCCAGGGCATTTTTCGGGTGGAGAGGATTCAGCTGGTGTATCGCAGCAGCTATGGTGATGTAGATAGCGGCCAGGAGGAGCAAACGCTTTCGCCTTTTTCCAGGTTTTTGCCTTAGGCAAAGCCTGACTACAGTCGCGTTCATTAAACCGATGCCGTCCAGCAAGAATAACCGCGCTGCTTGCCAGAGCAACATTAAATGAATCCTTTTCGTATGCGTCTGACCAGCGATACAGCAGCTCTGCCTGAGCCTGCCGGGGCGAAATGGCAACAGCAGTTAGGCGGGCAAATACCATCAGGTGCCCTTTTCACGGCGCACGGTCCCCTCCATTTAAATCCTCGACCGCGTTTCCGCGCTCTTGCGCCAGGAACCGACCGTGGCCGCTTCGCTCACGCCGGAAAAAGCGTTAAGCCGACAGCATCGCTACGGCGATTCTCACGTCCTCGCGCCGCGCAGCCGATTCATCCCGGACGCGATTCTCGATCTTTTCGAATGCCGGGCCCTGGCCCCGACCTACCGTAAACAATGTGAAAGCGGTCGGATCCTCTGTGCGTGCGGATGTTGCTGCCCGAATGCGCGAAATGTGGCGTTGAGCTTAGTGGTTAACACCGATCGGGCGGAGACCCGGGTCACTCTGGTTCGATGTAGACGACGAGAGCCGGCTCGTTGTCAGGTAAGCGCATTTTTCCAAATTGCAGGTTATACAGCATTCCGTCTGTTCCGCGGAATAGTCTTTCGGCGCTTGCTTCTTCCGCGGCGACATTACCAATGAGGACAAGATAGATTGCCAAGTACGCAAACTGCGCCCGGGTAATGTCGGGCTGCCGATAATAGCAATGCAGTCGACCGAAATCCACGCGCACCATGTCTAATTCTTGAACTGGTGTGAGAAGAATTTCTGTCGCTCCTTTTCGGATGGCGGATTCGATCAAGCCGAAGACAAACTTGGCCCCTTCGCACTTTCCGCTAGTCACTCGAGCGACTATCCACGTCGCCATCGCTTCGTGATAAACTTCCAGTAATTCCATAAAGGCCTTCCTTATGTGGAGGTGAGGCACGATGCGTGCCAACCGCCACGTGGAGAACCCACCGGACAGGACGCGCTGCTCACAAGCAGGCATTTGTGCAGGGTGGCAAGATTTCTTCACCCGGCCGCCCGACGATAAAGGATGCGGCAGCCCAGGGCTTCTATCGAACTCAACCCGGTTTGGGCTGGTCTTTGTGCCGATCCCTCTTTTGTCCTTTTTGCGAAACGCCGCGAAAGTTTGACGAGTTGCGCGAGCAAGCGTATACGTTTGCCGCACGCATATTTGTTAAAAAACATCGCTGCAACTTCAGCGTCCCCCTGCATTATGGTATTCATCTTTCCCCTGTTAGTCAGCTCACCTTAGCCAATGGAGTTTGGTGGCGTGGCGCCGGTTCAGTCAGAATTTCCGGGTTTTTTCGAATAGAAGAGAGCTTGGATCGTGCGCAGCGCGGACAAAGCTGGGGAAAAGGGGACAAGGATGGAATCAACCAAATAACAAAATCAGTCACTATAAACAAAAACTACGAGAGATGCACAAAGACGATCAGAGTTGGTGCGGCCTAATGAAACGTGCGCGCCTAACGTTGACAGCTGGCTTCGCTGTTCTGGGAGCCATAAATTTCGCGGGCACTTCCGCGAACGCCGCAGATGCCGGCAAAGGCAAAGTCGTCGGTTATTATATGGATGCCGCAGATGACTATTACAAAGCAGCATTCCAAGTATTCAAAACGCTCGGTAACAAAGCCGGTTGGCAGGTCCTGGATGTCGTTGGACAAGGAACTGCTCCGGAACAAATAGCTGCGGTTGAAAACTTCATTACCCAGAAAGTTGACGCATTCGTTGTCGTTCAGAATTCACCGGAGACAACGTCCGAATGTCTGAAAAAGGCGCTTGCCGCCGGGATCCCGGAATTTCACACTAGCCATCGACCACCAATCGAACCGGGTCTTGCCGGCTATACCACATTCGACTTTGTTGCCGACGGCGAAGCCGCGGGTCAATCGGCAATAAAGCATGGTGTTAAAAGACTGGTAATGATTGAAGGCAAACTCGGTCAAGGCAGTGCGGCCGGCCAGACCCAAGGTTTTCTGCAGGCGTACAAGAAGGCCGGCAAAGACATCGGCAACCTCCTTGATAGCGTGGGCGTCAAAGGCGCCGGTGGTAAAGATCTGCAAGTTGTCTTCTGGGGATCCGGCAACTGGTTTGCGGATCCAGCGAAAAAAGTGATGGAGGATGCCATCACAAGCCTCGGACCGGATGGGTTTGATGGCGCCTACGTTCAGAATGATGAAATGATGACTGGCGCATTGCAGGCCATGGAAGAAGCAGGACTGGATTCGAGTAAGTATTGGCTCGGCGCCAGCAATGGAAAAGAAAAGTCCTGGGATTGGGTAGCGCAGGGCAAAACCACGATGGACGTTAATCAATGCCCTACCCTCGAAGCTGACATTCTTTTTCAGGAGGTGAGTGCCTATTTCGACAAAAAGCCCTACAAAAAGGGGGTGTTCGTAAAATTCATTCCGTTTGAGAAAGACACGCTCGACAAGAGCAAGATGATTCCCTGGATCCTCGACGACTATATGAAGAAGCGCGAAGCTCACGCCTTTAATTACGATATCAACAGTCCTGCCTTCCGGGCGGATCCGGAGTTTCAATAGTCCGCGAACGAAAGCGCCCGCACCAGTTTGGTGCGAAGAAAGCTCGGCGTTTCGATCGTTTGGGGCAAACTGGCGCGGGGCTGATTCGGGACGCTGCGAACTTTTCATGTCATCAAAAGTCCGGGCCAGCATCAGCGACAATGAAGAGGCCGCGTGTTGCGGCCCTCTTCATGTTTCCGGCTTCGGTTTTCGCCCAAAAGAACATCGAACCCAGCCCCCTCCGTCACCGGATGAAGTGCTTCAAAGGGAGCGGGAGAAAGCGAAGGACTACCCGTTTGGTAAAGAATCCCCACATCTTCCGCAGTGGCAGCTTGATGAACTTAAACAGCACAGGCGGCTGCGCAAACTTTCTTCCCAATCGGCTGACCTCAGCAAAATTATTTGGACGCGTAACGTTGGCCTGGAGGTTCAATATGGTCCGATGGCCGCTGCAGGGGTAATCGCAACGGTTCCTTCAATCTTGCTCGCCGTTTTTGCCCGTCGGTCATTGATCGAGGGCTTTAGGAGTCTCGCTGGAATTTCCTGAGAAC
>JAFAMB010000061.1 GCA_019233825.1 Verrucomicrobiota bacterium | reverse complement strand
CTGATACGCCGCGACGCCGCGACGCCGCGACGCCGCCACGCCGTCCCTTCCCCCGTTCTTGAGTTGAACCTCCTGCGGGTCTAGAAGTTAGCTCCTTACTTGAATGAGCAATTTTCGGTCGAAGCTCGCTGAAACCCGCGACTACGTCATTTATCTCATCTACCGCATTGTCGGGTTGCTGCTTGGATGTGTTCCTTTGGTCTGGGTGTTTCGCTTGGGGCAGGCAGTTGGCTGGCTCGGATACAACATCCTCGGCCGTTACCGCCGTCTGGCCTGGGCGAACATTCAAATAGCGTTTCCCGACTGGACCAGCGCAGAAGTGCGGCACTGTGCCAAGCGGCACTTCAAGGATCTCGTGGCGAATCTTCTCTGTTCCTTTGTCCTGTTGGATAAGCCTTGGGAAGTGGTCCGGAAGTATATCGATGTGTCAAGCTTCGAGCGCGCAAAGGAGCGAATTAATGGGGCGGAAAGCGTGATCTGGACCGTTAACCATATTGGGAACTGGGAGCTTTTCATTTTCTCTGCAAAACTGGTCCGTCCGGGCAGGCATGGTGTCATTTATCGCGCGCTACCCAACCGATTCATAGATGCACATGTCCGGCGTGCCCGGGAAGGTACGGGTCTGCAACTCATCGAGCGGCAACACGGGTTATCCCAAAGTACGCACATATTGAGGGCTGGTGGGATGCTGGCAATCCTGGTCGACCAACACGCCGGGGATAAAGGCGTTTGGACGCCGTTCTTTAATCGGATAGCTTCTACGACCTCTCTGCCGGCGATTCTCGCTACCAAGACCCGTGCCGAACTTCTCCCGGTCGCCATCTTTACGGTTGGTCCGGCGCGCTGGCGGCTGGAAGCCGGTGAATTCTTACCTAAGCGAAATGCTTCTATCGAAGAGTTAACTTACCGGATTAATCGCGCCCTTGAGTCGCTCATCATCCGGCAGCCGAGCGATTGGTTCTGGGTCCACCAACGATGGAAAACTCCATCTCCAAAATTCTTGCTGCGCGAATATAAACGGGGCGTTTACGTGCCGAATGACAGTGGTCCCCTGAGGCCGTTTCGAATCCTGGTCCGCTCGAGCAATTGGTTGGGTGACGCAGTCATGAGCACGCCGGCTGTCCGCCGGCTGAAGCGAGGACGACCGGATGTCCGACTAACCGTGCTGACGCGGTCGAAACTAGCGGACTTTTGGCGACTTGTCCCCGAGGTGGATGAATTGATTACGATCGATCCCGGCGACTCCGTTTTTCGAGTAGCTTCGAAGATTCGGGCTCGTTTCGAGGTTGCGATCCTGTTTCCCAATTCCATCAGATCGGCCATTGAGGTGTGGTTGGCCGGGATTCCGCGCCGGGTCGGATATTCCCGGCCCTGGCGGAAAGTTTTTCTAAACCAGTTTATTCCAGATGCACCGTTTCCGGCTCCATTGGTTCATCAGACAGGCCATTACTTGCGCATGGCCGATCGAATCGGAGCGGATTTGGACGAAGCCCTGGAACAGAGGGTGGATCGCCGGGCGGAACCGGGGTTGGCAGGGCTTTGCCCGGGCGCCGAATATGGTCCCGCCAAACGGTGGACAAAGTTTGGTCAAGTCGCCAAGCAGGTGTCCGAACGCCGAGGAATACACTGGTTGATCTTTGGCACTGCAACCGAGCGGCCCCTTGCTGCCGACATCATGAAAACACTCGGGACAAATGCGACCGACCTGATCGGCCGCACTACTTTGTTAGAGCTCGCCGCCCAACTTCGACGCTGTCGGCTGTTGCTGACCAACGATACGGGGACGATGCACTTGGCCTCGTTTCTGGGAGTGCCAACCGTTTCGGTATTCGGATCGACTGAACCACAACTGACGGGACCATCAGGGGATGGGCATGTGGTGATTCGCCACCATGTGGAGTGCAGCCCCTGTTTTCTGCGAGAGTGTCCTTTGGATTTTCGATGCATGGAGGCGGTGACGGTGGATGAAGTAGTAGCTGCGGTCGAGAAAGGTTTTGGGTTTTGAGTTTTGGGTTTTGGGTTTTGCGTATTGGTAGGAACTGTGTTTTGAAGACTGCGCTGAGGGGCATGCGTGTTATTGGAGGAATCGGGGGACGCTGTCCCCCGAACCCCCTGGGATTTTTCGCTTTGGGCTTGCACCGGCAGCACCAGCCCGGAGCTAGTGGGCCGCCGGGAGGCGGCCCACCACCCAAAACCCAAAACCCAAAACTCAAAACTCAAAACTTGAGGCTCCGTCGGCTTCCGGTTGCAAGCTGCAACGGAATAACGTAGTTGATTCTCCACTCTTCCCGGGCAACGAATTTGTCTACCGAATGAAATCACCCTCAAGGTCCGCGGTGTCGATCTTTGCGGCCAAAATCACCCAGCTGTTAGCCCGCGCGATCGCGCATCGAACAAAGACGTTGATTTTTGCGGCGTTCGCCACGGCCTGTCTTGCCGTCTTCATTGCGGTGAAGCGCGGGAACCTCGACTCGGAAGTGTTGGACCTGTTGCCATCGAAATTCGAGTCAGTGGTTGGGCTCAAAGAGTTCAACAGCGAGTTTGCGCAGGCCCGGCAATTGGTCTTCGGGTTTTTAGGGGAGAATGGACACGCGGAAGATGTGGAATCGTTCAAGGCCCATTTCATGGAGGAGCTCGGAAAACAGCCTTGGGTGCTGAGGACGTTCGACCGGAATCCGTTGGAAACTCCGGAGGGGCTGAATGAAATCCAAAGCCTCGTCCCGATTCTCTTGCTCAATCTGCCGCCGGGCGAATTCAAAGACGCGATGGCACAACTCGAACCGGGAACAGTTCACGAACGGCTGGCGCGCATACGAGACACGATCTCGAGCGATTCAATTCGCACGCAAATGGAGGCGACCCTTGATCCGCTTGGTCTGTTCGCGCGGGCCATGAAACCATTCGGTTCCAGTTCCTCGATGGATCAGGGAAGCGCCCTGTCTTCGGAGGACAACCTTTTCCAAATTGCTTTGATTATTACAAACCAGCCCGGACTGGATGCGCGCTCGTGTCAGGCTTTGATGGATCAGGTGAATGAATTCAGGGATAGAACCTTGGGCGATTGGACCGGTTATAAACCCAAGGTCTTTGTCACTGGCCGGACCGCGTTTGTCGCCCAGATCTCCCGCAGCATGGAAGGAGATGTATCGCTCAGCGCAATCCTTTCGATATTCATTGTCAGCGGGTTGTTTTACCTGGCTTTCCGGCGATTTCTGCCGTTGATCGGGATCGTTTTAGTCCTCTGCTTGTCGGCGATCGTTGCGTTGGCGCTGGGGATGTTGATCTTTGAGAAGCTCAACGTGGTTGCTATCGGGTTTTTCTCCATCCTGGCGGGTGTCGGGGTCGATTTCAGCCTGCTGCTTTTCGGGCGGTACCAGCAAGCGCGGCGCGCGGGTGAATCACATGAGGCAGCAGTGCTCGCTGCAGTTCGCGATATAGGGGCGGCAATTTTTTATGTGGTTGTCACCACAGCGATCGGCTTCCTGGTATTGAAGCTCAGCCAAAGCTCCGGCTTCGCCCAATTGGGAACGCTGGTTGCGCTCGGCGTTGGCTTTGCCGGTCTGTTCATGGTCCTTTTCCTGTTCATGTTCTTCAGGCGCACTAAACCGCCGGGAACAACAGATTTTTTCCTGGCCGGTACAACCCGGTTTGTGAACGCCATGTTCCAGGAACCGCGTCCGATATTGGTTATTTCGCTGGGCATCCTGATCATTGGTGCGCTGGTCGCCCTGTCGCCTTTTGTTCCACTCAAGTTTGACACCAATCCGGTGTCGCTCCAGCCCAAGAAGATTCCTGCGTCAGTCGCCCTCCAGGTGCTCTCTGAGAAAATGCGGCAGGAATCGGACCCGGTCACAATCCTGGTGAAGGCGAAAGATCAGCAGGAATTTCATGACCGGTGGGAGCGTCTTTCGGAACGCCTTGAACGAGCGCAGAAGGAAGGGGAGCTCAAATCCGTCAGTACACCGGTCGCCTTGGCGCTTTCTCCTGCACGCATCGACGCAAACCGCTCTGTGCTCAAGGCGATAGACTTCGACAAAGCGGAGCAGGATGTCAGAGAGACCCTCGAAAAAGATGGATTCGAAGTTGAATCGTTCAAAAGCATCTTCGATCTACTCGACCGACTGAAAGCTGAGCAGGCACAGAGAGGACTGCCGGATTGGTCGAAACTCTTCCCGCCCAGATCCAGCTGGTGGTTTCTGATAGACCGGTATTTCGCGAATAAGCCGACGACCGCGGTTGGCTACGTGCAGCCGATCAAGCCGATCCAGTCCCAAGAGCAGCAGAAAAACATCGGAGCGCTCATCCACAGTGAGGATGCGCGGGCAATTGTGACCGGTTGGTCTTACACTTTGTGGGATCTTATTCCTTGGGCTAAAGGGGAACTTGTTGAGTTTACTTCGGTTGTTGGCATTCTGATCCTTGTTTTGCTGTGGGTTGTCTATCGGAGGTTTTCGCTCTGGCTGGTACATGCCTCCGCCTTGGGGCTCTCCATGCTCGCGCTGGTGGCATCACTCAAACTGTTTCACCTGAAGATCAATTTGCTGAATACGTTGGCGTTCCCGCTTGTTTTAGCGATTGGGGTCGATTACGGCATTCAATTTTTAGTGGTCAGCCGGCGGCCGGGGGACCTCAAGGAAAATCTGGCAAACGTGCTTAAGCCGCTCTCCATTTGTGGTCTGACTACCTTTGCAGGATTTGCGGTACTCATTCCAACACAAAATCCGGCTTTGAGCGGCTTGGGAACTGTGTGTGCGATTGGAGTTTTCTGGTGCTTATTAACAACCTTTTTTTATATGGTGCCTGCATTCGCGTTCCTGCAACGGCGGCGAATTCCGGCTGCCGTCGGGGACCGGACCACGGAATCGGTTGTCAAATAATTTCCTTTCTCGTATGAGCAATTCCTGTTTTCGACTTTTTTTGGGCAGCTTGTGCGGCTGGTTGTTCGTCGTGTTTTTCTCGGGCTGTGCCACGAAAATCCGAACCGGTAGCGAACAAGCTCCCGATGCCAATTTCGCCCGGCGTTCGACGTTCCGGTTTCTACCGGACAAGAGTTCTGCGGCCGCCGAAGCGGTCTCGAACACTGCGTATTGGCGTGGCGAGATCGGCCAGGACATCCTCGCGGCGATGAATGCGAAGGGATATCGCTTTTTCCCGAACCGTAAAACTGATCTTCTCGTCGCCTACCACATCGTACTGGTGGAAAACGAGGCGGTCACAACGCTCGACAATTATTTTGGATACAACCTGACGGCAAGCCAGATGGCTCAAGCGGATCTTTCGCAATTCCAGAATCCAAAACGGCCGGGAGAGGCGTCCAAGGGAATACTCATCATTGATTTCATCGATCCAAAGAAGAAGAGTCTGCTGTGGCGCGGCTGGGCGAAGGCTAAGTTTGACCGTACGCTGCCTGGGGCGAGCCTTAAGAAACTGGCTAAAGAGGCCGTCGACACGATCCTGGCGAAGTTTCCGAGCCGGTCGTGAGGGG
>JAFAMB010000111.1 GCA_019233825.1 Verrucomicrobiota bacterium | reverse complement strand
TCCATAAATATTGATGGCTTGATTTGGAATTGCCCGCGAAATACGCCAAATGACGCCAAAAATTGAAGAGTGGGTCAAATCCACAATTCGGGACGCTCATTTTCCTCTCCTTTTCTGCTTTATTTTCGCGGAACTTCGCGTGTTCCGCGCAGGAGCCTCGGCCTCTAACGGCCTTGTCCACGTGCGCGGGAGCGCGTTCCTACCGGCTCGCGCGCGTCCCATAAGCATTAACTTAGGCGCAAAAGTAAGCGAAGCGTCCAGGTTTGCATCGGTCTCATGAAGAAGCAAAGCGGGACGCTTCGCCTAGATACCGAACACCGGCGGCGAGATTCAGGCTCTTAAGATAAGCTTTCCAACCGCCGAACTCGGAGATGTTCAAAGCATCCTGCGCCGCTACTTCTTCGCAAAGAAAACCCTTCACCACACGTCCGTCGCTGAGGTGTACCAACCCGATCGTCAAAGGAGAGGGAACTTCTTTCACCAGATTGCCGAATTCCGCGACCGGGAGTTCCCACAACTCCAGATCGATCGACCTGCCGGTCTCTGCGCCGACCCTCACGAGGCCGGGTTTTGGAGGAGATGTGCCCGGCAGTGCAAAAAGCTGGTAGGACGGCGCGGTTTTAGTCCTGCGAACAAACCGGGCATCGCGATCGGTGAGCTGGTAATTCAGCGGTTCACCGGTCAGGTGCGCGCCTACAACGGCAATCATCATTCGGCCGGAATCGGCCGGCCGGTCGGCAGCCGGGACCTGCGGATAGGGCAGTCCAGTTCCACCAAGCGAAGGCCGGAGCGAGCCGAGATAGGATTTCGAGAGCGCGATGAGCGATCGGTCGGAGAATGTTTGACCGATCAACGTAACCCCGAATGGTAAACCGTCAGCACGTGATCCCGCCGGAACGGCGATAGCGGCGAGATCCAAGAGATTCACAAAGTTAGCAAATGTTCCAAGCCGGCTGTTCAGGGCAACCGGATCGCTTTCGATCTCTTCGATTCGATAGATATCCGGCGCAGTCGGCACAAGCAGAATATCGACGGCGTTCCAAATGAGGGAAGCCTGTTGCCGAAATCCCTCCAGCGCATACAGAGCATTGAATGCATCGACGGCCGAGTATTTTTCGCCGCCCAAAATGATATCGCGCACAACCGGATGAACCAGTTCGCGGTGTTCTTTGACGAACTGCCCCACCGCGGCAAAACGCTCTGCAACCCACGGCCCTCCGTAAAGGAGTTGAGCCGCTTTCAAGAGTGGCGTGATATCAACCTCGATCAAAGTATGCCCGAGAGAGCCGAGGCGTTGTTCTGCCTCCGTGAACAGCGTGCGGTATCCCTGCTGGACCAGGTCAAGATCGTGAGAAGCGGGAATGCCAATGCGGTATGTCGACTGGAGGTGTTCTGCTGGAGGCAAATGGCGAGAATAGGTATCGAGAGGGTCGTACCTTGCAGCTACGGAAAAAACGGTTTCAACATCTTCGGCCGTCAAACCAAAGAGCGAGATGCAGTCGAGAGACCGGCATGCACGCACGAGGCCTTCCGCGCTCAGGATTCCTCTTGTTGGCTTCAGACCGATGATGTTGTTGAACGCCGCCGGAACCCGCCCGGAACCGGCGGTATCTGTGCCTAAGGCGAAGCTCACAAGACCGGCAGCAACTGCTACGGCTGAGCCGGAACTCGATCCGCCCGAGATATAATCTGGATGGAAGACCGTCGAGCAGGCTCCGTAGGGCGTTCGCACTCCGACCAGGCCAGTGGCAAATTGGTCCAAATTCGTTTTGCCAATCAGGATTCCACCCGCACTTTTGAGCCTGCTGACGACCGTCGCATCCTTTCCTGCGACATACGAGAATGCTGGACAACCGGCCGTGGTCGGCAGGCCCGCCACGTCAATGTTGTCTTTGATTGCAAACGGAATCCCAAACAGCGAAACCATCGCAGCCTCCTTTAGCGCCTCGGCAGCCGCCAAGGATTCCTCTTCCGGAACTAGATTGATCCAAATCGGATTCTGTTGAAACGCACGAATCCGCCGGTAGACCTCACGTATCACATCGGTGGGCGCCAAAGTACCTGATCTGTAGTGTGCCTGCAGGGATCCGATGCTTAAGGAGAGGTCAGATAGATCTTTCATGGTCGGGCAGACCGCTCGAATGTTTCAAACAATCCATTGCCTGTATTCGTTTGAGCACGAAGCTTGCCTGGAGGAGAGAGAAGTAGGCGAAGCGTCGCGCTTTGCTGGTCTTGAACAAGCAAAGCGGCATGGAAGAGGCAAAGCGGGGCGCTTCGTATACACGACCATGCTGGCGGTTTTTATACAGCGGCGTGCCGGTTTCTGCGCATAACGGGACAATCGGGTTAGCGATTCAGCATTGAGCACCTGTTGCGTGCGCATTGTCGCTCGAGGCGGAAAGATTGCTGCAGCGTCAAAAGCAGAGGGTACAAAGCGGGGACATTTTACTTACAAGTTCGGATTTCTAAGCCTTGGCCATAGAATCGGGACTCTGGCACGCCTGGTGCTGAATGTTAGAGGTTGCGATCACCCCCGCATTTCGAGCAATCAGAGAGGAGTCCTCATGAACGTCAATCGGACCGTTAGTGTCGATGCCGAACCGTATTCCTTCGAGTTTGAACCGGCGCATTGCGCGCTCTTGATCATCGACATGCAGCGAGATTTTTTGGAACCGGGCGGGTTCGGCGAGATGTTGGGCAACGACGTTTCGCGTCTCCGAAGCACGATCGAGCCTAACCGAAGATTGCTGGCGGCATGGCGTGGGGAGGGTCTGCAGGTGATTCATACCCGGGAAGGGCATCGGCCCGACCTGACCGATCTTCCACCGGCCAAAAAAGCCCGGGGCCGAAGCAAGACCAGCATCGGCGACGAGGGACCAATGGGCCGTATCCTCGTGCGAGGCCAACCCGGGCACGACATCATTCCCGAACTTTACCCGCTGCCGACTGAGCCGGTGATCGACAAACCTGGTAAGGGCGCGTTTTTCGCCACCGATCTCCACGCGATCCTGCAGAGCCGCGGTATCCAGAAGCTTGTCGTCACCGGTGTGACGACCGAGGTCTGCGTCAACACCACGGTCCGCGAGGCCAACGACCGCGGTTTTGATTGTCTTGTACTGGCGGATTGTGTGGGGTCCTACTTCCCGGAGTTCCAGGAAATGGGTCTGCAAATGATCAAGGCGCAGGGTGGAATTTTCGGGTGGGTCTCGGACTCGGCTCGGATGCTCGCAGCGCTGGGATAGGGCGTTCCGGGATACGAACGTTAAAACTGAAAGTAGAAGGTCATGAATAATACAAAGCTTGCCATTTGGGCGCCTGGAGACTGGAATGCGTTCTTCGGCTTCGGGACGAACATACTGGTCAACCTGCTCACGCTGAGTGGGCTACTGCGTTTCGTACTGAAGATGCCGGATCAACTGGTCTTTGGACGTATCCTTCCGGCTACCGGAATGATGCTGTTCCTCAGCACGCTGTACTATGCGTGGCTGGCCTACCGTCTCGCGAAGCGCACAGGACGGAACGACGTCTGCGCGCTTCCTTCAGGTACGAGTGTCCCGCATATGTTCGTGGTGACTTTCGTTATCATGCTGCCGATCGCTGCGAAGACCGGTGATGCATTCAAAGGCTGGGAAGCCGGGCTGACGTGGGTTTTCATCCAAAGTTTCGTCCTGATGGCGGGGGGATTTATCGCGCCGATAATCCGAAAGATTACGCCCCGCGCCGCCCTGCTTGGTACGCTCGCGGGCGTTTCGATTGCGTTTATCTCGATGCGTCCGGCGCAGGACATGTTCATGACGCCACTGATCGGCATTACCTGTTTTGCAATCATTTTAGCCAGCTGGTTCGGCGGGGTACGCTATTTCCGCGGTGTTCCGGCCGGCCTGGTCGCGATCGGGGTCGGTTGCGTGATCGCCTGGGGTTCGACGGCATTTGGCTTGCACTGGGGTGGAATGAGTCTCGCGGGCTTTTCCCAGGCGTTTTCCAACTTCGGCTTCTCGTTCCCGATTCCGGCATTGGACCATGTGTTCGCTGGCTTCCAATTTCTCGGCGTGATCCTCGTCACGGCGATTCCATTCGGGATCTACGATCTTGTTGAAGCGATGGACAACGTGGAAAGCGCGGCGGCCGCCGGTGACAGCTTCCCCACAACCCGGGTTCTAACGGCCGACGGCGTGGTTAGTCTGATCGGTTGCCTGATGGGCAACCCCTTCATTAATGCGGTCTACATCGGCCATCCCGGTTGGAAAGCGATGGGCGGGAGGATCGGCTACTCCGCCGCGACCGGGGTCATGGTGATTCTGTTGTCCTGGTTCGGGATTATTTCGGTGATGATGGCGTTGATCCCGGTGGTCGCGATCTCACCGATCCTGCTTTATATCGGGATGCTGATCGGAGCGCAGGCTTTCCAGGAGACTCCCAAATCCCATGCTCCTGCGATTATCCTTGCATTGACTCCGCATTTGGCTGCTTGGGGCAAGTTACAGATCGATAATTCTCTCGCCGCAGCTGGAACCAGCGCAGCGTCGATCGGGTTTGACAAGCTCGCACAGACCGGCGTTCTCTACCATGGGTTGGAAGTGATGGGGGGCGGGGCGATACTGGCGGGCCTGATACTCGGCGCAATCGGGGTATTCATTATAGAGCGCGAGTTCATGAAGGCGGCGTCATTTGCAACCGCGGGAGCGATCCTGACATTCTTCGGATTTATTCATGGTGAGAAGATCGGTCTGGCGCAAACCCCGTTAGTGTCAATCAGTTACCTGGCGGTCGCCGCGGTGCTCATATACTGTGCCAAATTTACGCTAGTCGCGTTAAAACCTGCGGAAGTAGAACAGCACGGCGAATTGAGCAAGATCGTCGAATGAAAGAAAGCTTCGTAGAAGCTGATCCGTATCGTTGGCCTTACAACGGCGATCTGCGTCCTGAGAATACAGTTTTTCTGGTGATCGACATGCAAACCGACTTTTGCGGGAAGGGGGGCTATGTCGACAAGATGGGCTACGATCTTTCGCTGACGCGAGCACCTATCGAGCCCATTCAAAAAGTTCTGGCCGTGACACGTGAACTTGGCTTTCATGTGATACACACCCGTGAAGGCCACCGGCACGATCTGTCGGATCTACCGGAAAACAAACGGTGGCGCAGCAGGCGGATAGGAGCCGGAATCGGAGATCCCGGGCCTTGCGGGAGGATCCTCACGCGAGGCGAACCGGGCTGGGAAATCATTCCGGAGCTTGCACCGCTTGAAGGCGAACCGGTGATCGACAAACCCGGAAAAGGGTCTTTCTACGCAACAGACCTTGACATGCTTCTGCGCCAGAAGGGGATTCAGAACATCGTTTTAGCTGGGATCACCACCGACGTGTGCGTCCATACGACTATGCGTGAAGCAAATGACCGGGGTTATGAATGTCTGGTGCTCTCGGATTGCACGGGTGCAACCGACTATGGGAATTATCTGGCTGCCCTGGAAATGATCAAGATGCAAGGCGGCGTCTTTGGTGCTGTGTCAAACTCCGAATCGTTCATCGCGGCGATCTCACCAGGGCGAGGCTCCGTGTAGGGCTTTTCGGATTCTGCAATCCGACTTCGGCGTTTACCGGGCAAGTGCTGGTCATCTTTCTTAGACGTGAAACGCCGGTCGCGCGGGAGCGCGCCCCGGCTCGAGAGCACGCCCAAGTCCTTGAAACGCTCGCGTCCGGAACGCGCGGGAGCGCGTCCCCACGGGGCGGCGTGTTCCGCCCGGCTCGGACGGAGCCTCACCCTCCATTCGTCTCGCCCTACCATTCGCCTGCGCTTTGTGTTATCGGTCATCGTGGATCTTAACCGCCTAAACCCCGGTTGGTTGCATACCTTCCTCGTGGTCGCCGATGCAGGCCAGATTTCCGAAGCGGCCCGACGGCTGCATCTCTCTCAGCCGGCTGTTACCGCGCAAATCCGGCGGCTGGAATCTGATCTGAACACGCCGCTTTTTATCCGATCGACGCATGGAGTCGCATTGACACCCCCGGCGGTTCGCCTGCGAGAACGGCTCCAACGGGTTTTCGGCGAATTGGAACAAATTCTGCACGAATTGGATCAGACCCGTCGGCTCACGGGCGTTTTGCATTTTGCTGCCAGTACGACCTGTGCTGCGCATTTTATACCGGCGATTTTTGTTCGATTTCGCCATTACCACCCCGAGGTCGGCCTTCGGCTCATTGTTGGGAACGCGAAACAAGTGCTTCAAGAAGTTCGAGAGCAACATGTCGGGCTCGGGCTGCTAGGGGGGCACGAGCGGAGTCCAGGGGTTCGTCTCGAGCCGTTCTTGCCGGATGAAATTATTGCGATTTGCGCAACTCGGATTCCGGATCCGAGGCTGCGACGAGCGATCGCTGGTGTGAAGACGGTCCGCGACCTTGAACACCTGCCACTGATCTGGCGAGAGCCTGGGGCAGGCACACGGGCTGTGGCAGAGGAAGCATTGAAAAATGGTGGAGTCAACGTAAGGAAATTGGATCAGGGGATTGAAATAGGAAGCACCGAAGCGATCAAGTCGCTGGTAATCGCGGGCGTTGGAGTCGCTTTTTTCTCGTGCTGGGAGGTCCAGAACGAACTCGCCTCCGGAGCAGTGCAGGAAATTGAGATACCGGATTTTCGAATCCAGCGGATATTTTCTTGGGCCCTGCCAAGCGGTGAACTAGGTGGATTGCCCGGTGAATTCTATCGATTTGCCAATTCGATGCGCAACGAACTCTCGGCCGTCAGTGTACGGAAATGGAGAGCGATTCGATAACGGTAGGGCTAACGCTTAAAGCGCGACAGAAGGATAACCCGTCAAGCATCATCAGACTCTGTGAGCGCCCGTTCGATCAGGCGCTTTTCGTCATTGGAAAGCGGGAGCGCCAAAGCGTAGTCATGGGCGGTTTTGGACATTTTTTTCCAAGTCTTTTGTAAAATACCGATCATCTTGGCAGGGTCGGTTTTGGCGATTAGGTCAGAAAGCTGATATTGAAGGGTAACGAGGCAGAGCGCGTCTTCCAGGACTTGACAATCAGGATCGTGGCCGAATTGCTTTTTTAAATTCAGGTCACGGACACGCCCGATAATCGCTTCCTCATAGCCAACTTCTCGAAGGATTTCCGCTGATTTGGTCGCATGAAACTGTTTCAGGTCGTTTCTCCAGTGCAAGTACCCGCTGCGAGTCATTTCGTACGAAGCCCGCGGAATCATCCAGCGGCAGATATGCTGACATCTCGCCGCCAAAAGAAGAGGTTCCGAGGCATCCGGGCAAAGGCGGAGCACCCAATCGGTCAATCTCTTTGCATAGAACAGTTCGTAAGGGTGAGCAGAGCCCTCAGCGTCGACGAAGTTCGGGTCGCGCCCGTTCTCTTCATCGAATCGACGTATCGCCTCGGAAAACTGCGGGCTGTATTTCAAAGTCTTCCAATCAGCGGATTGGGTGTGCGCAGACTTGGCGGCAGGCGGGAGTCGCCCATCAAATAGGTATCGATGCTCCGGGCGACATCGCGGCCTTCACCGATGGCCCAAACAACGATCGATTGGCCGCGGTTGGCGTCTCCCGCGGCGAAGACCCCCGGCAAATTTGTCATCATGTTGCGATCCGTTTTGATGGTGCTCCTCGAGGTGATCTCAAGGCCGGTCTTCGCGAAAGGTGCAGATTCTGGCCCTTGAAAGCCGATGGCCACGAGAACCAGATCAGTAGGAATTGTCAGGCCCTGCTCGATAACCTTCAGGCCGGTACGTACCATTCGACCCTCCTTTTTTTCATAGGTCCATTCGACCCGGTCGAAAGTAAGGAGATCGACCGCACCGTCGTCGTTGGTGTCGGCAAATGACGTTGCATTGACGTTGAACTCTTCAATGCCGCCTTCTTCGATAGCGTAGGTTTCCCGGTAAATCAGGGGCCACTCCGGCCACGGATTGTCTCCCGGTCGCTCAGCTGATCCCCTGAGGTTAATGCTGATTTGCACCACTTTTTTGGCACCCTGGCGGTGGGCGGTGGCTACGCAGTCCGCACCGGTGTCGCCGCCGCCAAGTACAACCACGTTCTTATCGTGCGCGTCGATCATCGCATCGACGTGCTTACCGGACTGTCGACGATTCTCCTTTATCAGGTAGTCCATCGCCCAGAATATCCCGGCGAGTTGCCGACCAGGGACAGGGACTTCACGGGGCAACTGCGCGCCGATAGCGAGACAGACCGCGTCGAAGGTCTCCCTCAACTCCTGGAACGGAATGTTCACACCAACGTTTGCGTTGGTGCAAAAAATCACTCCTTCCTGCCGCAATTGAGCCACGCGGCGAGCGACCTGATATTTGCCAAATTTAAAATCCGGAATGCCGTAGACCATCAGTCCGCCAATCTCGTCATCGCGCTCAAAGACGGTCACCTCGTGTCCCGCACGGTTAAGTTGCTGTGCTGCAGCCAGTCCGGCCGGGCCGCTGCCGACGATTGCCACCCGTTTGCCGGTGCGAATTTTTGGCGGTACAGGAACAATCCAGCCCTCAGCCCAACCCCGGTCGACGATTGCCCGCTCGATGCTTTTGATCGTGACCGGGTCAGCATTGAAAGCAAGAACACAAGCCGGCTCGCAGGGCGCGGGACAGGTGTACCCGGTGAACTCCGGGAAATTGTTAGTGGCATGCAAGCGATCGAGTGCCTCCCGCCAGTTTCCGCGTGAAACCAGATCGTTAAAGTCGGGTATAATATTTCCTATTGGGCAACCGCCCATGCAGGTTGGTACGCCGCAATCCATGCAGCGGGTACCCTGTTCTTGCAGATGTGTCTCGTCCCAATCCCGCTCATAGATTTCATTGTAGTCGCCGATGCGGGCAACCGGATCACGGTACGCGACCGGGTTACGAGCGAATTTTAAAAAGCCGTTTGGATGGTCGTCTGCCATAGGAATTCTTCTCAGGCGGCTCTCCTTTCCTCCGCGCGTGGCGGAGGGGCCAGACGCACATCTTTGCCTGCGGCTAGGTGGCGCGCAACGACCTCGGCGTAGGCTGCGGGCATTACTTTTACGAACTTTGGGATAATCTCCTGCCATTGCGCCAGAATACGCTTACCCTGTGAGCTGTTCGTGTAAGCGACGTGATTTTCAAGCATCCGCTTAACCAGGTCGTAGTCACGCTCCTCCGTAAACGTATCGATCCGAACCATTGCGGGATTGAGCCTTTTTGAAAAACTTTTGTCCTCGTCCAGGATGTAGGCTTCGCCTCCGCTCATGCCGGCGCCAAAATTCTTTCCGGTCTTGCCAAGAATCACGACGACACCGGCGGTCATGTACTCGCACCCGTGATCGCCCACCCCTTCGACCACAGCCATTGCACCGGAGTTACGTACAGCGAAACGTTCGCCGGCCATTCCGTTGAAGTACGCTTCGCCGCTGGTTGCTCCATATAACGCGACGTTGCCCACAATAATATTCTTTGACGCAACGAATGCAGCATCTCTAGGTGTATCGACCGTGATCTTTCCACCGGAAAGGCCTTTACCGACGTAGTCATTCGCAGCACCCTCGAGATGCAAACTGATACCGGGGGCCAGAAAAGCGCCGAAGCTCTGGCCCGCGGAGCCGGTAAACCGAATTTTTATCGTATCCGGCGGAAGCCCTTTAGGACCGTATTTCTTTGCGACCACCGAACTCAACGTCGTGCCGGCTGTGCGATCGGAATTTTTGATGGGAATGTCAATCGCAACCGGTTCCCTGCGCTCGATGGCCGGCGCTGCCAACTCGATCAGCCGATGATCGAGTTGGTTTTCGAGGTTGTGATTTTGGTCGCGGATTTTTCGCGGCAGATCATGCGATGGCTGTTGATACAGCAGTTGTGAAAGGTCGATCCGCGCGTTTTTGGGATGCCGGATTTCACGCTGACGCAACCTGTCGACGCGGCCGATCATTTCGTTCATCGTGCGAAACCCCAGCGCGGCCATGATTTCACGAACCTCATGGCCGACAAAGCGCATATAGTTCACCAGGTGCCCTGGCTTACCGGCAAATTTAGCGCGCAGCCGCCGGTCCTGAGTCGCGATACCGACCGAGCAGGTGTTGCAGTGACACTTGCGCAGCATGATGCAGCCGAGGGCCACCAGTGGCGCGGTGCCGAAGCCAAATTCTTCAGCGCCCAGCAGCGCCGCAATGGCGACGTCTCGGCCAGTCTTCATGCCGCCATCCACCCGCACAAGGATGCGTGAGCGCAGGTTATTTGCCAGCAACACTTGTTGCGTCTCGGCCAGTCCTAGTTCCCATGGTGCACCGGCACATTTGATCGAGGTTTTGATGGCCGCGCCGGTACCCCCGGAGTCGCCGGCAATCAGCACCGCATCAGCGCGCGCCTTGGCCACACCCGCCGCGATCGTGCCGACACCGGCTTCCGAGACCAATTTGACGTGAATCTCCGCCGCAGGATTCGAACACTTCAGGTCATGGATCAGCTGCGCCAAGTCCTCGATTGAGTAAATGTCATGGTGTGGCGGCGGCGAGATAAGTCCGACGCCGGGTGTCGTGAACCGCACGGAAGCGATCTCTTCGTTGACCTTTGGACCTGGGAGCTCTCCGCCTTCGCCCGGCTTCGCGCCTTGCGCCATTTTTATCTCAATCTGCTTTGCGTGCACGAGATAGTTGATGGTCACACCGAATCGGCCGCTCGCTACCTGCTTCATGGAGCATTCTCGCTCGGTGCCGAAACGGTCGACCTGTTCGCCGCCCTCTCCAGTGCCGGCTTTACCGCCAATGCGATTCATCGCAATTGCGAGCGTCTCGTGAGCTTCGGAGCTCAAGGCTCCAAGTGACATGGAGCCGGTTGAAAAACGTTTCCAGATCTCCTCGACCGGCTCTACTTGGCTGATCGGGATCGACTCATGTTCATCGATATCGAAATCGAGCAAGCCACGGATTGTCTGGAGGCGTTCTTCCTGATCATTCAAGAAGCTCGCGAATTCGCGATAGGCTTCGTAATTTCCAGTCCGCGCAGCATGCTGCAGCTTGCCAACCGTAATAGGATTCCATTGATGCAATTCGCCGTCGCGTCGCCAGTAAAGGTCGCCACCGGCATCAAGAGGGAGATTTCCGGCTATCTTCTCACCAAAGGCTAGTTCGTGTTGTTCGAGCAGTTCGCGTTCAATCTGTTCCAGCCCGACGCCTTCAAGATACGCGGTCGTCCCGGAAAAATATTCCTGAACCAAATCGTGGTCTAGCCCGACGGCCTGGAAAACCTGAGCGCCTTTGTAGCTTTCCAGCGTTGAGATGCCCATCTTTGACATAACCTTGAGAAGGCCACCTTCGATCGCCTGTTTGAATCTTGCGATAGCCTCGTCTTTATCGCCGCTGAACCAGGCATCGCGCGCCATTTGCGCGATACTCCGATAGGCGAGCCATGGGTAGATCGCATCCGCGCCATATCCGATCAATGTACAGAAATGATGGACTGTACAAGGTTGACCTGCCTCCAGAACAATCGCAGCGCGCGTCCGGAGACCTTCCCGGATTAGATGATGATGCAAGGCGCCGATGGCTAGCAGATTGGGCACGGCCACGCGTTCAGGTCCAATGAGCTGATCGGAGATGATGAGGATCTCGCAACCGTGTTTAATGGCGTCGGCGGCGCACTGCCGGAGCTCGCCAATTGCGGTCTCAAGCGAAGTGCCTCTTGTGAAGGTCGCGTCGATCAGGCAGGATCGAAACCGATCGAGATTTTTGATCGCCGTCCCCTCCGCGTGCGTGAGGATCGGCGATTCGAGGAAAAGCTGCCGGCAATGCTCGGGAGTTTCCTCGAGGAGATTACGTTGACGACCGATGTGACTTTCCAGTGAAGTGACCAGGTCTTCGCGCAGATAGTCGAGCGGCGGATTTGAGACCTGGGCGAACAGCTGAAGAAAATACTGGAACAGCGGTTTGTGCCGCGTTGAGAGAATGGCCAGTGGCGCGTCATTGCCCATTGAGCCGATCGGGTCTTTGCTCTCTTCGGCCATCGGCTGAACCAGGCAGCGCAGCGACTCCAGTGTGTAACCGAATGCTCGCTGTTTGGGCGTGACATCCCCGACCTCGTCCGGCTTCGTGTCCGGCTGAACGATATCCTTCAACCGGACGCGATTCTCCGCCAACCATCCCGGGTAGTCGCGTGTCGTGAGTTCATCAAAGATCTCCTGCTCCGGCACAATTCGTCTTTCCAGGGTATCGGCGAGAAACATCTCGCCGGGTTTAAGCCGGCTTTGAAAAACAATCTCGCTTGCAGGGGTGTCCAGGACGCCCGTTTCGCTGGCCATGATAAGAATGTTTCCCGTCGTAACGCAGTAGCGACAGGGCCGCAAGCCGTTGCGGTCAAGGATTGCTGCGACTCTGTATCCGTCGGTAGCAGCGATTAGCGCAGGGCCATCCCAGGGCTCGATAATCGTAGAAAAATAATCGTAAAAGCCCCGGCGCTTGGCATCCATGAGTTTGTCTTTGTTCCAGGCTTCCGGAATTAACATTCGGAGCGCGTGCGGCAGACTCCGGCCCGACTCAAGCAGTAGCTCGAGCACGTTGTCGAATGTTGCGGTGTCGCTTTGCGCGTCGGCCGTAATCGGCTTGATCATTTCGATGTCGTCGCCGAATCTTTCGCTGGCCAGCGCCGCTTCGCGCGCCTTCATCCGGTTCAGATTTCCGCGCAATGTGTTAATCTCTCCGTTGTGAACCGCCGTGCGATAAGGGTGCGCCAGTTCCCAGGCGCCGAGGGTATTTGTTCCAAAACGCGAATGCACCAGAACCAGGCTGGTCTTGATTCGGGGGTTTGACAGATCGGGATAATAAAGCTGCAACTGCGTACAGGTGAGCAGCCCTTTATAAACTATCTTTCGGCGATCGAGGGAACAGATATAAAATAACTCCCGACCACAGACGCCAGATTGTTTTACGGCTTTCTCGATCAGGCGCCGCAACACATAAAGTCGGGTATCAAGTTGTTCCGGAGTCAGCGGATCCAGAGGCTCAATGAACATTTGCATGACCGCCGGTTCAGACTGGAGAGCGGTTCTACCAAGCTCCGTATTGTCAGTCGGCACGTCGCGCCAAGCCACCAGTCTGCAAGCCGCGTCGCGGCAGACCGCCTTGATCAGCTTCTTGAGGGCAATCTGTTTCCATTGATCCTTTGGCAAAAACAACTGTCCGACGCCATAGGAATCAAAATCTCCAAGGAAGGGGATTTCTGCGTGAAAGAATTCGTGCGGTTTTTGCAGGAGCATTCCCGCGCCATCTCCGGTTTTCTCTTCAGCGCCGCGTGCTCCGCGATGGTCGAGATTGCATAAAATGCGCAAGCCGTCTTCGACCAAGCGATGAGTCTTTGTTCCATTTAAATCGACGAGAGCGCCGACTCCGCAGGCGCCCCGGGTCGGACTTAAGCCCGGCAAGCCATATTTGATGTTCATAGGCTAGCAGATTGATAGCAATGGCGCGGTCTCTGCTCGGTCATAGGTTCCTTTGAGCTTTATTCGCGTCTTGATAGCATTTGCCATTCCGAATAGGCGAGCGGCTGTAAGCAAATGCGAATGCTTTGCCTGACCGAGCAAGAGCCAAAGCTGGAGCTTTTGCTTATCGAGGGCGTTACGTGGCGCCCACTACGGCTGGTCATTTTTTACGCGTTCTGACGCAATTTAGCCATTGCGGGCAGGGAAAGGCGCGGTAGGGCGAGGCGCGGTAGGGCGAGGCGCGGTAGGGCGAGGCTCCGCCCGAGCCGGGGAGATAAACCCCGATTTCATCAATCGAGGTCGAGGACGAGTTTTTCTGGAGGGGAGGGGCTTGCCGGCTCCCGGTTCGTTGCAAGCAACGCCCCTCCAGGTCGCATTCCTAGACGGAAAGCCAAGCTACCGCGGCTCGGGCGGAGCCTCGCCCTACCGATAGGAGGGCGACGATTGAATCTCGGATCACCCGTTGGTGGGCATCATGCATGCTGAAGTTTTCGACCGGTGCCGCCAAAAGGTCTACCTTTTCGCACAAAATGCATACTTCGATCCAGGGCCTCAACTCAATGGCAGAACAATCAACCGTACCAAGCCCGAAATTGATTCAGTACATCAATTTGAAATTGGCAGCTCTGGGCTGCCCGACATGTGAAACAGGCGACAATTCTCAATTTGAAGAAATGTCGTCGTTGCTGGCGCACCAGCACGAGATCAACCGCCTTCTGGCAGACTATCTGTGCCCGGCGGACAAAAGGATTCAGAGCTTTCTTTACAATTTTCTCGAAGATGCCCCGCTGGTTAAATTGCCAACCCGAACGTTTGTGCTGGACCGCTATGGCCTTGCCCGGGTGCTTTCGTTGCCGCCGGTCCGGCCCTTTTTCGCGTCGGAAATTGTGAATTCCTATCGCGTCAGGCAAGGCGTGCTGCACAACCCGAAGAGTGACCGGCGAACAACGGAGGGAATATTCCACATTGCTGAGGGTGGACTACCGGTGCCGGACGATAAAGTCTGTGTGCCGAAGCGGGTTGCCGGTCGCTTGCTGCAGTTGGCGTTTGCTCCGCCTGCAGAGCTGCTAAGGCTGCCATTTACTTCGGCGCAGGAAAAACAGGCTGAGTGTTTCGTGTCGCTCCTTCTCCGGCCGACTGTTTGTCCCGAAGTACCAGGTTTCACGCCGGATAAATCGATGGAGATCCGATTCCTGGCGCCGGGCGGCCTCGTCAGCAATCTCGATTTTGTAGAAAGCATCTTCGGAAATGCGGGCAACCCTTATCTGCCGGAAAATGATGCCGGATTGGATCCGGAACACTGGACTGGCCACACCGGCTGCGTGATCCTGGCGCCCCACCTGACGAAGTTCACAAAGAAAGAGCTAGGCCTGCCGCATTGGGAGAACGCCAGCGAGCGTCAACGCCGTGACCGCGTATGCTGGAATGACGAAGGCGAACTCTATAATAACGGAGTGGCTTTCAAACTGAGCTGTCGCGACGAAAGCGGTGTAATCGTTACGGTTATCGCAGACAACTATTTCGGATATTGCAAGAAGGAGGTCAAAACCCAACTTAGCTATTCCGCCAATCTCTTTGGACTTTGCGAGGAAGAACACGCCGGGGGTGCGCTGGTTTTCCCGAGCCACGATCTTGGCGAAGAATTCAGACCGGACCGGGTTGCCGCCCAATTGGACTATCGATTCGACGAAATGGTCTCTTCCTATGCCGAGCTGATCGACGTTCGTCCGGAGGGGTACGCAGTCGACAAGCGTTTTCCTGACATTTTGTATGTTCCCGAGAATGCGCGCTTTGATTTGCACAAGCAGCTGGTAAGCTGGGTCCGCAACGGTACCGAGCGTAAGCTTAAACTTCTGCCCCACCAAACTTACATCAGACCCTCGGGCTACAAGATAGAGATGATCAAGCCTGCAGGCGGGCGCGCGTGGCGGCTCGTTGGAACGGCTGCGGAGGGCACGTTATGTCACAAGCCGTCGACGGTATCCGGCGGAGGAAAATCGGAGATTTCAAAACCGATTAGCGACGCAATTATCCAGGGACCGGTGTTTGTAGCGGACTTCAAAAAGGATTTTGATCGCGTTGAAGATTTGATCAATCGCAATTATGCAGGGCGATTTCGCGACGGACGAAAATCTCGATCGAGCCGGTTGATTTTGAGCCCGGACCGGTCACTCGGCTCGGTGATCAAGCTGCTCACGCCTGCTCCCGATTTGTACAGTGATGAATACTCGAGGTGGCTCGACTCGGTTCCGCAATACCAGCGAGAATTGGTTTTTGTCGTGAAACGTTTTTACAACCCGGACTGGAGTGAAAACTGGCGCGAGCACTTCAGCGTGGACATCATTAACGGCGTGCCCGGGCACGAACTCAAATGCGACAACCGCCGACTGGTGACGAATTACTTGCGGGTGGGCTACGATCAGGATGGTGCCTGGCGAACTTTCGGTTTACGAAAAGATTTTTATCCGGCGTCAAAACTCGCGGTTGAAGACGACATTACAGTTTCGATTGCGGTGCCATCCGGGTCACTGGAAGACCTCAATCCGGAGTATCAACACCAGTCGGTCAAATTCGTAAAAAACTGCGAACAACGGCTTTTTCAAAGGCCGGACGATGCCATTCATCCCGGCTATGACAAGCAAACCGAAATGCATTTCGCAGCTCCCGGTAATTTTTTTTCAAACTACCAACCGCTCACTCCGAGCGACGCCCGGGAAATAATCGAAGATGCAATCGGATTCGACAAGTTTACGCTGCCGATGCAACAACTTATCCGCGAAGCGACGGTGCCAGGCAGCGGAACATATTTTGTTTCCTCGGCGCATCCTCGCGTCGTAGGTGGCAAGCCTTCGAAGAATCCTCGGTACCTGCAGCTTCGCCCGGATCTGGCGAATCCACGCGACGCGCATCTGGCGGAAATCGGGGTTCGACTCCGGCGACGTGTTCCGCTGGGCAAGCCAATTCACAAGCCAGTCAACGCCGTACTGCCCGGCCGCCGCAACAATCCACCTGAGGGGGAACTCCGTCCCCTGGCCGTTTTTAATCCGATTCACTACCTGGAGCTTCCAGAACTCTTCATGGAGTTTATCTGCAGCGTAACCGGCAAGTCCCCTTCGACTACGGGTGCCGGCTCCGAAGGCGCGCTGACCAAGGGTCCCTTTAACGCGTTGCCGCCGATCATCGATCTTAACGCCGCGCTGGTTTCATACCTCTTGACCGGTGATGCCGTTTTCATCACGGCGACCGGTTATGTCGGTCCATATTTTCGGGTCGATCACGATATCAGCCTGCTGATCCCGGAGATCTGGTCCCGTATGTCAGTGACCGAGCGCGATCCACGGTACCTCATCTCTGAGGGATACCTGGAACGGTGCACCGACTTTGAGTACAACGGCCGCGTGATCCCGGCGAGCCGGCTCGGCTACCGTATCACTATGCAATTCGTATTGGCGTTTTTTGGACAAATGTTTAACCATCCGGCCACGTTATTCACGGAAGAAATGCTGCGCCCGGAACTCCAGGACAAAGAGATCTTTGTCGACGGCCTGGACAACATCATCTCAACGCAAAAACGTGTTGCCCAGCTCTACTTCAACGATGGCAGCATCAATCTGGCGTGCCCGCCAATGCGAGCGCTTTTGCACATCATGTTGCAAGATGAATTTGAGGGCAAAGGACTCGACGATCCTGAGATCCGCGCACTATTCGCTCGTGAGAACATGCTCGCCAGTGATTGGTACGCCGAACGCCTTAAAGCCAGACAAACTGCTGACGTCAGCCTATGGGATCGCCATGTGCATTACTTAAAGGCGTTTGTTGGCAAGGCGAACTACGCTGAAGAAGCCACGCGCCTCGGCATCTCGGACCGTCTGTCCTATGCTCTGAAGACTCTGCAGATGGTGCGGTCACCTGATTACCTGGAACATCTGCGCGGCACTATCGGCGCTCAGCCCTTACCGACCGCGTGAAGCATCAGAGTTGCTGGCCTGCATCGCTCACAAATCCTCAGGAGGTTTGTGAGCGGTGCAGGTCGGTAGGGTCGCGCTCCCGCGCGACCGAGGTTGAAGCGATTCGACGGCGTTCGCGCGTGCAACCCCCGATCGCGCGGGAGCGCGACCCTACCGATCACAGGGAAGAATTGACGGTTTTTTCAATCATAGGCTATACTTCGAACTGGAATGCACAGGTTCCGACCGGCGATCCATTCACGAAGGAGGCAACCATGATAGCGAAGCAACTCTTTGGCCGCACGGAACACAAGAGCACGCGGGCAGTTTTTGGCGGGGCCGCTTTGTCGAAGGTCACACAGGACGAAGCGGACCAGACCCTGGAGGTGCTGCTACGCTACGGCGTCAATCACATCGACGTCGCGGCCAGCTACGGTGATGCGGAACTGCGAATCGCCCCCTGGCTGCAAAAGCACCCCGGCCAGTTCTTCCTCGCCACCAAGACCGGCAGCCGCACGTACGACGATGCCAAGCGCGAGATCCATCGTTCTCTCGAACGGTTGGGCGTGGATCACGTGGATCTTATCCAATTGCACAACCTCGCCGACCCGATCGAATGGGATATTGCCCTTAGCCCCAAAGGTGCGCTGGACGCGTGCATCGAGGCGCGGGAGGAGGGTTTGGTACGGTTCATCGGGGTAACCGGGCACGGTACCCAAATCGCAGCGACCCACCTGCGCAGCCTCGAGCGTTTTGACTTCGATACAGTGCTGCTTCCGTACAGTTACATCATGATGCAGGACGCCCACTATGCGGCGGAATTCGAGCAGGTCGTTGCCCTCTGCAGCGACCGGAACGTGGCGGTACTAACGATCAAATCGATTGCGCGCCGCCCGTGGTGGGGTCGCCAGCATATCCGTTCCACCTGGTATGAGCCGTTCGAGGACCAGGGAGACATTGATGCGGCTGTGCATTGGGTCCTCGCCCGGGCCGGGATCTTCCTGGCTACGCCTGGCGATATCGAGCTTCTTCCAAAGGTGCTCGACGCGGCAAGCCGCTTTGGCTCGGCGCCAGATGACGAGACGATGCGCGAGCAGAGAACTCGTCTGGAGATGCTGCCCATCTTTGTGTAGCCAGGGTAGCATAAGCTTCCAGCCTGTAAGGTAGCATAGGCTTCCAGCCTGTATTCACCGGGCCGGCCACGCGCCCGACAGGCAGGATGCCTATGCTACCTTGCTGGCGCCCTCTATTACACGTTACCCTACAGAGACCGATCGCTCTTCCGGCCCGTCCGCTAAGCGGCGCCGGCGGAAACCTTCTCCTGCTTCGGCTCGGCTGTTTTTAGCGCCGAAACGAACTCGTCGTGAGTCATGGGATGCGAAAACATCGGAAAATCATGTTCGATCGCGCCGCTGTGGGCCTCTTCACTCACTGTAGCGGCGCAGTCTTTGATCGTGATCACATCGTAGCCCAACTCGTAACCCGTGCGCATCGTTGATTCGACGCAACAGTTTGTCAGGAAGCCCCCGAGCGCGATCGTGTCAATTTTCCTGCTTCGCAAGATAAAGTCGAGATTTGTCGTCGCGAAGCTGTCCAGGCCGCGTTTGCCTTCTATAACAATGTCTTCGGGCTGCGGTTTCAGGACGTCGACCAGCTGCGCACCCCAACTTCCTTTTTCAAAGACTGCTCCATCCTTACAGCCTTTGAGGATTCCATAAGGATTGGGGCTCAGCTCCCGAAAACCAGGCGCGAACTGGATCGGTACGTAGACGATGGTAGCGCCTGCCTCGCGCGCCGCTTTCACCATTTCCAAGGTGTTCTCCAGCATATTGGTTGACTCCATGACCGGCTTGACTGCTTCATGAAGCTTGCCGCCTGGGGTGGTGAAATCGTTTTGGTATTCGATAAGGACTACCGCTGTTGTTCTGGGATTCATATCTGAGTTATACATAATGTCATTCGCTCCAGCAACCGTCGCGCAATGTCTGAAAGTTTTAGGCCGGGTTCGGTCTGCGGCTCGCTCGATTGTTCTGAACCTTTCTTGACGCCAAGGTTAATCATGCTCCTGACGAGGCCAAAAAATGATTCCCCCGTCCTTCGAATAAGGCAAGCGGCTCAACTTGCCGCCGAGGATGGGCAACCTCGAGGTGGACGAAGAGCCATTAGAGAAGGTGTGGAAGTTCCTCAGTGACCCCAGGGAAGGTGGCCGGCTGCGTACCGGGGGCCACAAACTTTCGAGCCAGGCTCCAACGGGAGCGAGCTCAGGGACCATCTTCTGGATCGGCATCAACCGGGCCGGTAAAAGCTGGCGAGCCGCGACCGGTCAAGGGTTTGCCTCTTCTCTTTTCAGTTCTGCGCAATAGCGTCGTACGCTTTTTCCAGCGGATTTTCAAGGCTGCAAGCCGCTTATAGAACTAGCTCGCAAGAGCTGCGAATTAGGGCCGGTAGCAGTGTAGCATAAGCATCCTACTTGTATTCCGTTGCGGCCGCCGCGAATACAGGCTGGAAGCCTATGCTACTTTTGGCTGCACGTTGTCCATCAGGCACGCGATCCCCGGATCGCGTGAGAGCGCGCCACGCAAAAAAAAAAGAGCGATGCCATACATCCGTACGTTTCCTGTTTGCGAAATGTAAGTGGACTGTGCCCGCTGTGCAGGTCTGGCTCGGCGCGCTGAAATGGAAGTTAGCGCCGAGCCACCGCAGCGGCACCCGACGGTTCCGCGATTTGTGAGCAATCCCGGAAGCCGAACGAGTACAAGGAATGTTCTTGATTTTGGGCGACAGCATCGACGAAGAATTGCACGCATGGCGCTTAGGCTGTTTGTGTTTGCGTTGGTCATCGGTGCCTGCTGTGCCTTCGGTGCAGAAAACCCGATCATTCTCTCGTCTCCGCAGGAACAGAAAACTGAAGGGCCTCTCTGGTCATCTGATCTGAAATCGGATTACACATTCGGCAGTAAGATCATGAAGGCGGGAAGCTTAGGGTCGCAGGCCGCCTATCATTACGAGGTCGAGGCTCTTCGCGATTTCCATCTGTTCGATAAGTATTATCTGCAATTTGGAGCTGACTGGGAGCGGTTTGATTTCTCCCGCTCCAGCAGCATTTTTCCGTATGCCTTGTCGAGTCTGGCGGCGGAAATGAACGTGGCCTACTGGACCGGTGACGAATTTTACCCGCTGCTTAAGCTCGGACCGGGTGTCTATTACACGCGCGACCACATCACGAAAAATTCTTTTGATATCCCCATCAGGGCCGTGGCGGGGGTGAAGATTCGCGACAATGTTCATCTCGTTTTGGGCCTCGATGCGGATCCATTCGAACAAGACCCGGTTATTCCGCTTGGCGGCTTTAACTGGAAGATCAACGACCAGTTCAACCTGCGGGCGGTTTTCCCTGAGCCCCGTTTTAGTTACAATCCAAACCAAGCATTGGAGTTTTTCATTGCCGGCGACTTTGTTGGCGGTGGCTACCGCAACGGTCCTACCAATGATCGTGGAACAAATGATGCCGTGCTCGACTATACCGGATACCGCGCGGACGGTGGTATCGGCTACAACCCTCGAAAGGGTCTATCGATCGAAGCGACTGTGGGTTGGAGTATCCAACGCCGATTCGACTACTACCGAGCAGGACCCGATTTTTCAAGCAAGAGCGCGCCGTACATGAAACTGGATGTGAGCATCGATCTGTTCTAAGGCAGGTCTGAGCCGCAATGAGACGTCGCTTCCCGGCCGCTAGGGCGAGGCTCGGCCCGAGCCGGGAAACGACGTCTGATCGCGGGTTGATGCAGTGACACTTGCAACCCTGGGCGTATCCCAGGGTGCATCCCGGGTGCACCCCTAGCCTGCATCGCTCACAAATCCTTAATGGGTTGGGCGAAACTCAG
Source organism: Verrucomicrobiota bacterium (assembly GCA_019233825.1). Classification (GTDB taxonomy): domain Bacteria; phylum Verrucomicrobiota; class Verrucomicrobiia; order Chthoniobacterales; family JAFAMB01; genus JAFAMB01. The sequence continues at coordinate 7,536 of JAFAMB010000111.1, read as the reverse complement.
CCCGAGCGGCGGCTCGGACGGATCCTCGCCCTACCTGTAGTGAACCGAAAGCATAAACGCTTTGGCCCGAAAACATCCGCTCCGGACCATATTCGTGCGGATGGCGAAAGCGGGATTCCAGCTGCCAGCAGCTCACTCTGCAATTCCCGGGTTCGGCCCCGGGCAGCTTTCATGTTCGTCCGAATAAATCGAACTTCGTTTTTCGAAGCGAGTATATCGAATCGCTATAAGCCGATTTTGCAGGGGAAAGCTACGCTCTGCCGAGAGTTCGAAAAAACGGCCGTTTTTCTGAACCATGGTGTGCTGGTGGCTTGACGAATCACAGCGGCACTCTGGCGGTAAACAACGACGCTAATTTGGGGACCGGGGCGCTTAGCTTTAACGGCGGCACACTTGAAGCGCTTGCGGCTGGGGGTCGGATATGGTGCTGGGCTAGCACCAATCCCGGCCTGCAGTTGGCAGGAACTCCTCTCGGTGTCGTTGGATGAATTCGTCAAGGGCGCGTCGCATTACCGCGGACGGATCGGGGGCGATGGTGGCGGTCCGATTCCGGCATAGCCACTCTTCCAAAGCGTCAGCAATCAATTGTTGTTTAGTGATGCCTAAAAAGTCGCACTGCTTCGTGAGCCATTTGAACTGCTGTGAGCTAACGACGATTTGCACCGAATCTGGGGATTGATCCGGCTCCTCCGGTGATGACCCCATTTCTTTGTTTCGCACACACAGGTTCGCAGCAGAACGGCGACTTGGATTCAAACCGGTAGGGCGAGGCTCCGCCCTCGATCCCGCGGCTCGGACGGAGCCTCGTCCTACCGCGGAGCCTCGCCTTACCCAAATAGAGCGGACAGGGCATTTGCGTCGAAATTAATAGTATGTCGAAACGCTACGAATATGATGCGGTTGTGGTTGGCGGAGGGCCGAACGGTCTGGCTGCTGCCGTCCGACTTGCGCAACACGGGTTATCGACCATGGTGTTGGAACGCAGTCTGAGAGTAGGTGGTGCGTGCCGAACGGAGGAACTCACACTCCCCGGCTTTTGGCACGATGTCGGCTCCGCGGTCCACCCGCTTGCGGTGGGATCGCCGTTCTTCTTGTCACTTCCACTCGAAAAGTGTGGTCTGACCTGGATCCAGCCTGAGATACCATTGGCGCATCCGATCGACCGTAATGAGGTGGCCGTTCTGCGGCGCTCAATCACGGAAACCGCAGGCGCCTTGCGAGAGGATGCCGGTGCCTACCGAAAACTATTCGAACCGCTGGTGTTGCGTTGGGAGAGTGTGCTTGCGGAGGTGCTGCAGCCGCTTATTCACTTGCCTCGGGATCCCGGCGCGGTCGCAAGATTCGGAAGCTCGGCCATGCGCTCCGTTGAACATCTGGCCTTGAAGGGATTTTCGCAGCGTCCCGGAAAAGCGCTTCTGGCTGGGTTGGGAGCACATTCTTTTTTACCTCTCACCGCTCCAGGCTCGGCCGCATTTGCGATTGTTCTCGGGATTCTCGGTCATGGGGTTGGGTGGCCGATTCCACGCGGCGGAGCCCAGGCAATTACGGAAGCTCTGTGTCAACACCTGCGCACACTTGGTGGAAAGATCCAGACCGAGGTGACCATAACAAGTTTGCGCGAACTGCCGCCGTCGCCGATCGTCCTGTTTGATGTCACGCCACGGCAGTTCGCGCGAATTGCCGGTGACAGGCTTCCCTTGCGATACCGGCGCGCGCTCGAACGATTCAAATATGGTCCGGGCATTTTTAAGATAGACTACGCATTGGACGGACCGCTTCCGTGGGTCCATGAATGGTGCACGAAGGCTGGAACAATTCATCTGGGAGGTACGTATGAGGAAATTGCAGAGGCCGAATCTCAAGTGGCTCAGGAAAGAGAGCCGGATACACCGTTCTTACTGCTTAGTCAGCCGACTCTATTCGACCCCAGCCGGGCACCGGCGGGCCGGCAAGTCGTGTGGCTGTACACCCACGTGCCCAGCGGCTCGAAACGCAATATGACGGAGTTGATCGAAAAACAAATAGCTCGTTTTGCGCCCGGCTTCAGGGACCGTGTACTGAGCCGGCACATCACTTCACCGGCTGATCTTGAAAGACTAAACCCGAATCTGGTTGGAGGAAGTATCACGGGGGGCGCGAACAGTCTATGGCAACTGGTAGCTCGACCCACACTAAGCAGGGTGCCTTACCGAACCGCCCTGAGAGGGGTCTACCTTTGTTCTTCATCAACTCCCCCCGGGGGTGGTGTTCACGGGATGTGCGGATTTCACGCCGCCAATGCTGCCCTGAGAGACCTGCATAGCTAGCAGCGCAAACGGTGTTCTAATGATCCGGTTAGACACGGGTGGATGGAGACTCGTTCAAGGGGTCGGAACCGGGGTAAAGCGGGACGCTTCGCCTACCGGGTTCCGCGTGTATTCTGGTTACCGAACAGCCGGCTCGAAATCAGCCGACTGCGCCTTATGTGGACGCGCATGTCGCTACAGTGCGTAATCGCCCCAGTACAGATGGATCGACAATGATTTAATCAGGCTGGCGCATTCTTCCAGTGTATCACCGGTACGCTGATACATGCTGATAATTTCGAGAAGCTCGATGGGCGCATCCAGACTTTCGGTAGCGAGAATGCCCTCCCGGCGAATTTGGACTGCTCGTTGGTGCAAATCGTCGAGCGCGCCGCGGACCGTAGGGAATTCACGTCTGCAATCGCCTTTTCGAAAACAATCAGCGAAGGCATCGGTCATCTGACCGAATTCAATTTCCAATCGCTCAAGCTCGGAATGCACGAGCGCTTCCAGCCTCGTCGGAAGCTCGAATCGGAGCCTCGCAAGCGCCGTTCGTCGAGCTGCCAGAGCCGAGAGTGCGCGTATGAGCAATTCAAACTGACGCAGATGCTCCCCCGTAAAATCAGGCAGCCGAATTCTTTTTGCGGCCTGCAGCGCTTCGATTGGCAATAGCGCGAGCCGGGTCTGGATTTTCTTCATCGGCAGCTTCGGGTTCGAAAGCTCTTTTAACTCGCCCAAGAATTCCACCAAATCGTCACGCAACAATCGTTGAGGCAGCAACGGCCAGATCAGTCTCCCTATCACTGTTGCGATAGCCATTCCTGTAATTAATCCGACGACCGAATCAATAATTGTGTCGCTTGCGACCGGTACCTGCGGATTCAAGCCCACGAACACGCTCGTGGCCAGAATGCTCACAATTCCCCAGAACGAAAGTCCGGGAGTGCGAGCAGTCAGAAAACCGAAAATGAACAACCCAACGAACAGGACCAAATTCATCGCGAGATAGTCCGCCGAAAACGGGGTTATGAGTATCAGGAGAGCAGCGTAGAGCGACAAAATAAGGCAGGCGAAAAAAAGTCTCTGAAACGCGCGGAGATCGCCTGTATTTCCGGCTCGAATAAAGTTGCGTTGCAAGACGCTGAAAAGCAGCGCGGCCAAAGGCAGCACGGCCGGGCCAGGAGGATGAACCCATCTTATTAACAAAAGTGACAGAGCGGAAGCTAGTGCGGACTTGAAAGCGATCTTCATCCAGAGCCAGTCAATCGTGGGCAATAAGTCCCAGGCTCGTTTCCGTTCGGGGTAAGCCGCCCTGAGCCGCGGCAGTCCCTGTTTGATTTGCCGCATCTCGAGAAGCTCGTACCGGATGGTCCGAAGCGCAGCAATATGCGAATAAAAGTCGATATTTGTTTCAATCGATGATTCGTCCAATAGACCAGCTGCCCGTAACGCACTCAGCTTCTCAGAAAGGGTGTCGAAAGCCTCGTCGAGAGTAGTCTCCGGCAGCCGGGCCCCGGGAGAATAAGCACTCAGTAAAATCTGGAACTCGTGGGCGACGGCGATTGATGCGGCTGCGAGTTCATTCTGGATTCTGGCAATATACAGTGACTCTTCTTGTCCTTTTGTCTCAAGGTGCACAGCGGCTTGAAACAGGTTTGTCAGCGAAACCACGAACGCGTTGTAATTGCCGAGGCGTCCGTAGAACCGAGTGCTCTCCTGCGCCCCGGCCTGAAGCAGATTGCGAAGCGTCGCAACCTGTTGTTCAAATTGCTTCCGCAGCTCTTCCAGTTGACCTGACCTGTCCCGGAGCTGGATGTAAGAGGCGGTTTGCAGCGATACGACCTCGGCAACTGTCTCTAGCGCTTTGCTGCCCAGTTCGAAGAACTCTTCGCTCGCATAACGCGGCCAGATGATGCTGGTCACCGCCAAAGAGCTGAAACTTCCATCGAGAATTTCCAACGCCCGATTCAGTCCGGTTCTCCATACATCAGAGGGATCCTGAATCCCGTAGGTCGCGACGCTCAACGTTGTCACCCCGACGAGGTAGTATGCATAAGGCGCCTGGGTGCTGGGATACTGGCCGAATTTGTAAACGGCAATCCCCAAAATGATGAAGATTAAGAGAAGAAAAAGAACCGGACTGGAGGTGTAGGTACCGACCAGCCAGACTCCAAGGAATGCCCCAGCGATCGTGCCGACACATCGTAGCAGTGCTTTGAGCGCGGTGGATCCGACAAAGTTGGAATTCATCATGACCAGGGTGGTCAGCACCGCCCAATTCGGATGCTCCAGTCTGAGATCCAGCGCGACATAAAAGGAAAGCAAAGAAGCGAGGCTCAGCTTGATCCCATACCGCACTCGCATGTCCGAGAACGGTGAGAGCAGGGTGGTTGATTCCGTTTGAGCCGGCATTGACTCCAGAAAAGCCTGTCAGCGGACGATGAGTAAAGAACGATCTGTGATCTGAATATTTGACCTGTGATCTGAATATTTGACCTGTCCCTATTTCGGCTTGTCCTGCGCAAATTGCATGATCGACTCCACAAAACATTCGGTTATCTCTGCGACCTGCTTGGTTGACGCGAAGCGGTGGCCCAGATACCACGCACAAAGCCGGCAACGCCCGCCTCCGTGGTTGATTGCGGCACGTAAGCGTTCAGATAGACCCGGCCGATCCTTGAAAGGCAAAAGATGTTGCAGACAGGTCAAGTTTTATTCCGGCGTCTCTCCGTTGACTTCGCGTCGGTCTTGCCTTAAGGATTCTCATCAAATCCTCGGTCCCGCCATAAGCGAGGCGGCTGAACCCCGCTGTTCTACACCCATCACGATCAAACTGCCGGATACGCCTCGCCGGTCTGAGGCGCCGCCTCGCTAGACATTAATAACGACAATTCAAACAGGGACCGCCGGCAGTCACCAGCCGCATGGTAACCGTATCAAAGAAAGCCTTATTATGAACACCCCAACGCCTCCACAACGGACAAATCCTCTTTCCCCTGAGTCCTCTCCTGCAACCTCGAGGCCGGCTCCGATTGACCCAGTTAGAGTCCTCAAGCGCATTGGCAACTGCAATATTTGTACGCACACAGACGACGAACTCGGGTTTTTTTACGCGAGCGGTCTGAATGTTGATGCCGATGGCTCTCCGCACGCCTATCACCCTGATGGGATATCCGGTTTAGACCATCTTGGCAATGCTGGAAGACCGGGGAACTGGTGGGCACTTGTCACACACGACGGCAAAGCGAGCGGAAACCCGGTTATCCAGAAAGCAAATGACCCCGCCCCCGGCTTCTATGTTTCGACGACCAGTTTGCAAAATCCGAGCTTCGATCGAAAGGATCCGCGGCGTTACGTGAATTCGGAGGCTATAAGCTTCATCGTGCTGCCTGCCGGCCTGAATTTGGGCGCAAAACTGGGCGATTACGCTGTTGTCATCCGGCCGGAGACTGGCGCAATCGCCTATGCGGTGTATGCCGATGTTGGGCCTGCAGGTAAGATTGGCGAGGGATCTATCGCTCTGGCTAATGCCCTTGGCGTTCCTTCCAGTGCGAAGACCGGAGGAGTGGCCAGTGGCATTATCTATTTAGTTTTGCCCGGTAGCGCCGACGCTTTCCCAAGCTCGCAGGCGGACATCGACACAGCAGGAGCAGCATTCTTAGCAATTTGGGGCGGCCTGGACAGAGTGCGAGATAAATTTTCCAAGATGAAGTGGGCCTAGCCCGCCGTCGCTTCGCTATGACGCGACCTTTCCCGCTTTTCAGCTCGGTAGGGCGAGGCTCCCGACTCCGCCCCTGTCCCCCCTTTGCTCCGTCGGGCCAGCAGGGGCGCCATAGCTCCGCGTCCGCGGAACGACGGCGGCCGTCCGAGCCGGGGACTTCGGAAGGCATCGCACGCGTCCTGCACACGCTTTGCGACGTTATACAAGTAGGATGCTTATGCTACATTGCGCAGATTTTCATGCAGCAAACTTTGTAAGCTGTTCAATGGCAGGTTGTCGTGTAGGCGAAGCGTCCCGCTTTGCATCGATCTCGTGAAGAAGCAAAGCGGGACGCTTCGCCTACATCGCCCTGTTCGCCGATACGCCGGCACGCCGATACCTCATCCTGAGCGATGCAGCCTAGCTTGGTTGGCTTTCCAAGTTAGTCATTCGAAGGCTAAATTTAGGAGCTGCACGACTTCCGCGCGCAGTTTCTTTACTTCAGCGTTGTCTGAAGCGAGCTTGACTGCGCGGTGGGTCTGATAATCAGCTTCTGCCCGAGCTCGTCGGGCATCGTTTGGATCTGTGGTTTCGGTGACCGCAAGTTTGGCGAGCGCCAAACCGAAATGTGCGATCAGACGAGCATTCGCCGGGTCCACCAGCTTTGCCGCTCGGAGGCCCTCAAATGTGCCCTCCTTGATCCTGTTCTCAATCCATTCGGGAACCGTTAGCGTCGAGAAAGGAGAAATCGTACGGCGTCTGGGATCTGCGACGCTCCACTTTAGCAATCGCTCGACCGGAGTTAATCCTGAAGATCGTCGTTCAAACTTTGCAGCGATTTTCTCCCGAGTGGCGATCACCTGATCTGGAGGAAAACGTTTCAGAATCTCCGCCTGGCCAGAAGTCTGGAAAACGGATCCGCAAGCAGCTTCAGCCAGGTCCGCGAGGAGTAACACGTCGTCCGACGTATCTTGGTTACCGATTGCCGGGACATCCCAGACTTGTGCCGTTTTATCCCATGAGGCGGTCACCACCCGCTGGCCATCCGCACTGAACTGCGCCGAATTAACCGCGTCCTCATGCCGCATCGGTTCCCCGATTGCCTTACCGGTGGCCGCATCCCAGACTCGCGCCGTCTTATCCCATGAGGCGGTCACCACCCGTTGGCCATCGGCACTGAACTGCGCCCAACGCACCGCGTTGCCATGCCGCATCGGTTCCCCGATGGCCTTACCGGTCGCCGCATCCCAGACTCGCGCCGTCTTATCCTTTGACGCGGTCACCACCCATCGGCCATCTTCGCTGAACTGCGCTGAATAAACCCAGCCGTCATGGCGCATCGGTTCCCCGATTGCTTTACCGGTCGCCGCATCCCAGACCTGCGCCGTCCTATCCAATGAGGCGGTTACCACCCGTTGGCCATCTGCGCTGAACTGCGCTGAATAAACCCAGCCCTTATGCCGCATCGGTTGCCCGATTGGTTTACCGCTCGCCGCCTCCCAGACGCGCGCCGTCTTATCCTCTGAAGCCGTCACCACCCGTCGGCCATCT
>JAFAMB010000075.1 GCA_019233825.1 Verrucomicrobiota bacterium | reverse complement strand
GGACGCGCTCCGCGGTGAAAACGCCGAAAACGCCCGAGAACCCCGAGAACGTCGGCGTTTTCACCGCGGACGCGCTCCTAGTTCACCACCTGCACCGGGGTGCCTAATTTTACCCGCGCGTAAATCTGGGACGCGATTTCCGCCGGCAGGCGGATGCAACCGTGGGAGGCCGGGTACCCGGGCAGGATCCCGATGTGCATCCCGACTCCTTCCGACGTTAATCGCATAAAGTAAAACATTGGCGCTCCTTCAAAATGGGTGCCGCTCGGCGCCGAATCAATCCGGGCACTCACCCCGCCCCGAACAACCCGGCCCCTCGAATCAACGAAGTTTCCGTAAATGTTTGACCGGTGGTTGGGGTCTTTCTGGATAATTGTAAAAGTGCCGGTCGGCGTGAAGCCGGCCTTTTTTCCCGAAGAGATGGGAGTATCGATGGCAAGCTGCTTCCCGGCATACACGTAGGCCCGCTGCTTGGATAAGGAGACCAGCACGGAGGCATTGTCGGGAGTCATTTGGCCCAACACATTGCTGTTCAAAACCGGAGGGGCCTGTTTCGCAATGAGCTGCTGCGGAGGCGTCAGTTTTGGTGAGTGCCGGTCTTGTGCCCAAACGGAGCCGGCAGTCAAATACAAAAAGCCGATGACAACCAGGTTCCCAGCCTGCAACAGTCGCGATAAGTTGTTCATTTGCGCCCAATAACTCGGCTACGCATACAGAATTTGCCAGCGGCGAATCAATGAAATAGCGGACCGAAAAGCGAAGCGGCCCGGACCACACGGGACACAGGCCATTTAATGACCAGGGAAAGAGCCCGGACGACTAATCGCTGGCGTCGAAACGTTTCCCTGGTTTATTCAGTGGCCAGGATGGTTCATTTAATCGACGCTTTGCACCTCGGAATGTCTGACATCATTTGCATCGCCCTAGTGGAATGCGGTCCGAACGAATTACTCATTGTGGACAGCGGTCCCGAATCCGTATTTGAATCAGTAGTGGCAGGAGTCAGGAAACTCGGGTTCAGACCCGAGCACGTTCGCCATCTGCTGGCTTCTCACATTCATCTGGACCACACTGGCGGGGCCTGGCGCTGGGCGGAGAAATTTGGAACTGAGGTCTACGTCCACCCCAAAGGAGCGCCCCATCTCATTGACCCGTCCAGGCTGGTCGAAAGTGCCACCCGGATTTACGGCGATCAGCTTAACTACCTGTGGGGAACAATAGGGCCAATTCCGGAAGACCAGGTCATCGCCGTGGATAACGGCGCCGAGCTGCGGTTCGGGTCCTGCCAGATACGGGTGCTTTACACTCCAGGGCATGCCCAACACCACAATGCGTACTGGCTGGACTCAGAACAGACCGTGTTTTGCGGAGACGTCGCCGGGGTTGTCATCCGCGGAGGGCCGCCGATCCCTCCGTTCGCACCACCGGACATCCATTTGGAATCTTGGAAAGAGTCGCTTGCAAAAATCCGCACGCTTAAGCCCTCGTCGCTACACGTGACTCATTTCGGAAGAGTCGACAATCCGGCAAGGTCTCTCGACGCGTTGGAAAAGCGGTTATTCAGTTGGGCGGATTGGATGAAACAGAGGCTGCTCGAAGGCAAATCCGAATCGGAGATCACTCCAGAGTTCCAGAAATTGGTCGACAGCGAGCTCTTATCCGACGGCGCCAGCCAAGCGGACTTGAGCACGTATGAGTACGCAGATCCTGCGTTCATGAGCGTCGCCGGGTTGATCCGTTATTGGCGAAAATATCATCCGGAACAGGTGCCACCAGTTCGCAGATGATTTAAGCTGAAAACCGAACACAAGAATTCGGAATTTAGGCTGCGAAAGCAGAGGTGGCGGATCGGCACGGTTCTGGCGTACCATTTCGCGTATGCATAAGTACGCACATCAGCTGTGGAGCGAGCTTGAAGAGCAGATTCGCCGCGAACCGACGAAGGCCGTCCTGCTGGCTTTGGCGGGAGGCTTCTTTTTATGTTTATTGCCCATAGGAAGACTAACGGGTGCTCTGGTCAGGGTGACGCTGGTACTGTTAAAACCGGCGTTGCTGATCCTGGGTGTAATCAAGCTGCTCGAATATTCCGGGGTCACCTGTGAACCGCACAGGGACTCTAAATTTGGAGGTTAAGCGGCGAAGCCGAAGAGATGCGTTCCTGACTCGTGTCCCGCGGAACTTTCCGGCGACGTCGATGGAAGAACAATGGGAGCGCCGCTGGGTGACGGCATCGGTAGCGATCGTAAAACCGGCGAAGCCTCGGGCTTGGCTGCCGGCTCGGTTTCCCTGCCCGGACTCGGTGATAATGTTGACTGGTTGCTTTCTGCAGCCGGTGAAGCGGCTGGTAAAACGACTACACGCGGTTTTGGGGAAGCCGTAGGTTGAGGCGAACTTTCGCTTGTCTTAGAGATCGGCTCCACTGACCGATCAGTCTTCTCACGATTTACCGATCGTTTTGATCGGTGGCGCGACGAATGGTTTGAGCCTGAGTCGCCCGTGAAAAACCTCTTCAGACTATGATAGATGTTGTGCCAGGTGTCGTCGGCACGTACGGACGGAGTAACACAGCAAAGGAGCACCACCGCCGACAGCAGCCGGATGGAACCCAAAAACCAACGATCAGAGCTCACTGTAGTATTTATCGTCCAGGTGCACCCTAATATTAAATAAAAGAGGAAATGCTGTTTTTGTTGGCATATTCCACATGCTCGCCTTTGCTTCCTTTTTGCCTTCTGTGCAATGAATTTCGCGTTTTGTCTCAATGCCGGCTAACGCTTTGAACAAGAGAACAGACCTCGGCCGAAGTGAGAGGAGACCTTCGCTTTCCTCAGGCCAACGTCAAGATCCAGGATTGATTCTCCAAAGACCGGTTTACATCCTGAATTTCGTGCACGAACTGTCTCTCATGCGAAAACGCATTGGCTGGACAGCGGGAGTAATCCTGGTGGCAATGATGATCTCGCTCGCCTCGTGTCGAAGCGGCGCGAGCGGAGGAAATACCACTTCGAAGGCGGACATAACTGATCCAAACATTTCCTTTTCCCGATCCGGCTCGCAAACAAACGCGCCGTAGCAGCCAGCGTCGTTCACAAATCCCAAGTGAATCAGGATCCCAGAGGTTACCTTTCCAGAAGTCGGTTATACTTCCGGAGCACCTCGCGCAGGCGCTCGTGAGGCAGAGCGTAAAATGTGTTGCCGTTAATCCCGCGCATCGTTTGCGCCGCCACCAGCGCGTTGATGATCGCCTCCTCCGTTGCCTGTACGGTGCTCGCCAGCAACGGGTCGAGATCGTCGTTTTCGAGCGTAGACCACTGTTGCCGACCATCGACCAACACGGGCACTGCAGTCGAGAATGCCAAGAACAGGTCGCCCGATGAATTTGTGCTGACGGCGCCGGTACGCGCGACACCAAGCGCTGCGCGCTTTGCGATCCGCTTTAATTGATGCGGCAGCACAGGTGCATTGGTCGCAATGACTACGAGAATTGAACCCTCCTTTTCCGACCCTCGATGAATCAGCGGCTGCAGATCGCCGATTTCCTGACCGACCGGCACACCAGATACAATGAGATTGTCGCGCCGGCCAAAATTCGCTTGAACCAGAACGCCGACGCAAAGGCCATCAGCACCTTTTGCAAGAATGCGTGAGGCGGTACCAATGCCCGCTTTAAACCCGAATGCGCGCATCCCCGTGCCGCCGCCCACGTTGCCCTCAACCACAGGTCCGCTCGTCGCCCCATCCAGAGCAGCGAAGACATCTTCCTTTTTTACGTGGAACCCACCAATGTCATTAAGCTCGCCGTCCCAAGTCTCGCCTACCACCGGCAGGCTGAAGTTCGCAGAATCCGGGAACTTCCTCGTACCCCACTCAACAACCGCATCGCGCGCCACGCCTACGCTGTGCGTGTTAGTAAGCAGCACCGGCCCTTCCAGAAAGCCCGATTCCTCGACCCACGCGCTGCCGGTAAGTTCTCCGTTGCCATTAAATGAAAACACCGCCGCCGGTACCGCTCTATTGAGGTTATCCTTCCCGAGCGGCAGAATGGCAGTGACTCCCGTGCGGACGGGACCTTTGCCCACCACAAGTCTCCCCTCTCCTTCAACGAGAGTGGTCTGACCAACCTCGACACCGCGAACATCAGTGATCGCGTTGAGTTCACCGGGCGTACCCTCGAACGGAACACCTAAGTCGCGCGCTCGTATCAGCCCGGTTGCTACGCCGTAGGATGCGGCAGCAAACGCGCAAAGTCCGTACAGCACAAAAAGCAGGACGTTTTGGCTAAAGCTATGCACGTTGGGGGCGCGCTCCCTTATCCAATCCGTTGGGCAGCGGCCTGAGCTTTAAGACACAGCTCCGCCGCCTTGAACGCATGCGTCTGGCTCATGGCCGTCTGCGTTCCATTGAGGCAGTCAAGAATGAGTTGGCCAAAGAAAGGAAAGCCGACCTTGCCACCGAGAGCAAAGTGTTGCTCACCATGCCGGTTCACCAAAAACAGCTGGTCGCCGCCGGCCTCACGGCTAACGTCGATGTACTTCCGCATCTCGATATAGCCCTCAGTCCCAAGAACGAACGTACGGCCATCGCCCCAGGTGCGCAGGCCGTCCGGGGTCAGCCAGTCCACCCGAAAATAGGAAGTCGCGCCGTTGTCTGCGACCAGCGAAGCATCACCAAAGTCTTCAAGCTCCGGATACTCTTTATTCGCGTAGTTGGCTACGCGCGCCGACGTGATGGTGGCATCGAAGGCTCCCGAATAGAAAAGGAATTGTTCGATCTGATGGCTGCCGATGTCACACAATATCCCGCCATACTTCGCCCTTTCGAAAAACCAGGCCGGCCTTGCTTGGGCGCTGAGGCGATGCGGCCCGAGTCCCAGCACTTGCACCACCCGGCCAATCGCACCTTGTTCAATTAGGTCGCCGGCGAAGACCGCACATTCCACATGCAAACGTTCGCTGTAGTAAACCATGTATTTTTTGCCGGTTTCGGCCACGACCCGCCTTGCCTCCGCCAATTGCCCTAGCTCAGTGAACGGGGCCTTATCCGTAAAGTAATGTTTGCCCGCCCGCATGACCCGCACACCAAGAGGCCCTCTCTCGGAAGGGACAGCCGCCGCAGCGATCAGCTGAATCTCCGAATCCAGAAAGATCTCCTCCAGCGACTTAGCAGCTTTGGCTTGCGGGAAAATCTTCCGGAAGGCTTCCACCTTGAGCGGATCCGGATCGAAAACCCAGCGTAGTTCTCCGCCTGCTTCGATCAGCCCGTTACACTGGCCGTTGATGTGGCCATGATCGAGGGCCACGGCTGCAAACGCAAAGTCACCCGGTTGACACACGGGCTCGGGCCTACCTTTCGGAGCGTAATTGTAACCTGTTTCACTCATAAGCTAGGATCTAAATTTGTGAGCGACGCAGGCTAGCGAAAAGAGCTGGCCATATCGTCAGACACCTCCCTGACAACTTTTGGCTTCTGCCGGCCGGATGAAGCGATCAGCTTTTTGAGATGTTGCTCGAATAACGCTGAATCGATCGGAAGCTGAACTGAGCGATCTTCCAAACTCGAGAGTAGAAATGAGTTTGCCAACTCCAAGGAAAAGATGCCTTCCCGGACCGGCGCAATTAATGCCGCTCCGTCGAGTATAGCAGCCACGAAATTCGCCAGAATACCGTTATGTTGGGGCCCATGCCCCTCTATCGGGATGCGAACATCCCAAGTCGCGGGCGCCGAGAAACGGCCAGGATCTGTTTTTGAGAATTCAGTTGCGGGCACTTCGTTTCGCGTAAAGAGGAACTGGTCGTTTTCGATCACGACTTTGCCGCGTTCGCCGGCCACTTCGAGACGGTTACTGCCTGGCGCCTCTCCGGTGGAAGCGATGATGACAGCGGTCATGCCGTCCGGATATTCGAGGTATGCGGTGACCTCGTCTTCGACTTCAATCTCGTGGTAGCGGCCGAAGTGGCAAAATGCTCGGACGGCCGCCGGCATTCCGAAGATCCATTGATATAAATCCAGATTGTGTGGACACTGGTTGAGTAAAACGCCCCCTCCCTCGCCCGCCCAGGTCGCTCGCCAGTCGCTTGACTGATAATAGGCTTCGGTACGGAACCAGTTGGTAATCGTCCAGTTCACACGCCTGATCTGACCCAGTTCGCCAGATCGCACCAACCGGCGGAGCCTCTGAAAAAAGGGGTCCGTACGCTGGTTGAACATCGCAGCGAAGAGCTGATTGGAATTGCGATGAGCCGCAATCAAACGTTCGGCATCTGCTTTGTGGACTGAGATCGGTTTTTCAACGAGCACGTGCCGGCCGGTTTCAAGGGCCTGTATCCCGATCGTAGTGTGAGAGTAATGTGGGGTGGCAATGAGGACGGCGTCTGTCTCGGATGACCGCAGGAATTCGTCAACCGCAAGAAAATGTTCGGCCGCGGAGAACCGATTGAGGCGTTTGGCGTTCCGATCACACACAGCGGTAAGTTTGCAGCATGGGATATTGCCGTCAGTGACGCTTTGCGCATGGACCGTACCCATCGCGCCCATTCCAATGATGCCGAGTTTCACCATTTGCATACGAATTCTCAACCCTTGATACTTCCGCTCAGCGATCCCTTTAAAAAATAACGCTGGAACGACAGGAACACCACCAGGACCGGGAGCATGGCCAGAGTTGCGTAAGCCAGCAGTGTCCCCCACTCCACCGTGTTAGTCCCCACCAGGTTCGCCAGTGATAGCTGAAGCGTAAAATTCTGTTGATTGTTAATTACAATGAGGGGCCAGAGGTAATCGTTCCAACGCCACGTAAAGCTTAAAATTCCTACAGCTCCGATCACAGGGGCAGACAAAGGCAGGATCACATGGCGATAAATCTTCCAGTGTGATGCCCCATCTATCCGGGCCGCTTCCAGCAATTCGTCCGGGATTCCGATAATATACTGCCGCATCATGAAAGTCCCGGTCGCCGTTGCCGCCGGAGGAATAATGATCCCGATAAGGTTATTGATCCAGCCGAGGGTTTTCAATACCAGAAACACCGGCACCATCAGCACCTGCAGCGGTACTAACAGGACGCTGATGATCAGTAAAAAGGTAAATTGCCGGCCTAAAAACCTATATTTCGCTAACGCGAATCCGGCCATCGAACTCGCGAACACCGTGATCAGGCTACTGGATGTAGCTACGATCAGCGAATTCAGCGCGTACCGCGGCACATCTCCGGTCGCGAAAACTGCCTGGAAGCTCGACAGGCTGAATTTTCGGGGATCGAAGTTGGGAGGAAATGTAAACAGATAGCTGGGCGGTTGGAACGCGGAAAAGATGGCCCAGAGCACGGGTACCAGGAAGACCAGGCAAACGGCGATGGCACAGAAATCGTGCATGACTTTTCCGAGAGCCTTTCTTTTCTCTTTGTCGGCGCGCATTAAATCATCCCTTCTTGTTTGAATAAGCGCATCTGCAACCAGGCCACAAACAGGATCACGGGCAGGAGGACAACGGCCTGCGCAACGCCATAGCCCGGTTGGAGCCGGCCGAAGGCAGACTGGTACATATTCTGAACCACCAACCGCGTCGCCCCGCCCGGTCCGCCGTCCGTGAGCAGCAAAATCGTCTCAAAAGCCTGCGTGGCGTGCACTGTCGCCAGAATGAGGACTAACAGGATGGTCGGCCTAAGCATAGGCAGGGTAATGTGCCAAAATCGGTCCCAGCCGGTTGCCCCCTCGATTCTCGCCGCTTCGTACAGCTCGGCGCTGATTTGACTCAGGCCGGCCAAGACCATGAGCATATAAAACCCGACCAGATTCCATGCCGTAGCCACCACAACGCTCACCCGCGCCGAAAAATCGGACGATAACCATGGAATCGTTGCCAATCCGGCCCACTTGAGGAATCCATTGATGACGCCCAGATCTTCGTTCAAAAGCCATTTCCAGGACGTCGCCACCACCACAGGCGACAAAACAAACGGTACATAAAAGCCAACGCGGGCCAGCAGCCGCGCTGGTCTGCTGTCGCGCAGGAAAACTGCGATGGCTATGCTTCCGGCAACGATCAGTGGAACCACGGTGAGCGTGTACCAACCGGTGTTCAGCACGCTCTGACCGAATTGCGGGTCGTGAAATAGCTGCAGATAGTTGTTTAATCCAACAAACCGGGATGTCCCACGGATCACGTCTGCAGTCCGCAATGACATCCAGACGCCATAAAGCATCGGGTACAAGCTGAAGAGAAACAAGAGGCTTACAGTCGGAAGTAAGAATAGGTAGGGCGCCCACTGGAATGTGGATTGTCGACCGGAGGAAGAACCTCTCGTCCATTCTGGAGGCTTGGAAGGCAAATCCGGGGCAGAAGCAGAACTATCAGACGAAGCCATGGGCTATTCTCTATTTGGCTACAGACCGATTCTTTTCGAGGACTTGAGAGCCGAGTTTGTCTATCTGAGAGATTGTGTCATCCAACGACGTCCTCCCGGTAGAATAGAGGATCAATTGCTCAAGTAGATCATTCTGGAGCAGATTCAACTCGGGTCTGGCCAGATCCTCCGCGACCCATTGCGGCGTCACCGCCAGATCGTCCAGCATCGGCTTCAGGTACTCGGTGTACTTTCCGTAGTCTATCGGCAGATCCTTCATCGGACTCAACAGCGAACCTCCGAGGCTCTCAAGATAGCGTTTGGTCGTTGTCGGCTCCGCCCACCAGAGCAATAGCTTTGCCGCATCATCGTGATTCGGGGATTTCCTGAAGCCAATCAAAAATTCGCCCCCAGGGCACGCAGCGCGGATCACACCCTTTGGAAAGTACGTGGTTCCGAACCGAAATCGTGTTCCGCCTTCCACCAGCGTCTTCAATTCCCAATTGCCGGCCCACATCAGCGCGGTGACTCCGGTCTTCAAAAGTGGACCGCCGTCCGTCTTTCCGGGCCAGGAAGAAGTAGGTACTAGTTTTGCCTCGACCAAACTCCTAAAGTAATTAAGCGCTCGCTTAGCCGCTTCCCGATTCGGCAAAATCGCTTTCCCGTCTTCAGAAATCCAGCGACCGTTTGCCTGGTACAAAAGGTTAGACCACCGCTGGACGCTACAATCATAGGCAACTCCAATCCGGCAGGATGGTAATTTCATCACTTTTTGCACCGTGTCCTTGAACTCTGCCCAGGTCCAAAGGTGCTCGGGATCGGTTGGTACAGCAATGCCCGCTTCCCTCAAGAGGTCCTTGTTATAGAAAAGGCCGTTGACCGTGGCTTCGATCGGGATTCCGATTACTCTACCTCCGGCCCTGATGAAGGCCTGGTAGCTTGGGAGATATCGATTTAATAAATCGGCTCCATTTGTATACTGCGCCAAATCCAGAGCCTGCTCTGCATAAGTCTGAATATAAGCCGTGGTGACCTCCAGAATGTCCGGGGGCTCACCGGCTGTGACCAGCGTATTGATTTTTGCCGTGAGCGCACTGTATTGAACAATCGAGACGTTAAAATCAATTCCGGGATGCTCCTGGCTATACTGCTTGAAAAATGTTTGGATTAGATCTTGCGTGCTGGCGTTGGCCAGAAGCAGTACGGTCAGTGTCTTCGGGTGAACGAGCGATCCTGTAAGCAGCAAACAAGCTGAAATATAGACGATCCTAGTAGTGAAGGGTTTCATGTTTGTTCTGGGGTGATTGCGTAGAGAAGCGCTCCGAACCTCCGGGGTAACACGTCGGCATCGTAACATGGTAGACCCGCAGCGCGTCCCTACCCACCACTCACCAATTCGCCTTCCGGAAAGTATGGCCGGAGTGTTCCGCACATTCCCAGCTTACGCTCCTCATGCTCGGGATCGACCGGAATTTCGAACACTCTTCCCCGGTTCAAGTAATCGCTGGAACCGGCACCAAGATTATCCAGGAAAACTTTCGTGCGTCGAATCGTGCTTACCGGCCCGGCTTCCCAAATGCCGCGCCAGGCTGGTTCTTTCGGTCGCATCAGGCGCACCGCCCAGCCGTAAAAATCCTGCAGGGATCCTCCCTGCTCCAGTTCACGCCGGAGTGCGAGGAACCCTTCGACGGCTAAATCCCGGCGCCGTTCCGCTGCCTCTCGCTTGCTTGCAACCACCGGTCTCGCCCCGTCGAGAGATGCAAGTTGAAAATAAGAGTGTTCGTCTTGCAGATGTTTAAGGGGAAAGGTGAACACCGAATCCCCATGCTCAGGCAAACCGGCGTTTTCCATCAAGGCAAAAATCTCAAGGCGGCCATCCAGGTTGATCAACCGATGGATCAGACCGGGGGTAAACCAAACCAATGATCCCGCGGTAAGCCGGATCTCACGGAAGCCCTCGCTGCAAAGGGTCTGAACGGACCCTTGTCCATTTATGACCAGGTAGGCCTCGACACACGCAAAATGCATGTGCGGAGTGCCGCCAATCAACCCGTCAGCAGCTGGAGTATCATAAACCCTGAGATGGGTCACGCTAATCCCGCCCGGGAACGGTTCCGCGCTCTGTATTCTTTCAATCGCATTCATAGCCTGCATCGCTCACAAATCTTTAGAGGTTTGTAAGCGATGCAGGCTCAGATGATTTTTGCGGGCTAGAGCGTCTCATATTTCGGGTGCCCCGGGCCGAGCGGCAAGGAGACAGGTTCACCCGTCTCACTTGAATAGTAAGCGCCTGCGATCACTTCAAGCGTCGCCCGGGCATCTGCTAACGTGACCGGCAGCTCAGTTCCGTCTCGGAGAGCCTGATGAAACCGGTAGAACTGGCCGGCATAGCCCTCCGGAAGAGGTTCAAATTGTTTCAGTGCTTCCGTTATTCTCGTTTCCGCGCTCTCCGCACTGAATGAGAAAATCCAAGGTTCGCGCGAGTTCGCGTAAGGCTGCGTGTTGCTTTCGGCAGCGAGATGCCGAAACGTAAATCGGTGCCGGGAAATCTCTGCCGCGGAACCAAGCGTCACCGACATTGTGCCAAGTGAGCCGTCTGCCATCTCGATGGACATCGCTGCGCAGTCCTCGACCTCGATCGGATTCACGCGAGTCGTGGTGCGGCCAAAGACGCTTTTTACCGGCCCTAAAATATAGAGAATCATATCGACCGCGTGGATGGCCTGACTCAACAAGGCACCGCCCAGTTCGGTGGCGCGTTTACCTCTCCATGGATTGTTGTAATATTCTCCGGAGCGCCACCAGGCGACATCCACGTTGAAGGCGAACGCTTTGCCGGTGAGCTTCCGGTCAACCAGGTATTTGAGCTTCTGCAGGCCGTGCCCAAACCGATATTGAAAAATTGGCATAACCTGGCAGCCGCTCTTCTTCGCCAAACGCGAGACCGCATCCAACGCCGCCAGACTACCTACCAGCGGTTTCTCGCAGATGACATGTTTTCCCGATTTCAACACCCGTTTGATCTGCTCCAGATGAAGGCTGGGCGGCGTGCAGATATCGATAATATCAATATCCGGCCGGCGACAGACTTCATCAAAGGTTCCGACTACTTTCCTGATCCCGTATTTTTCGGCTACTGGCGTAGCGCGCTCGGCGTTAACGTCGCATAGAACTTTGACTTCGAAGAGATCCGGGAGTTCATGAAACCCTTGGATGTGTGCGGCTCCGATGCCGGAGCCGACGACGGCGATTTTTAGGGGTTCACTCATCGATCAGCCAGCGGTTAGAGGCGAACTTTGAGTTGCCAGGAGCCTGCATATATCATATATAGTATCCGGAGTGGCCCGGTTTCAAGTCAAATTTCCGCGCCTACCCGTGCCTATGCAAAATCGAATCGTTAAGATCATCATGAACGGTGTGACCGGTCGCATGGGCCGCACCCAGCATCTGGCCCGATCCATCGTCGCTATCCGCAACCAAGGCGGTCTCCCACTGCGCAACGGTCAAACCCTGTGGCCAGAGCCGATCCTGGTTGGCAGAAACCAAAGCCGCCTGCGTTCCCTGGCCGAAGAGCATGGCATCACCCTATGGACCACTGATCTTAATCAGGCGCTTTCTGATCCCGATACTGAAATCTATTTCGATGCGCAACTCACCTCGCTGCGGGCCCCCGCCGTCAAAGCCGCCATCGCGGCTGGCAAACACGTCTATTGCGAGAAACCGGTCGCCAACGACCTTCGCACCGCCCAGGAACTCGTCGAGCTGGCCGACACTGCCGGCGTGAAAAATGGCGTCGTACAGGATAAGCTGTTTCTACCTGGTCTGCGAAAGCTGAAAGCCCTCGTTGAAAACGGCTTTTTCGGCAGAATTCTCTCCGTTCGCGGAGAGTTTGGCTATTGGGTCTTTGAGGGAGATTGGCAGGAAGCGCAACGACCGTCGTGGAATTACCGGACGGAAGATGGCGGCGGAATCATGGTCGATATGTTTTCTCACTGGCGCTATCTTTTGGACAATCTTTTCGCGCCGGTCCGCTCGGTGATCGCGTTGGGAACCACCCATATTCCACAACGTACGGATGAACATGGCAAATCCTACACCGCAACGGCGGACGATGCGGCATACGCGATTTTCGAGCTGGAAGGCGGGATCGTTGCCCAAATGAATTCTTCGTGGTGCGTCCGAGTCTATCGCGATGAGTTGCTCACATTTCAAGTAGACGGGACTCACGGGAGTGCGATCGCCGGACTGCACTCCTGCAAGGTCCAACACAGGGTCACTACCCCCAAACCAGTCTGGAATCCTGATCTGCCGAGTACCCGCAACTTCTTCGCTGACTGGCAGGAAGTGCCGGATAACATCAAGTTCGAAAATTGTTTTAAGGTACAATGGGAACTATTCTTAAGGCATGTCGTCGAAGGAATCCCTTTCAGTTTTACACTGCTTGAAGGGCTAAAAGGAGTTCAGTTGGCCGAAGCTGGTCTCGAATCGTGGCGGCAACGCCATTGGGTACAACTACCAGAGCTTGCCATTAGCCTGCATCGCTCGCAAAATCTCTAACGATTTTGTGAGCGATGCAGGCTCCTGGACGCGCCTAAGCGCATCCCTACAAATGAATCCAACCATCAATCTGCCGCACCCGAACGGGACCCTCAGAGCATACACTCTGCGCGAACCTCCAGTTTTTGCACACCCTGGCCGGTTACGAAGCCGTACGGTTTACGCTGCGGCCCACGTCGTGGCTGATCCCTTGGGCGAAAATTGCCTTGGTGCTCCGGCGGAACTGGACTGGGAATCCACCCTCGCATTTCGCCATCATCTCTGGTCACTGGGTTTAGGCGTTGCCGAAGCTATGGACACCGCTCAGCGAGGCATGGGGCTCGATTGGACTACCACCAAGGAACTGATCCGGCGCTCTGCGGCCGACGCGAAACCCGCACAAAATGCAATCGCCTGCGGAGCCGGTACCGATCAACTTTTGGATCGGCAGTGCTACGGGCTTCAAGACATTGTGACCGCCTATCTGGAACAATGTGAAGCGATCGAGACAGCCGGCGCCAGGGTCATTTTGATGGCAAGCAGGGCGTTGGCCGCCAGCGCCATTCACTCGGACGACTACGAACGAGTCTATGACGCCGTTCTGACAAAGGTTTCACAACCGGTGATTCTTCATTGGCTAGGCGCCATGTTTGATCCCGACTTGGACGGGTACTGGGGTTCTCGGAATCTCGATCAGGCTGCCGAGGTTTGTCTGAAAATCATGGCAGAACACGCCACAAAAATTGACGGCATCAAGGTCTCACTGCTCGACCAAGAACGAGAAATCAGCCTTCGCGAACGGCTTCCTACCGGCGTGAAGCTCTACACAGGGGATGACTTTAACTATCCAGAACTCATTCTCGGAGACAGCGGCGGTTTCAGCCACGCCTTGCTTGGCATCTTTGATGGCATCGCTGCCGCCGCCTCTGCCGCCCTCGGCGCTCTCGACCAAGGCAATGTCCGGCTTTTTGGTCAAATTCTCGAACCCACGGTGCCGTTAGCTCGGCACATTTTTCGGACGCCTACCTATTACTACAAGACCGGACTGACTTTTCTCGCTTATTTGAACGGCCATCAGGATCACTTTCGAATGGTCGGTGGCCTGGAGTCCGGCCGCTCCCTGACCCACCTTTGCGAAGTGCTGGTGCTAGCCGATCGGGCGGGCGTGATCCATGACCCGCATCTGGCGATCCAACGAATGCGACGTTTTCTGGCGCTCAATGGAATTGGGTGCTGTTGATTCCCGACGCAGGATATCTGAACGCGCTAAGATGCAATCTGTCAGCCGATTGAGCATCAACCAGTACACGGTGAGGAATTGGACCATTCCGCAATTACTTGAGGGTTGCGCAGCAGCGCAGATTCCTTTTGTTTCGCTGTGGCGCGACAAAATCGCAGAGGCCGGCCTGGACGAGACCCTGAAGCTACTCGGCGATACCGGCATAAAAGTTTCAAGTGTTTGCCGGGGCGGTTTCTTCCCCGCAGCAACGCTGGACCAGCAATCCAGGAATTTGGAAGAAAACTGTCGTGCAATAGATGAAGCAGCGGCTGTGGGAGCCGAAGTTCTGGTCTTGGTCTGCGGAGGCATATTAAATCATGATCTTGACCGAACTCGCGATATGGTCGCGGAAGGGATCGCCAGTCTGGTGCCTTATGCGGAGCAGGCCGGCGTAAAGTTAGGAATCGAACCGCTGCACCCGATGTTCGCGGCAGATCGTTCGGTGATAGTTTCTTTGAGCCAGGCCAATGCGATCGCCCAGTTGGTGGGATCCGCGAATCTTGGCATCGTAATCGATGTTTATCATGTCTGGTGGGATCCCGCAGTCTATTCGGAAATAGCCCGCGCAGCAGGCCGCATTTTCGGATTCCACGTCAACGACTGGATTGTGCCGCTCCCCGATATATTAAACGGCCGCGGCATGATGGGCGACGGCGTCATTGAGATTCCACGCCTCCGCAACGCCGTGACCGCGGCAGGCTACCTTGGCCCGATCGAAGTGGAAATTTTTAACGATGAGCTTTGGCGGTTGCCAGGTCGCGAACTACTTCGGCTCGTCAAAGACAGGTTCCTCACGTATGTCTAACCCGTACCATGCAGCCAATCGGTTCGTCGCGCAGCAAGAAGGAGTTGGTGATCGCAACTCTTCGTAACGCCATTCTCAACGGAGAACTCACTCCAGGGACGAGACTGGTAATCGATGACCTTGCCAGGCAGCTCGGGGTCAGCCCTATACCGGTGCGGGAAGCGTTGCAACAGCTTGACGCCGACGGTTATGTCGCCATTGAGCCTTATCTCGGTGCGAGAGTTACGCCGATCGAAGCAGAATCGGTGGTGGAAGTATTTAGTCTGCTCGAAATTATGGAAGTCATCAGCAGCCGGGCGGCGTGTCAACGCATGTCTGAAGAGGACTTCGCTGTTCTTGAACAGATTCTTTTAAAGATGGATTCGTTGGCCGGAGATCCGGAATTGTGGTCACAGGAGAATCGGCATTTTCATAAATTCATTTGCGATAAATCCGGCACGCGGCTCGTTGGTTCTTTGATGAGCAAAGTATTGGATCACTGGGATAGGCTCCATCGCTCCTTCCTCAAAGATGTTTTTGCACGGCGTCTCCCTCAGGCTCAACGCGAGCACTGGAAGATCTTGAGCGCCCTGAGAACGAGGGATCCGGCAGAAACGGAGGCTGCCATACGCCGGCACACGCAGGCATCGCTGTCAGCCTACGCAAAGCATCTTTCCATAGCGGGCGGTGAGCTCGTCGCTCCCCCGACCGGTAAGGCGAGGCTCCCGACTCCGCGCCTGTTCCCCCTTGCTACGTCGGGCCAGCAGGGGCGCCATCGTTCCGCGTCCGCGGAACGACGGCGGGCGTCCGAGCCGGGGAAGCGGTAAATAGCTCTTGGAATCGATCACTATTTCCGATCTCGATCCCGGATCGTGATCTCGACCGTATCGCCGCGCCTAACCTTAGGTACTTCGAGGGTCTTTATGAGCAGGCAACCGTCGGGGGTCTCGTCAAGGTCGTCGATTTCATCATAGTCAACGAGCACCTCCTTACCAATTAATTCCTTTTCCTCCAGTACGAAGTCCACAACGATTCCCCATTTGCCTCTGTCAAGCAGAACAACTTCTTTTATATACGCTCTGCGTTTTTCCATAAACCCCGCATCCGGGTCGACCTCGCTGAGTACAACGTCTGACCATACTAACCATACGAGCACAAACACGGGCGGCCCAATCAGCCTCTCCTTAGCTGTCATTGAAATCGCTGTTTAACCAGAATGACGCGCCGAAATGACGCAAGGCTTACCAGAACATTACAGTCACAAAATCTCTGCGGATTTGTGAGCGGCGCCAGAGATCAGATTGCGCAGGGCGGCGCAGGTGTACTGACACTCGAGGGCTCTTTTCTTTCGCGTGAATCCACTGCAAAAGCTGTTGAAGTTGATGCGTGGCTGTACTCTCTATGAGAGCACTGTTTTCGGTTCTACGCTAGTGCTAGTATAGTTTCAGCCTCGCTGAGGCTATCATTAGCGCATCTGCTGCTCATCGTAAATGGAACGAAAGATCCGGCATAGGTAGCATAGGCTTCCAGCCTGTATTTCACCCGCTAGGCGGCGCCTCAGACCGGCGAGGCGTATCCGGCAGTTTGATCGCGCTGGGTGTAGAACAGCGGGGTTCAGCCGCCTCGCTTATGGCGGGACCGAGGATTTGATGAGGGGCGAATGCCTTGGCGCGATCAGCATACTGCGGTTGTTTTTTCACCGCTTTACGATCAAGAGGCCGAGACCAGTCCTCGATGATGCCGCGCGGCGTGCGGATCTCGTGCGAAACCATCGTTGATAAGCGTGAATATGCAGCCTGCGGTCTTTCTTGCGTTAACGAACCTGATACTCGAAAGACCCAGTCAGTTTTTGGCAGAGCTATATGATCAGCCAAGACTATTTCGTGAGCTTTTCTTATGCACTGAGTGCCAGTTTTGCGGCTTGGGCTACCGCACGCTTTGTGTATTCCCGCCGATGGGCGGCGGCGATAGGAGCATTCGGTGGGGTTAGCCTGGTCACTTTCCTGGCGGCGGCAGGATGCTTTTCTGATGGGTTGCTGCGGCTCACCGATGCTACCGATTTATATTAGTCTTTTCGGCTCCAAAGCAGCAGGCATTGGTAAGCCGCTCGTGGCTTTGATCTCACTGATATCGATTGGCGGCGGGTACCGGTACGTCATGAGGCGCCCGGATGCCGCTGTACCAATCCGAAGACCTGTCCCTTTCCGGGGCAGTCCCTTTCCGGGGCAATCGAGCGCTGGGAGTGCCAGACAAAACAGTGCGACGCTCCAAACGGATCTGGACCACAAAGAAACTGTTTAATCTTCAAGGCGACAGCTGCCTAAGCGGAATCGGTTTTCGCGCTCGAAACAGAGCGCCGATAGTTTCGGGCGACGTTCGATAGCCGGTCGTGCCGATCATCTTCCCATCTGCGAAGCCCGCTTCTTCAAGGAGTTGCAGGAAGCGCTCGGAGGTTAGTGTGCCGGCGACGCAATTGGCCCACGAGTCTTCTGAGCTGCTCGCACCGCACTGCGAGTCGTCGGTTGCGGCATCGCGAACCATGTCTGCAATATAAAGCCTGCCGCCGGGCTTGAGCATGCGGAAGGCTTCCTTCAACACGCACGGTTTGTGGGGTGACAGGTTGATGGCGCCGTTGGAAAGCACCACATCGGCGCACGCTCCCGGCAAGGGAAGTTCGGCGATATCGGCCTCGATGATTTCGACGTTGGTAAAGCCGGACAGCGCAACATTTGCTCGCGTCTTTTCGACCATCGCGGGCGTCACGTCCACACCGACAACGCGGCCGCGCTTGCCGACCAGCAGCGCCGCCACGCAAACGTCCGCTCCCGCCCCGCAGCCAAGGTCAACAATGGTCTCACCCGGATGAATTGGTCCGAGTCCAAAAGGATTGCCGACCGCCGCAGAGGATTCCCATATGGTGATGGGCAGGCGCTCCACCACGCTGGGTTGTAGCCCAACGCACGCGCATTTTCTATCCCCTTCCCCCAACCAAATTCGCTGGCCGGGTGCAGAGCCAACTCAGTGTAGAGCCTGCAGATCGTCTCCTCGCGTGACAATTCGTCTGAGGGTGGCATTCAATGTTGGTTGTCGCTGCTTTGCATACTTTGGTGCCGAATCTCAATGTTTCGTTAGAACCGATCTCTTCACTCCGGCGCGGCAGGCGCCCGAGGTTTTATCCATGTGGACGAAGTCGCGGCCTTTTCTCCAGTCATTCTCCTCAGCAATCGAGTCATACGGCGCTCATGCTAGGCGTAACTGCCGCGCGTCGGCCTTCGTCCCGAAGCGGTAATAATGATCCAACAGCTCGGCACCGGGGTCAACGTACGCCAGATCGCTGAACACCCAACGAACGGGACTGCACTTTTCAGAATCCAATTCCAACAAACCAAATAACATATGAAAGACGCCGCAGCTGTCCGCTGGTTCAAAATGCAGTTTCAAAAACAGATCGAAACCGCGCTTGCCGACACGCCCTTTTCCGTGGATCTCCTCACGGCGATCGCTATGCAGGAAACCGGTTATCTTTGGAGAGCAATGGTCGAAGCGAAGCTGGGCATAAAAAAAATCCTGG
>JAFAMB010000079.1 GCA_019233825.1 Verrucomicrobiota bacterium | reverse complement strand
TCTACCGGGACAGGTCCAGCCTCCACTCCTGCTGCCGGCACTGCAGCGTAAATCCGCTCGAGATCAGCGCTCGATACATTGATGCGTTTCGTTGATCGGCTTCGGCATAAATGGTTGGCCGGCCGGAGCGGCTCAGGACGGACCAGGCTTCGGCCAGTAGAAATTGGGCGATTTTCCGGCCGCGACGCTCCGGGCGTACCCCAATGAAACCAATCGTTGGCTCCCCATGTACCAGGACTGGAAGAACGATCCCGATCGTCTGCCCGCCTGGCGTCAGAGCCACCCTCCACCAGTTCGGATCGTATTGGGTATACTCCATTACCTCCAATGTCATTTCAGCATCCTTCCTGGCGCCGAGACGCTCGCGATAGAATTGAATCTGCGAATCAGCCGATAACTCTGACGTCTGTTCCAGGAGCACAACGATCTCACTCCGATCAAAATCAGCCGCTGCGCAGGATCGATAACCTCCCATTCCGCCATCCGTGAGCTTTGTAGACTTAAACCGCACAGTATTTCGCCACTGGCGGAATCCCGCGTCAGAGATGGCTGCGGTCTCGGCGGAATCGGCTGGAACGGTGTAAAAGAGCTCACGGGATCCAAGACTCCGGGCCTTCCCGACCACAAATTGGAGCAGTTCAAATGAACATCCTTTGAGGCTGCCGTGAAATTCGAAGAGTTCGAGCGGCAGGCCAAACTCGGTATGTGTAACAAGCGCCAACGTTGCAGTCAATGTCTTGCCCACCAATGCAAGAACTATCCAATCCGGTTGGGTACAGCGGCACTCCAACAATCTCGATAGCCGGCGCCAAGCCTCCTCGCTTAACTCCGAACGGACAGTCTGGAGGTCAGATTGTTGCGCGAATCTGTAAGAGCAACTTTCCATGAGTCTGCCGGTCCGAAGCAAACCGTCCCGGCTTGCGTTGTCAGCAAGGGCGAGCCAGGGCGCTCACTTCAAGCCGAGTTCACCGGCGCGCTCTTTCATCGCGTCCAGCACGAGCTGAATATGTTCATCCAGTGACACATTCAGAAGGGCTGCGGCCCGTTCAATCTCTTCGCGGTTCACGGGCGCGGCGAACGCCTTGTCCTTCCATTTCCTTTTCACGGATTTCAGCTCAACATCCAGAATGCTCCTGGAGGGGCGGACAAGCGCGACGGCGATGATAAACCCGGTCAACTCATCGACCGCGACCAGCGTCTTCTCCATCAGGCTCTCGGGCTCTATTGCAGTGACCTCGGAGGCATGAGCCAGGATTGCTCGGATGATACCCTCGTCAATTCCCTTCCTCCTGAGAATCTCTGCTCCCCGATTAGGATGACCATCGCTGGTCACGTTCGGATAGCGCTCGTAGTCAAAGTCGTGCAACAAGCCGACTACGCCCCAGAGATCCGGGTCACTGCCAAACCGTAAGGCATAAGCACGCATCGCAGCTTCGACCGATAGCATATGTCTGCGCAGAGATTCGTTGACGGTATGTTCGCAGACAAAGTTCCAGGCTTCTTCTCTGGTCGGGGTCATCGCCCCACATTGGTCGGGTATTTGCGCGCTCGGCAAGAAACTTTTTTGAGCAAAAGCGCGGCCATTATGCAATTGACCTCGGATTAATCGCGAGTTTAAGATGGTCCGTTCGGAACGCCGTGAATAAGGTACCTCGGAGCCAAAAATCGTGAACTGGCCCTCTGTGGAAGGGTCTCCGATGCCGCTGGGGGTGACCTACATCCCCGAAGAGCAGAAATACAACTTTGCGCTTTACTCCAAAAACGCAACGGAGGTGACTCTCCTTCTTTTCAACAAAGACGACTATGTGACGCCATTAGTAGAGCTCTGGCTGGAGCACTTGCGCCACAAGACCAAAAGGGTTTGGCATTGCCGGCTAAAAGAGAGCGAACTGCAAGACGCCTGTTTTTATGCCTATCGAGTCAATGGTCCCAAGGACGCAGCCCCGAATGCCTGGAACGCCTTTGATCCAGATAAGATTCTACTCGATCCGTATGCGAAGGGAGTGTTTTTTCCGCCGACATTCCAGCGCGAAACTGCCAGAAGCCCGGGATCAAATGCGGGTCGCGCGCCGCTCGGCATTTTTCGATTCAGCGAGCCGCAATTTCTCTGGGGCCAGGACAAATCCCCGCTGCATTTCTCGGACGCCATCATCTACGAACTTCACGTAAAAGGATTCACAGCCAGTTGCTCCAGTGATGTTGCTGAGCCGGTCCGCGGAACGTACGCCGGGCTAATCGAGAAGATTCCCTATTTAAAAGAGCTGGGGATAACGATCGTAGAATTGATGCCTGTTCATCAATTCGATCCTCAGGAAGGCAACTATTGGGGCTACATGACATTGAATTTCTTCTCACCGCACCTTGCCTACGCATCGCGGTCGGATGCTGGTATCACCGAGTTCAAAGAGATGGTGAGAGCACTGCACGCGGCCGGAATCGAGGTCATCCTGGACGTGGTTTACAATCACACAGCCGAGGCAGATCATCTGGGACCAACCTATTCCTTTAAAGGCATCGACAACGCGAGCTTCTATCTGCGCGCACACGATCCGGAACGCCCTTATGCCAACTACTCCGGGACCGGCAACACTTTGAATTGCGCCGATCCGTTCATTCGAAACCTGATCCTCGATAGCCTTCGGTACTGGGTCACAGAAATGCGCGTCGACGGTTTTCGCTTCGACCTGGCATCCATCCTGACGCGCTCCGAAGATGGCTCGATCGACTGGGACGATCCGCCGCTGCTCTCGGCGATTCGCACCGACCCGGTGCTCAGCAGCGCTCGTCTGATTGCCGAGCCTTGGGACGCCGGTGGTGCCTATCAGTTAGGGACGAGTTTCCCGGGCATGTTCTGGCACCAATGGAACGGCATGTTTCGAGACGATATTCGCCGTTTTGTACGCGGGGACGCCGGTGCGGTGCCTCCCGTAATGAGGCGACTCTACGGCAGCGATGACCTTTTCCCTGATCGCATCGAAGAGGCCCGGCGCCCGTTCTACAGCATTAACTACGTTGTCGCGCACGACGGGTTTACCTTATACGACCTGGTCTCTTATAACGAACCGCGCAACAGTGCGAACGGCCACAATAATACGGACGGGACCATGGAAAATTTCAGCTGGAATTGCGGGTGGGAAGGCGACGATGCCGTTCCTCCCAGGGTTATTGCTCTGCGCAAGCGCCAGGCGAAAAATTTCTGCTGCTTGTTGATGCTGGCAAACGGGATACCGATGTTCACAGCCGGTGATGAATTTCTGCACACGCAGGGAGGGAATAACAACCCTTACAATCAAGACAACGAAACGACCTGGCTCAATTGGAACCGGCTTCGCGAATACGCAGATATATTTCGTTTTTTTAAGCTCATGATCGCTTTCCGCAAAGCGCACCCGACCGTTTGCCGCAGCCGGTTTTGGCGCGAAGATGTCCGGTGGCGCGGTGTCGGGCCATCGACCGACCTGTCCTATCACTCTCACAGTTTAGCCTATTACCTGAGCGGCAGGTCTGAGCATGACGTCGACCTCTACGTAATGATCAATGCGTACACTGAACCGCTCAGATTCACGATTTTCGATGGGCTTGGAAAAGCCTGGTACCGCGTGGCCGACACGAGCTGCCCTTCCCCCCAAGATATCTGTGCGCCCGGTAGCGAAGTTCAGATCTTCGGATCGAAATATCTAGTGCAACCGAGGTCGATCGTCGTGTTGATGCAGTAAGACGTTTCTCGTTTCTGGTTTCTCGTTTCTCGTTTCGTCGCAAGAGAAATCACAAACCAGAAACGAGAAACCAGAAACGACTCTCTGCTAATGCTGCTGCGCTAAGACAGCCAACACATCCTGGGCTTGCTTGTCGGTCGATGCCTTCGTATCCATCCAGACCAATTTTCCGTCCTTGAACAAGTATGCCTGACGCGCCGCGAAGCTATTCGATATCAGAGGAACACCGAACGCAGCTGTGACCTGCTTCTGCTGATCAGACAATAACTCGAACGGGAGGCGTTCCTTTTCCTGGAATTTCTTCTGCATATCCACCGTGTCGAGACTGACACCGAAAACTTTTACCCCTTTACTTTGGAGATCGGTGTAGGCATCACGCAAACTGCAAGCCTGGGCCGTGCACCCTGGAGTCAATGCCTTCGGATAAAAATAAACCAGCATGTATCCGCTTGCCCCGACCTCAGCGAGGTTGACCACTTTTCCATCTTGATCTTGAGACGTCACCGCTGGAATCGGATCGCCTATTTTGAGCTTCCCGTTGGTCTGCTGATTCGAAACCGCCCAAACGGTAGTGACTACGCAGGCGAGACAAACCAAAAGCGCGAAGATCAGCTTCATAATCCGTTAGCATACCCGTTCCGGATAAATCGTCCAGGGGCCCTACGTTCGTGCCGGTAGCAAGGGCGCGCTCCCGCGCGACCGGCGTGGCACGTCCAAGAAATCGGCTGGCTCAGGATCCTGAATACGGGCGATCAGGCAGTCGATACATTGCGTGGCCAATGCGGTCGATCGGCTGGCGCATGGTAGTCAGGGAGAGCCTCTCGCTTGCCGCAAACAGCATGTCGTCGTACCCTGCACGGCGATGTCTCCATTCACATCAAAAAAATACTCATATAAACTCAAAACTTCGGCGGATCGGAGGTGAACCATGATCGGGCTGGCGCTGTTGGGCGCCGGCCGAATGGCTAAGGTACACGCCGAGGCCATCTCAGCCGCGGGAGCCAGGCTAGTGACCGTTTTCGATGTTGCTGAAGCGGCGGCCGCCTCTCTCGCTTCGAAGGCCGGCGCGTCCGTGGCGCGGACAGCCGAAGAGGCTTTGAGTCATCCTGAGGTCACAGCAGTTCTGATAGCAACCTCTTCAGACACTCACGTGAAGTACGTGATCGACGCGGTTCAGGCCGGAAAGGCTGTGATGTGTGAGAAGCCGCTGGCGCCGACTCTCTGGGAAGCGCAACAATGTGTGGACGCGTTGGGTGATCGCTCGGGAAAGGTCTTCTTAGCCTTCAACCGGCGGTTTGACCCGGGGCACGCTGCAGTCAAAAAAGCTATTGAGAACGGCGAGATCGGCAACCTTGAACAACTGACGATTACCAGCCGCGATCCGTATCCGCCCCCACTTGAGTACATTCCGAAGTCTGGCGGTCTCTTTCGCGACATGATGATTCATGACTTCGACATGGCCCGGTGGATGCTTGGCGAAGAACCCATCAGCGTTCACAGTCGTGGCAGCTGCCTCGTCGATCCTGAGATTGGCAAACTCGGAGATATCGACACGGCATGCGTGACCCTTGTCACACTGAGCGGCAAGCAGGCGCTAATCCTCAACTCGCGGCGAACTGCTTATGGCTTTGACCAGAGGATCGAGGCTTTCGGCTCGGCGGGCATGGCGATATCCGACAATCCGAAAGCTACCGGCTTTAAGCGATTTTCAAGCACGAGCTTTGGAGCACCGGATCGCTTTCGTGCCTTCTTCATGGAACGCTACGGTGACAGCTATCGCCTGGAAATTGAGGCGTTTCTAAACGGATTGGCTCAAGGCCAATCGGCATCGGTGAATGCGATCGACGGGCTGCGGGCAGTCTACCTTGCAGAAGCCGCGGGAGCATCTCTTCGACTAGGAAAGGCCATCGAACTGAAACCAAACTGTGAAATTACCTGGCAATGAATGACGACTTTTTCTTAAGAAACCGAACAACGACCGCGATCATCACGGGAGGAGCTCAAGGTTTGGGTTTCGCCATCGCCGAGCGGCTGGCCCGGGAGGGCGCGCACGGCATGGTACTAAGCGGACGAAACTTAGATAAAGGAGAGAAGGCGGCGGCCAGCATCCAATCTCGCGGTACGGATTGTATCTTCGTAAAGGCTGATGTCTCCATTCCAGAGGACTGCTTCAAACTGGTCGCCACAGCCCTAGAGCGCTTTGGCTCTGTCAATGGCCTGGTTAACGCCGCAGCCCTACCCGACCGAGGCACCCTTCTGGATACCAGCCCCGAGCTCTTGGACCGGATGTTCCACACCAACGTGCGTGGGCCCTTCTTGCTGATGCAGGGTGTGGTTCGCCACTTGGTCGAAACCCGCCAACCAGGGAGCATCGTCAATATCCTTTCGATGGTGGTGCACTGTGGACAGTCCTATCTGTCGGCCTACTCAGCGTCGAAGGGAGCCCTTGCTACGCTCACGAAGAATGTTGCCAACGCCTTCGCAGCCAATCGCATACGCTGCAACGGCATTCTGACTGGTTGGATGGACACGCCTGGTGAGAGCGCAACGCAGCAGAAATTCCACGGCGTTGGTGAAGATTGGCTAGCCAAAGCTGAGGCAACGCAGCCAATGGGACAGCTGGTTAAGCCGCATCAAGTGGCCGGATTGGCTGCCTACCTATTGAGTCCAGAGTCGGGCGTCATGACGGGAGCTCTTATCGACTATGATCAGCGTGTCTCCGGAGCCTACCCTGAGTAGTTTTCAGACGCTTTGAAACGCGCACGCCCGGTCGCGCGGGAGCGCGCCCCTACCGCCGTCACGCCCTACCGTGCGGCCGGATAGGGAACATCACCCTTGATTCCCTCCCAGATGATCCGGTTATATCGGTCCGGATCTTTGAGGTCGTCCTCCCTGCGGAAATCAAACCCAGCCGTCCTTTGAATCCAGTAAGCGCCATCGTGCGTCGAAAAGCCGGTGCCCGCAGTTTTACCTTCCTGCTTCTTGATCGGCAACCGTGTGTCATTCAAGTAGACGGACGGGAGAGCGTCGAAATTCCAGTCCGGTTGACTTAGATCAAACACATCGGCTATCGGGCGTTGCGTTGCCGTATTGATATTCAAATGCTCGGCGCCGAAAAGGTCCTCGAGCGTCCGGATCATGTTAACGGTCGTGTAGCGATTTGAAATGACGGCGCCGTGTTTGACGTATGGGCCAACGATGTAGGCGGTCGACCGATGTGCGTCGACATGGTCAGCGCCGTTTTGCGCATCGTCTTCCAAGATGCAGATCAATGTGCTGTTTTTGTACGCACTGTGCGCTACCCTGTCGATCAGTAACCCGACCGCGTAATCGTTATCGGCCACCTGCCGCTCCGGCGTGTTCACGTTATCCAGGGCGATGTTAAAGCCGCCAGTATGGTCCACCCCGAAGCGTACCAATTCGAAAGCGGGCAAGTTGCCTTCCCGGACAAAGCCCGCAAACTCGCGCTCCCATTCCCGCTCCCGGTAATAATCCGGCAACGCGAGATCAAATCCCCGGAAATAGTTATCCGTCCTGCTGATCAACTCGGGGTCCGAGACAAACGCGACTCGCGTCTGTGCTTTGTACGGATCCCGCTCCAGAGGCGCGTAGGAAGAATCAACAAAAAAGCCGTAGTTTCGAACTGTCTTCCCGGTTCGCAAGACGGCGTCCCAGATATATCCTCTTCCGCTCTTGGAGCCAACCGGGCCATCCGGGGCAGCAACGTTCGCGTGGCCAGGGAGCAGGTCCGGATCGTCTGGTGTTGCCCGATTCAGTGCCAACCGCTCCTTGGTGGTGCCTACACCCAGATTGATGTTACGGTTCGATCCCTCATATTCGTAGTTCGTACCGCGCCCCGAGTAGTTAATTGGCACCGCCTTTACTCCGAAATCACTCTCGCGCCCCGATGTGCTCCACGGCCAGCCATCGCCACTGACGTCCCCGGAATCGAAAAAATTATCCAGGTCGACAAATTCTCTAGCCAAACGGTGCGCGTTCGGTGTAATCGCCTCCCCAAATTCAGTGAGTTTCGGATTCCCATTTCCACGGTCGAGATCGCCCAGAATCTGATCGTAGGTTCGATTTTCCTTTATAATGTAAATGACGTGCTTGATTCGCTCCCGGAGCCGGCTAAACAGCCGGTCGTCATCCGCGACCCGGCCAATGCCAAACGAATTGTTAGCGGCCACCGTGCGGGTGAGTTGATCCAGAGAACCAGCATCAGGAAGTTCGAAACTCTGGAGGCCCGACTGTTGCAACTGTTCGATATACTGGTTTGTGCCTCGGCTTTTGCGCGAAAATTTCGGATTGGGCCCGCTCAGGCTTTTACCATTCACAATGAAAAGTCTCCGTCCATCGCCGCTGACACTTAGTGCGTTGGGATAATAACCTGTCGGCAGTAATCCAACGACGGTAGATTTCGGTGGCGCTAGTTTGATGATCGCGACCGAATTTGTACCTCCGTTCGTCACATATAACTGGGTTTCGTCGGGCGAGAGTGCCAGGCTGTTTGGGGCGCTTCCGCGGTATTTGTCTATTGCGGCCAGCATGGACTCGGGTGCGGTGGTTCGCACCGTCTCAATAATTCGATCAGTCTTCGTATCGATCACGTCGACGGTGTCGCTGTTATCACAACAGACAAATAAACGCGACTGATCCCGATTCAGTACCATCTTGTTGGGATTTCCTTCGACTTTAATCCGGGCCCTGATCTGCGGTTTGTCGCTCACGGCAAGGACCACAATCTCGCGATCCCGCAAACTGGAGACGTAAGCCGTTTCATTCCCTTTGGCGGCAACCCAAAAGGGATATTCGCCGCCCGCGACGCCAGCCTCAGCGGGATTTACCTTTCCGGGTCTCAAATCGGTTTCATAGCTGACGGCTCGGCGAGCGACGTCGACCACTGAAACTGAATCATTGTAAACGTTCGCCACGACAATTTTCGCTCCGTCTGCGGTCACCGCCAGGCCTCCGGCGACGAGCGCCGAGCCCCGCAAGAGGCCGAGGCCCGCCGTGTGGGCGAGCGGAATGGGTGTGCCCGACTCGGACCAAGTGCCGTCCTCCTGTCTGGAATAGCTATGAACGTTATCGTCCTTTCCTCCGCTGACGTAGAACACCTTGCCGCGCGGATCAAACGCGAGGCCGGCGAAGGTATTCGGGACCTTTAAGACTTGCCGCTGAACCGGACCCGGCGAGCTAAGATCATAGATAAAGATGTATTCCTGGGAATCGTCGGGCCGGAGCTTACCATCGGCTCCGTACATCAAATTATAGCCGCTAGTGAGAACCAGCAGAGTACGCTGGTCCGGACTGACGGCCGTGCTGATCGCCCCACTCGCGACGAAGTCGGGAAAGCCCTTCAAGCCCGGGTTCAACAGCTGAAAGGTCGATCCGGGAACAGCCATCGGTGTGATTTGCTTTCCGGTGGGTAACGCGACCGCCCCGGGAGCGGCACGGTCGCCGGCGTTTTGCGCCGGAACCTTAAC
>JAFAMB010000043.1 GCA_019233825.1 Verrucomicrobiota bacterium | reverse complement strand
GTCCGCTGTTTTGGTCGCGCTGGCTTATGGTTGGGCGAAAGGTTTACAGGCGTTCTGTTGCCGTGAACTCGTTCGCGCTTACACCGGGAATGTAGAAAGATGGTGGAACCCAAAGACGATGTTGTCCATCTGGAGCAGGCAGATCGCTTTTCAGCCACTCGGCCTTTTCGCCCGGCCGCTGGCTTGGTTGCTGGTATTTCCTTTCATCTACGTATCCGCATTTTTTCAGAACCTAACGGTGCTCGGTGGCGCCCGACAGACCGACGTGCGCAAAAGCTGGGAGTTCGCACGTCTCTGGCCCGCGCAGAGTTGGACCGTCTACGGTCTCCTGTCTCTACTGGCTCTGGTAGTATTCCTTGACCTTTGTGCGGTTACCTTTTCCACGCCGTTCCTTCTCAAAGCCCTGCTTGGCATCGAGAGTTTTCTAACGCGCAGTTATACCTGGATGTTCTCGCCGGCATTGATCATCGCCTTGGCCGCTGGTGCTTATTTTATCATTGATCTCTTGGCCAAGGCCATCCACGTGATCCGGTGTTGTGACGGGGAATCCCAAACCACCGGGGAGGATCTGCTCAGAAGGTTGAAAGACTTCCAAAACAGGGAGGCGGCATTTCGTGTACCGTGACGGAAGCAGACAAAGCGCACCCGCTTTGCATCTCTTGAAAGTGGTGTCGGTCATTCTTGTGGTAATGGCGCCACCCGAAGGGCCATTGCTTCCGCTTGGGACGTTGCTGCCAACGCCGGCCGGCGTTCCCGGCGTTCCCGGCACGGCCATGGCAAGCAAGGCCCCTCCAGGGGCGCTGACCCAGCCTGAATTGGATCGGCAGATCGAGCGGGTCCTGGAAAATCCGGAGTTCAACTGGCGCCAACCCTTAGCGCCCGCTTACGACTCGAAACAAAAGTCGCTTCTGGACCAGTTCCTCTCCTGGATGCGCAAGACGCTGCTGTCCGTTGGCGATGCGCTCGACCGGCTGTGGAAATGGCTGCTCCAGATCTTCGATTTCAAGCCTGTCTTTGCGCCACCGGCAACATCAGGCACGCCATTCTCTCCCGCGATATTTAATGCGCTCGCGTACCTGCTTTGGGCAGCGCTTGCCGGGACCTTGATCCTATTCATCATCCGGCTTCGAAGATTAAGAGCAACCCTGCGCCCCAAGCCGGCCATCCCACCTCCCATCCCGGATCTCGCAGACGAGGCAATCGCCCCCGACCAACTTCCAGATGACGGATGGTCTGCACTGGCTCGCCAGAAGATTGCCGCCGGCGAATTTCGCCAGGCGCTGCGTGCGCTTTTCCTGGGGATTCTTGCGCTGCTCGCTTCCCATCGATTCATTGCCGTAGAGCGATGGAAATCGAATAGCGATTACGAAAAAGAGCTCCGTCGAAAAGCTAAAAATCGCTCAGACCTGCTGGCATTGTTTGCGCAGAGCCGCTTTGGATTTGAACGCTGCTGGTACGGCCGGGACAGCGTCACACTTGAGGCCTTGGAAAGCTACCGCGGCATCTACGAAAGGATCAAGCATGCAGCCAGCTCCAATCTTTAAAGCGGCCGCATACGTGGTCCTGATCGCATGCTTTGCCAGCCTGCTGTTTTTCGGTCTGCCAACCTTTCAGTGGCGCCTGGAGACCGGCGACAGCTTCCCCGAGTATTCCACCTATCGAACGGATCCCAAGGGATTGAAAGCATTCTACGACAGCCTGCAGGCAACCGAAGTTATTGGAGTGGGTCGACGGTTGCAGTCGTCCAAGATCCTCCCTTCAGGCGAGGCCCGGGCCCTGGTTGTCGCCGGGGTCAGCGCGGACCAACCGGTTTCAGACGAAGATGCTCAGCTGTTCGATCATTGGTTCGCAACCGGTGGCCGGTTAATCATCGCGCTTCGTCCGGAGCGGCGGCAAACAACTTCCAGTGAGGATGCAAAATCGGATACAACCGGCGAACCACCCGTTATCTCCTGGCGAAGTCTCATCCGCCGCTGGGGCGCCGAGATAGTGCCGCTCAAAGGATTCTATCCCATTTCTCTCAACTCCGGCCAATTCGGTGCGATCGTTCGCTGGTTTGGCAACAGTTACTTTGATCATTTGGCGCCCGCGTGGAAGAGCATTGCCGCACAAGGCAACCACGACGTGATCGTCGAGCGCCCATTCTTACGCGGATCGCTGGTCCTGCTCAGTGACTCCTATGCCCTCAGCAACGAGGCACTCGCGGTCGATCGAAATACCGGACTTCTGCTCTGGTTGATCGGCCGTTGCCATGAAGTTCTCTTTGAAGAGACTCATCTCGGGCTAACCGAGCGACCAGGCATCATGACGCTTGCATTGCGTTACGGATTAGAAGGAACACTCATCAGCATAATCGCTATTCTGCTGCTTTTTATCTGGAAAAGTCAGTACACTCTCGTTCCAAGAAGAAAGACCGATCACAGCGCTTCCGGGGTGCTAGGTTTGAGCTCCGAGCAGGCGTTTCTGAACCTCTTGCGGCGAACGATTCCGCAGAAAGATCTGTTGGGCGTCTGCATCAAAACCTGGCTGAAGACAGCGCGGCCAACCCTGGCGCAGCTTGCCAGACTGGAACGATTCCATTCCCGGCCGGACAGCGGAGAACCGATCGCCGAAAAATATAACCGGCTAATGACTCTCCTGAACGAAAAACAATGAATCAAGCTTTGGACGAGCTGAAAGAAATTTTAACCCGGACCCGTGCTGAGGTCGCCAAAGTTGTTATCGGTCAACGGCTGGCGGTCGACCTGTCTCTTATCGCAATCTTCACAAATCAACATGCGCTCGTAGAGGGAGTTCCTGGCGTCGCCAAAACCTTGTTAGTGAAGACACTGGCGCACACATTAGGCGCTTTGTTCAATCGAATACAGTTCACTCCGGATCTGATGCCGTCTGACATTATTGGGACAAACATATTTAACCTGCAGAAAAACGAATTCAACTTTGTTCCGGGACCAGTCTTTACCACGTTCCTGCTCGCCGATGAAATCAATCGCGCTCCGAGCAAAACTCAGTCCGCGCTGCTGCAGGCCATGCAGGAGCGTCAGGTAACAGTCGATCGCATAACGTACGATCTATCGCCAAACTTTACGGTATTCGCTACGCAAAATCCCATCGAGTACGAAGGAACTTACACCCTGCCGGAAGCACAAAAGGACCGCTTCATGCTCAAGATTCAGATGGACCTGCCGGCGCGGGACGAAGAGCTGAACTTGGCGGAACGTATGTTAGGCGATCAGACGCCCGAGTTAGTGCTCAACCACGGAGATGTTAACGTGGTAGTTCGTGAAGTTGACCTTCCGCGCCTGCGTGCTGCCTTAACCCAGGTACTTGTAAAATCCGAATTGTTAACTTACCTGGTGGATCTCACTCGCGAAACCAGGAGACATGATAGTATCCTGGTCGGTGCCGGTCCGCGGGCGACTCAATCGCTGCTGCTGGCCAGCCGCGCGCATGCCGCGTTGGACGGCCGGGACTTTGTGACCCCGGACGACGTACGGACTTTGTTCCAGCCAGTCCTGGAACACCGCCTCGTTTTGCGTCCGGAGTTTGAAATCGAGGGAACTGAAATGACCTCGGTTGTGCGCCGAATTCTCGAGAAAGTCCCGGTTCCAAGATGATTGCGCCCCGGTCGAGCCTGGTTTTTTTGCTGCTCTTGGTCACGGTGCCGCTGGCCACGATCGCAGGATTAAACCGCGGGCTTATTCCGGTCGCCCTGCTTCTTATTGGTTTCGCGCTAGTCCTTGCAGCTGTCGATCTCGCGCTGGGACTCGGTCGTCATCGAGATCTGCAATTCTCTCTACCCGAAACTGTGGGGGGGATCCGGGACAAACGCTCTGAGTTGAAGGTCCGGACACAATTTTCTGTTCCGCGTAACGATGCTGTGCGTTTAGCCGTGATTTTTCCCGATGGACTGGAGCCGGACAGGGAGCAAACCACGCTGCTCCTGGGCAAATCGGCATCCGAACGTCTGCTGCTAATTCCTTTTGTTGGAACCTCGCGCGGATCCTTTCTGATTGAGAGTCTATACTTTGATTGGAATTCCCCGTTCGGCTTCTGGGTTTATCGGGACCGTCGGACGGTTCATTGCGAAGTCCGCATCTATCCGAATCTGCTCCTGGAAGGAAAACAGATCGCACACTTTCTGAAACGCGGCGCGATCGGGATGCACGCCCAACCCCAAATCGGCAGAGGCAGGGAATTTGAAAAATTACGAGAATACGAGCGCGGCGACGGGTTTGACGAAATTCACTGGAAGGCGACCGCGAAACGTCGGTTCCCGGTTACTAAAGTGTTTCAGCTCGAGCGATCCAAGGAAGTGTATCTGGCGCTCGACACGTCGCGCCTCAGCGCTCGGTCGCTCCCTGAAATTCTCGCAACAGATAGTCCGCACAAGACCACGACTCATCTGGACCGTGCGATCTCTACGGCACTCCTCTTTTGCGTCGCGGCGGAGCGGCAAGGTGACCGGTTCGGGTTCATTTCCTTCTCGGACAAAGTAGACCACCTCGTCAGAGCCCGAAATGGCTCCTCTCATTTCAAAGTTTGCCGGAATCTGGCCGTCTCACTGACCTCGCAAGCCGTAACACCCGACTTCGCCGAGATCGCGGCGACACTGAAGCAACGCCTCAAACGCCGTTCTCTGATCGTTTTTCTGACTTCACTCGATGATCCGGTCGTCGCCGAAGACTTTGTCGGCACCGCAGAGCTATTATCCAGACAGCATGTTATTTTGGCCGTAATGATCGCGCCTCCCTCCGTCCAGCCTCTGTTTAGCGAGGGAGCAGTGCAAAAACCTGACGAAATCTATCTGAAACTGGGCGGCCACCTGAGCTGGGTTAAACTACAGAACCTGCGGCAGTTGCTGGCCCAGAAAGGTGTTCAGTTTCACGTCGTCGCAAGTCATCAACTCGGACTTAGACTGGTCAGCTACTATATGGATCTGAAACGGCGGCAAATCTTATGATTGTCGATTTAAAAAAGTTCATCGGCCGCGAGCGCCCGACCTGGGAGGAGCTCGATGAGATGCTTAAACGCGTGGAAAACCAGGCCGTCACTTACCTGAGTCTCGACGAAATCCAACGGCTCCACTATCTGTATGAGCGCACCGGCGCCGGACTGATGAAGATCTCCACTTTTGCCGCCGAGCCGAATCTGGTTCGCTATCTCGAGTCGCTGCTCACCCGAGCTTATGCCGAGATGCAGGACGTCCCGTCCAGGACTGACACCTGGTCTCCGCGTCGTTGGCTCTTTCGCACATTTCCGCAAACGTTTCGCAAGCACTTTCGGTTTTTCCTGGCTGCTCTCACGCTCACCGTGCTGGGAGGCTTGTTCGGCGGCGGTGCGGTCGCATTCGATCCGGATGCAAAAGCTGCTATAGTTCCGTTTCCGCATCTGCTGGAGAACCCCTCCGAAAGAGTCAGAGAAGAGGAAAACAAACCGAACCAAATGCTTGCAACCGCTAGAGGCCGATTCTCGGCGGCGTTAATGACAAACAATACC
Organism: Verrucomicrobiota bacterium; assembly: GCA_019233825.1. Taxonomy (GTDB): domain Bacteria; phylum Verrucomicrobiota; class Verrucomicrobiia; order Chthoniobacterales; family JAFAMB01; genus JAFAMB01. The sequence continues at coordinate 6,570 of JAFAMB010000043.1, read as the reverse complement.
CAGGTGTCGATCTTGGCCTTAGCCCTTGGCGTAACCTGGGGGATCGGCACACTGATTTTGTTATTTTACAATGGAGTGATTCTCGGAGCCGTACTCTTCGACTATGTCCGGGCCGGTCAGTCAGTGTTTCTCATGGGATGGCTGCTACCGCACGGAGTGGTTGAGATCCCGGCTATCCTCATCGCGGGCCAAGCCGGCCTTCTGCTGGGCCAGGCGCTTATCGGTTGGAATTCCAAGGAAAGCGTAAATCAGCGGTTGCGTTCGGTCGCAGGATCCCTCGTCACCCTCATCTCCGGCGCCGCCCTTCTGCTGGTCTGGGCCGGGCTAGTGGAAGCATTTCTTTCCCAGTATCATGAGCCGATTGTGCCCTATCAGTTCAAGATCGTTTTCGGCCTGATCGAGCTTGCGACGCTCCTCACATTTTTAGTCTTCGCCGGCAGGGATGGGGGCCCGGTAGGGACGCGCTCCCGCGCGTCCGGGCGTGCCCGTTCTTGTTGATGTGGACGATCGGTGCCCGGACGCGGGAGCGCGTCCTCGAGCGCGTCCCTACCCATGCGAACCAACAAACTCATCATCCGGACCCCGGAAGGAATATGCCTTGCCCAACAACTCGCTGGGCCGGTGACGCGATTCCTGGCAGTCGCGATCGACCTTGCGGGTATCTGTGTGATTTCCGGCCTGCTCGCGCAGATTCTTTTGCTGACGGCGATTGTTAACCCTGACCTTGCGCTCGCCGCTCGAACTGTCTGTTACTTCATCGTCACAGTTGGCTACTCGATTATTTTGGAATGGTTTTGGCGAGGTCAAACACTTGGTAAACGCGTTCTCAAAATCCGGGTGGTCGATGCCGAAGGTCTACGGCTGCGCCCGGCTCAGATCGTGATTAGAAACCTGTTGCGCCTCGTGGACCTTCTTCCGGCGTTCTATGCCGTCGGCGGGATCTGTAGTACCCTGTCGCCCAAATTTCAACGCCTCGGTGACTTCGCAGCAAATACCGTCGTGATCTATGCAGTTCCCGAAAAAATACCCGATCTGGAATTGCTATTCAGCGGAACGCTAAACTCGCTGCGGAGCTATTCTCACCTGGCCGCTCAGTTGCGAAAATCGATTTCGCCGGGCGAGGCCCGGTTAGCGCTCGAAGCTGTGGTCCGCCGCGACGGTCTCGAGGCAAATTCCCGGCTCGAATTGTTCAGGCAACTCGCCGATCACCTGCACCCAATGGCTCCTTTTCCCGAAGAAAGCCTTGCCGGCTTGACCGACGAACAATATGTGCGCAACATCGTCGATCTGATCTACCGGCCCATTGTACCATAGGCTTTCAGCCTGTATTCACGTCGCCACGCAACACGCTCTACAGGCAGGATGCCTATGCTACCTTCGCCCTGTCCCACCAGAAACGAGAAACCAGAAACGGATTTACCGTATAATGCCGCGCTCACTCGTCTCGATAAAGTGAATCAGTTCACTAACTTCGGCCACCGCCGGAAAGTTCTTCTCCAGTTCTGCCATTGCCTGCTTGGTATTCAGATTGGACCGGTAAAGGATCCGATATGATTCCTTAAGCATTCGGATTGTTTCTGCGGAAACACCGCGTCGCTCAAGTCCGACCACGTTTACGCCGCGAACCACCGCCGGGTTTCCATCCGCAATCATGAACGGAGGCACATCCTGAACGATTTTCGAGCATCCGCCGGTGATGGCATGCTTACCGATTCGGCAAAACTGATGGATCGCCGTTAACCCGCCGATGATGGCATACTCCTGAACCACCACGTGACCCGCGAGCGTGCCGTTGTTAGAAAAGATTACGTCGTCTTCGACCACGCAGTCGTGAGCAATATGGCTATACGCCAGAAAATTTCCACGGTTACCAATTCGAGTGACCGCGCCAACCGCAGTCGCGCGATTAACTGTCACAAATTCCCGGAAACAGTTTCCTTCGCCGATTTCCAGATAGGTCGGCTCCCCTTTATATTTCAGATCTTGCGTCTGTTGGCCGATAGAACAACAGGCGTGAAACCGATTTCCAGCCCCGATCGTTACCGGGCCGCACACCGTGATATGGTTCTGCAGCCAACAACCGGCTCCGATGGTAACTTCGCGCCCGATCACGCAGTAAGGACCAATGACGACGTCCGGACCAATTTCCGCGTCCGGATCAACGACTGCGGTCGGATGAATGTTCATTGACCGACGAATGCAAACATCAACGTCCCTTCCGAAGTCACCTCTCCGTTCACCAAACACCGGCAACAGGCTTTTCCCACATTTCCCTTTGCTCTCAGCAGCTCGGCCTCTATCAAAAGCATGTCTCCGGGAACCACTGGTTTTCTGAATTTGATGTCGTCTGCACTCATGAAATAGCCAACCCCGTTTGCCACGACAGATTGTTTTCGCAATAAGATGCTGGCGACCTGCGCCATGGCTTCTATCTGCAGGACTCCCGGCATCACTGGATGGCCCGGAAAATGGCCTTGAAAGAATGGTTCATTGATCGAAACCGATTTTGCTCCGACACACTTATTGTCCCCTTCGAAAGAAACAATCCGGTCAACCATCAGAAACGGATACCGATGTGGAAGGACCTCCATAATATCGTTCGCATCCATCACCCCCGTCCCTTGCGGAATCACCTGCGCGGGAACCATCGAGATCATGTGCGTGTACCGCTTAGCCAAGGCTTTCGTCAGTTCAGCATTGGCTGCGTGTCCAGGTTTGACCGCAATGACGTGACCCAAAAACCTGCAACCGGCCAGAAAGAGGTCACCAACGATATCGAGAATCTTATGCCGAACGAATTCTTCAGGATATCGCAAAGGTTCCTTTCCCATGACCGACTCACCGCGCACTACGATCGCGTTCTCCAGGCTGCCTCCGCGAATCAGACCTTTGTCGAGCAGCGGTTTCACGTCTTCGTAAAAGACAAACGTACGCGCCCGAGCAATTTCCCTCTGGTAGATTTCCGGTGTGATTTCGGTTGAGTAATATTGGGTAAACCGTCCTTCCGGGCCAACCTGGGTACAGGAGATTCGGAACTTGCTGTCCGGTACAATGGTAAGCAATGAGCCCGTCTTCGTTTCAACATGTAGCGGCTCCCGTACTTCCAAGGTTCGGCGCAGAGCGGTTTGCTGTTCTATACCGCATTTATTGATCAGCTCTACGTAGGGATAAGCGCTCCCGTCGCCAATTGGCGGTTCATTCGAATCCATCTCAACAAGCGCATTATCCACCCCCATGCCGTACAAGGCCGAAAGCACATGCTCAACCGTGTGCACCTTGACGTTGCCTTCGGCGATGGTGGTCGCCCGTTCGACGAACTTCACATGCTCTATCTTCGCATCGATGGTCGGCTCGTCCGACAGATCCATGCGCTTAAACTTGATCCCATGATCCACCGGCGCCGGTCTCAACCTCAGACTCACCTGCGACCCTGTGTGCAGTGAGGTCCCTGTAAGACTCGCACTCTGCGCCAACGTCTGCTGGTAAAAAAAGGCCATAGTGGAAGGGATCGTGTTAGCACAGGAGACTTAGCGACGCAACTCGGAGGCACGTTTCGGCGTGTCGGCGTGTCGGCGTGTCGGCGTCGGTGCATCGGCGAATCGGCGTAGTGCCTGACACCATTTACTATTTGTCCTCTGATAACCTTCGTAACGTTCTCTGACTTTCGCTACTTTTGTATGAGTCTTGCCATCGCTCCCGCTGTTACGCCGGCACGCCGAAAACGCCGCACGCCGATACGCCGACGCGCCCTCACGCCGATACGCCGACACGCTCCTCCGCCTCCACCCTCCCGTTCCTCAAACGAATCCTCCGCTGCGCGGTCTCGGCGACTTCGTCGCTATGTGTGACCACAACCAGTGTCGTCAGACGCTCATCGGAAATACGTCGAAAAATCTCCAGCACTTTCACCGCGTTGGCAGCGTCCAGGTTTCCGGTCGGCTCATCGGCCAGCAAGACTCTCGGGCGATGCACCAGCGCACGCGCGATCGCGGTGCGCTGCATCTCCCCGCCGCTGAGCTGATGAACGAAATGATGCTCTCTTTTTTCCATGCCGACCAGACCAAGCATCTCTCGGCCTCGAGCCACCGCCTGGCGATGTTTAACCCCTTGAAATTGCAATGGAGCACAAACGTTTTCCAACACATCGAGCGTCGGTAGCAAATTGAAAAACTGGAACACAATTCCCAGGTCACGCGCCCGATATTCGCTTAGCTCTCTTTCTGAAGCAGCTTGCAGAGCTAGCCCGTTTACCAGCACCTCGCCCGCGTCCGGCTTGTCAAGGCCGCCCACAAGGTGCAGGAATGTGCTCTTTCCCGACCCGGATTCGCCCGTCACGGCGACATACTCCTGTGCCTCAATTCGCAAACTGACATCATCTAGCGCCAAAACCACATTCTCGCCTTGCTGGTAGCGCCGGGTAACGTTCTTTAGCTGGATCATGGCAACAACAAATAATCTGTTTAATCAGTGAAATCTGCGGTTCCACATTCTCCATCCCGCGGGATCGGTTCTTCCATCGTTTACGAAGATGACCGGTTTCTGGTGATTGACAAACCCGCAAATCTATTGGTTCACCCGACCGGCCCGCGTGGACCCGACACACTCTGGCAGGAATTGAATCGCTTTCTCGCATTCGAAATCGTTAACGGCGCTCGGATCTCTTTCGTGAACCGGCTGGACCGCGAAACCAGCGGTCTCGTCCTGGTCGCGAAATCCAGTGTTGCCGCCAGAAAATTAGGTCTCATGATTGCTCAGCACCGCATCCACAAGGTCTATACCGCCATCGTATTCGGCTGGCCGGTCGAAGAAAAGTTCATCGTGGACCAGCCTCTACTGAGGCAGGGAACAGTTGAGCCGTCCAGAATCTGGTTAAGACAGGCCGTGCACCCGGACGGCTATCCAGCGCGTACTTCATTCAGGGTGTCGCAGCGCTTTGAAAGCCGCGGGCAACCCTTCGCCCTTGTCGAGGCCGAACCGAAAACAGGTCGAACCCACCAGATCCGCGTGCACCTGGCACACACCGGACATCCGGTTGTCGGCGACAACATCTACGGCCCGGACGAAAATTGTTACCTCGAATTCATCGAATCTGATTGGACCCCGGCTCTGGAAGCTAAACTTCTGCTCCGTCGGCAAGCCCTTCACGCTTCGCACCTGTCTTTTGAATTCGAAGGAACATCCTTCGGCTTCTCATCGCCTCTCCCTCCCGACCTGAAAAATTTCCTCGCTTGCGAGGAAAACTCCTCAACGCCCGGCTCCCGGTAGGGCGAGGGCTAGTTTGCGACGGTTTCAACGCAATATGCCTCTCGTCATCGTCCGCAAACTCGACTTCTCTGATTGAAGTCCGGATCCCACGGCTCGGGCGAAGCCTCGCCCAACCCGGAGCCTCGCCCTCCTACCAGCCCCACTGACGTTGACACTCACTCAAAACCCCAGCGCCAGCTGCCCCTCCGCGCCCTTTCTCCGCAACAACCACCGATTCGTTCTTGCCTCGATTCTCTCCAGCTCATTCTCCAAAGCAATCGCCTCTCGAATGAGCCCGCCAACCAACTGTTGAAGGTCGCGCCGAACATTCCGCAATCGCGACTTTTTCTCTGCCGCGTCCAGCAAAAGAAACCGCCAACTCGCCAGTCCCGCCAGATCATCAATTGACCGCTGCAAAGTCATCAGTCTGGAGCCGGCCTGTACAACGAGCCCTCGAAGCTCCGACAAAATCAGATGATTTGTCCCGACCCGGTCGCACCTCGCCAGGATCGTCTCAAGCACAACGACGTCCTCCTCCTCGTAGGCGCGCTGCGCCTGGTACCAGAGTTCCAACTCGTGTCTGGTTAACGCACCAGCCAGGTCCGGGTGGAGCACGCGCGCAATCTTCCGATACAAGGTCTTATGTTTAGCGCTCTCTCTCGGTTCATCGGTATCCGCTCGGTCACCGCTGTCCTCAATTAGCGTGGTATCCTTAACGCTCACCCCATCGGCAGTCCGCGCATCAGTTCTCATGTCTTCCAGCCCATCACCAAATCGTCCGGTCTCTACCCCGGATCTCGTTCCCCTTTCCGGCCGTCCGACCGTCACTTCCTCCCAGGCGCGCCGTACGTACGGAGGAATCGCACCTGCATCCCGTTCGATCTCATGAAACCAGAAAAATGCTTCTACCTCGTTCCTGATTCCGTGTTGCGCTAACCCGCGGATCGCGGATAATCGCGTCCGCAAACCCCAGATCTTCTCTTCGATCAGTCGTCGCTCATTGAGAAGATCCGAGCATTGCACGGCTACCCATTGTCGAAACGCCGGCAGATCAAGGGTCTCATGACGTGAAATATCTTCTTCACACCGATCGATAGCTGCGCGAAGCGATTGCAGTTCAGCCTCGACCTGCTTTCGGATCGGTCCATTATCGATTACTAACAGCATCCGTTCTGCAGCTTGCTCAGCCACCGTCGGCTATCCGTCCTCGCATTATCCCGCGATCCCGCACTCCAAACTCCGAACTCCAAACCTTCTAAGTTCAACTTAGAAGATCTCCACCGTCATCCCCTCCGTCACCTGATTGATCACGCGCGCCGCATCCCA
>JAFAMB010000074.1 GCA_019233825.1 Verrucomicrobiota bacterium | reverse complement strand
ACAGTCGTAACCCATCAAGAAGTGAATCAGTGCTCCACGGCTCTGCTCCAAGCAGATCAGGATTTTTCCTTGATCAGCAAAACGCTCCCGTAAAGCCAAGACCCAGTCGCTTAAAGCTTCCGGTTGATTGGCAATTTTTGATCGCTCCACTTTGGCCTCGGGTCCGGCGGCCCGTAACGCGATATCGTGTTTTTGGTCTGCCCAGTCGATTCCGACAAAAGCGGCGATCGGCTGTTGTCTGGTTTCATTTGCTGCAGACATGTTCTGTACCTCCTTATGCTTGTAGCTGTGCCGGCGCTATCCCAGAGTGATTACCAAACCCTTATAGTGAGACGTAAGAACGCCACAGTCGCGCTCTCGTCATGGTCTGAGTATTGTTCTGCACTCCAGGCAGATCAACCGCTCGAAACTCTCCAAGTATCCGTCTTGGCTCGGATGGGGCGTTAATTCGTAGCGGCTGATCGCGCCTTGGGGCGAAGTTATTCACAATCTGGGGACGCTCACGCTCCAAAGCTTTTTGAGGGGCTTTGGCCCCAGATCGATGAATAACTTCGGACCAACTATAAGGGGCGTTGCTTGCAACGGCCGGGAGCCGCAAGCAGCTCCCCTCCAAAGATTCGAGGACGAGCACGAGCACGAGCACGAGTTCGAGACGAGTTCGAGACGAGTACAGAGAGGCACCCAATTCTGGCAAGGATTTATGGGCGATGCAGGCTCGGCCTTGCTATTGGCCTAATCGCTCGATAAAAGGGGTACTCCCGTCATGCAACTTTTCCTGTTACGTCACGCCGAGGCGCAACCCGACGCAGCCAACGATGAGAAGCGAACTTTGACTGCAAAAGGCTCGAAACAAGCCAGGAGTATGGGCAAGTTTTGCCTGGAGCACGGGTTCGTTCCGGAGATCATATTATCGAGCCCGCTGGTGCGAGCCGAAGAAACAGCGCGACTCGTCGCGCGCGAACTGAACTCGCCGAAGCTTGTCAAGATCGAGGAGTTTCTCCGGCCTGGCATGACCGCGGAGCAAGTTTTCTCTTTTCTTGAGAAATACTCGGAACAGGCGAGCATCATGCTAGTGGGTCACGAGCCGGACTTCAGTAGCCTGGCGGGGGCGTTGATCGGGGGACACGCTGAGAGCATTCACTTTCGAAAGGCGACGCTGATGAGCGTAACCCTACGGGCGTTGAAATCCGGAGCCGGAACGATTGAGTTTTTGATACCCGTCAAATGTTTATGAAGCCCGAGATAATTCGAACACGATCGTTTGTAGAAGACGCAGCCTCTGAGGGTGTCAGACCGGCGAACGGTAATTTGATCTGGGTGCTGGGACGGTAGCCCGATAGGAATTCGCTCCTACGCGTCCGAGGGCGCTGGGTAGGGATGCGCTCCCGCGCGTCCGGAGTCACATTATCCCAAAGCCGGCCGATTTTGAACCAGGCGCTGACATGAAGGCTAACTCGTGATACGGTCGCCGAATGGGAATGTCACCAGCAGGTTTTGCTCTGGGCGAGCTAAGTGAAGTGGTTCGACGTTGCAATCCAAACTTCGACGCCATGCGAGCAATTTCGTGGCAAGTCGAAGGCTTGGTTGTGGAAAGCTGGCGACACTGGTTGGAAGAATTGTTTCAACCATTGCTGCTTCCCCACCTTTCGCGGGTTCTCGATTTTGCAACCCGCCAATCTATGAGAGAGATCATTTTGCTTGACCTGGAATTGGACAAGAGCATGAAGCCGTGGCCGCGGCAACGAAGCGTAGCCGCAGGCCAACTGTTGCTGCAGCAAAGCGCTCCGCGGGGCGAACGGCTGATGGCCAGGCTGCGAGAGGCAATTCAGGCCGGCTCGGCCGTGGGGCATTTTGCGACTTTGTACGGCGTCGGGTGTGCCGCGTTTTCAATTCCCGCCCGAACAGCGATCCTTAGTTATCTGCTGCAGGAACTTGTTGCAGGGGCTCCGAAGGACGCCAGGCAAGTGAAATTGCTTGAGGCGGCTATAGCGCCGGTGAACGAGTTCTTGCGTATATCCTCAAACGGGCTGAATGAGGGTTTGCGTTTCCATGGCTGAAACTGTTGTTGAACCGAAGGTTGAGGTCGCACTCGAAACCCCGTGGAATGTGGTGGTGCACAATGACCCAGTCAATCTGATGAGTTACGTTACGATGGTTTTTCAAAAGGTCTTTGGCTATTCTAAGCAGAAGGCGCAGCAGCACATGCTGGAGGTTCACTATAAGGGCCGGTCGATCGTTTGGACCGGTGCGCGGGAACGAGCGGAGTTTTACCTCCAGCAGCTGCATGGCTATTTGTTGCTGGCGACCTTGGAGAAGGCAGAGTGAAATGCTGATTCGCCGATTGAAGGAGAACTCGATCGAGCTCACGGACATTGAACCAATCGAAGCCGAACTGCTTCGAAAGGTCCCAAGCGTTTGTGACCCGGGCGGAGACAGTCGGGCAGAGGCGCGTCTGTTCAGTAGCCCCGCCGATTCCAGTGAGCGTCAGTTTCTTAGCGACTGGGACGAGTACGTGCGACCAGAGTTGCGCCACCTGTTTCTTTCGGCCAGACAAACAGTCGAGGAGGATCTGAGGAAACTGTCGGATCGCCCGGGCCGTCCTGGCCGTCTTATCGTTCCGTGCGCTCACGGCGACGCCTGGCTGAACACGTTGAACCAAGCCAGATTGATCCTCGCCAGCAAGTTTGACTTTACTGACGAAGAACTTTCGGTGCACGAGCCGCCTCAGTCCTTTTCACGTCGCGACCTGGTTCTGCTGCAGATCAACTTTTACGCAGCTATTCAAGAACGGATTATCGATGCGATGAATGGAGAAGACGAGGAGTAACGCCGGCAGGGGTTACGATGTCCGACCTTATCGATCTTTTGTGTCTACCATGGGCTTCTGTCACGACGGCGGCTTGCGCATGCACGCCGCATCCTGTCGAAAAGGAGTTCATGTTTCAGGCGCTTCCAAACAATTCGGATCTTGAAGCATATAGGCGACCGGCTAGGCTTGCGGTATGAGTAAGCCCGTTGTCGAAGTGCAGGTTCGCGCTGTGATTCCCACGAGCGGAGGCTGTGCGGTTTTTCTTGGCAACGAGGAAAAAGTTTTCGTGATCTACGTTGATCAGAGCGTTGGCGCCGCCATTACGATGTTCATGCGCGGCACACAAAAGGAGCGGCCGCTCACCCACGATTTGCTCGCCCACATTTTGAGAGCGCTCGGGGCAAGGGTCGAGCGGGTGATCATCAACGATCTGAAGCGGGGCACTTATTTTGCGAGACTTATCCTCAATGCAGAAAATGAATTGCAACAAAAGAAAATTGTCGAGATTGATGCGCGACCAAGTGACTGTATCGCGATGGCGACACAGCAAACGGCTCCGATTTATGTGAGCCGCGAGGTTTGGGAGGAAGTCGAAGATATGAGCGAAGTACTTCGGAAAATGGAGGAAGAAAGCTCTCAATCCGAGGAAACCGACGAAGAAGAGTGAGGCAGGTAAAGATTTGCCAGCGGCGCAGGCTAAACCCGGTGATTTTTTGCAGCTGTTGATTGAATTTAGAACCTGGTCACTTAGTTTGCCGTCGACATGACTGAAACGTGGGATATTCCTTCCGCCATAGCCCTCTATAACATTGATCGCTGGGGTACTGGCTACTTCACTATCAACGGGGCCGGGAATGTTCAGGTGATGCCGACGCTGGCTTATGGTAAGGCAATCGACCTGATGGACGTTATTAGCGAGGCCCGCGACCGTGGGATGGCTTTTCCCCTCGTAATTCGGTTCCAGGATCTCCTCAGGCATAGAGTCGAGACGATCAACCGCGCCTTTCAATCAGCCATAGCCGAAGCCAACTATCAAAACGTCTACAAAGGGGTTTTCCCGATCAAGGTAAACCAGCTCCGAGAAGTCATCGAGGAGATTATGGACGCCGGTCGACCGTTTAATTTCGGCCTCGAAGCGGGTAGCAAACCGGAGCTGATCGCTGCGCTTGCAGTCCACCGGGATCCGGACAGTCTAATCATCTGTAATGGCTACAAAGATCCGACTTTCATCCAGAACGCTTTACTCGGCCGTAAGCTTGGCAAACAGGTGATCATGGTCGTGGAGAAGCTGGAAGAAGTCCGGCAGATCCTGCAGGTCTCCCGAGAGATGAACGTGATGCCATTGATGGGGCTCCGGGTTCGACTCCAATCCAAGGGTTCAGGCAAATGGGCGACCAGTGGCGGAGAAAACGCCAAGTTCGGCCTGTCCACCGCTGATCTGGTTTCAGCGAGTAACTACCTTAAGAGCCAGGGGATGGCGGAATCTCTGGTGCTGGTGCATTTCCACGTCGGTTCGCAGGTGCCGGACATCGGCGTGATCAAGCGAGCCGTGCGCGAGGCCGCGCGCTTTTATGCGAAACTGTCAAAGATGGGCCACCCGATGCAGTTCGTCGATGTCGGCGGCGGCTTAGGAGTTGACTATGATGGGTCGCGTACGGCGTTCGACAGCTCGATGAACTACACACTCCAGGAGTATGCCAGGGATGTAGTTTACAACATCATCGACGTCTGCGAGTCCGAAAAAGTGCCGCACCCGATTATCGTAAGCGAGAGCGGTCGGGCAATCGTAGCGCATCATTCCGTACTGGTGGTGGAGGCCTTCAGTTCAATTGAGAAAGGAGCGGCCGATCTCGCGCTGGAGATCAGCGAGACCGACCCGAAGCTGTTGCACGAGATGGTCGAAACTCAGAAGGCCTTATCGAAACAGAATCGCATGGAGGTGCTGCATGACGCGCAACAGATCAAGGAACAGTGCCAATCGATGTTTGAACTCGGACTGCTTGATCTTGAGAGCAAGGCCAAGATCGAGATCATTTATTGGCAGATTGCGCAGTCGGTGGTCGAACTTTGTCGCGGGATGCGGTATGTCCCGGACGAAGTTAAAGAACTGGAAACAGCGCTGGGAGATCAATACTTATGTAATTTTTCGGTCTTTCAGTCTTTGTTGGATCATTGGGCGCTCGGCCAGTTGTTTCCGATCATGCCCGTTCATCACTTGGAACAGCCGCCGGATCGCAACGGTACTTTGGTGGATATCACGTGCGATTCGGACGGCAAGGTGAGCAAGTTTATCGATTTGCAAGACGTAAAAGAGACTTTGCCGCTGCACCGGATGCGTCCCGGAGAACCCTACTATCTCGGTTTCTTTTTAATGGGCGCCTACCAGGATATCATGGGCGACCTGCACAATCTGTTTGGCCGGGCAAACGAAGTGCACGTTTTCCTGGATGAAGACGAGGATTCAGGATGGTACATCGAGGAAGTCATTGAAGGCAGCACCGTGGGGAGCGTTCTGTCGATGACTCAGTGGGATCAACATGAACTGATTCGCCTGGTCAAAGGACAGGTGGATGCGGCAATTAAAACAGATCGCCTGAAGCCAAACGAGGCTATGCGTCTCCTGAGCGATTATGAACGCGGCCTGAAGGGCTACACGTATCTGAACTTTCAGAACGGCGGGCGTTGACCAGCGTAGCATAGGCTTCCAGCCTGTATATACGCGGGCGTTTTGGATCATGCTTTGCAACACTGCGGCTTCAGCCACCGAACAGATGACGTAACGATCGGAATAATCGGCTGGAGAAATCCCTGCTGTCATCACGTCGTTCGGTGGAGCTGCCGATTTCTAGTCGCTCGTGCACCGGACAGGTTTCGGTAGGAACAACCGATTGGGGCAGCATGATCTCATAAGAAGTCCCTGCCGCATTGCAAGCATCCGTGGCCAGACGATTCGATACTGAGCATAGGCGGACTCGCACCAATGGTTCAGGGGCTGGAAACGGTCCGTCCGGATATTTTTGCCGTGAGGCTTTCTCCATCACCCGGACCCAGATCGGAAGCGCTAGTGTCGCACCGAAGCCATGTTCCTGGACCGTTTGCGGGCGGTCAAACCCAACCCAGACGCCGCAGGTAAGCGAATTGGTGAAACCGACGAACCATGCATCCTTATAGTCATCAGTAGTCCCGGTCTTTCCCGCAGCATAGCGGGTTAAGCCGAGCGTTTTGACGGACGCGGCGGTGCCGCGCTCAATTACTCCGCGCAGGGTTTGGGCGATCATCCATGCGACCGCCTGGGAAATAACCTGCTTGTGGCCTGGATGAGCCTGGTAAATGATCTTGCCGTCGGTGTCATCGATTCGTTCAACCAGATAAGGTTCCTTTCGTTGACCTTGAGCGGCAAAGACTGAATAGGCGGCGGTTACATCCTTTAAATCCGACTCAAACGCGCCGAGGTAAGTTGCGGGCAGGTGAGGAATACTCCGAGCGAAGCCGGCCGATTGTCCGACAGCGATCACGCGATCGAGCGTGGCAAGCTCGCCAACCCGGATCGTCATCATGTTTCTGGAGAAAATCAGACCGTTACGCGCCGGTAAAACTCCATGATTTTCTCGATCGGAGTTGTTCGGATGCCAATTCGGGGCCGCCGGTAATTCTCCGTTATGCAATGGAGCATCCTCGATCCCTGTGCCTGGCATCATTCCGCGTGCGTAGGCTGCCGCGTAGACAAACGGTTTAAAAGTTGAACCCACCTGCCGGTAAGCCTGGAGAGCACGATTATACTTACTATCGCGATAGTCTCGTCCACCCACCAAGGCACGAATTGCTCCGGTGCGGTTATCGATCGCCACCACGTCACCTTGGAGGTAAACGGTCTGCTCTTCAGCCGCCCGCGATTGCTCGGTAAACTCACTTTTCTTTGGATGTTTGTAATCCGGTTTGCTCTCCACCTGAGTTAACCAGCCATCAACAGCTTGTTCAGCCGTCCTCTGGAGATCGGGATCAAGTGAGGTGTAGATACGCAAGCCGCCGCCATCGATGTCATCCTGGCTCACTAGGCCTTGTAACTCCCGGTAAAGTGCGTCCATCGCATAGTTTTCCTGTGGCGTGGACGCGCGCCGCCCTGCGACCCTTACCGGCGCCTTGCGCGCAGTTTCTGCTTCAGCAGCGGGAATCATGTTCAGCTCGACCATGCGATCGAGTACCTCATCGCGTTGATCGAGCGCGCCCTTGATATTGGTAAAGGGAGAGTAACGGTTCGGGCTGCGAATGAGTCCCGCCAGTAAGGCCGCTTCCGACAGATTCAAATCGGCAGAGGATTTTCCGAAGTAGGCTTGGGAGGCAGTCTCAAGACCGTAGAAGCCCGAGCCGAAATAGATCCTGTTGGTGTAAAATCCTAAAATCTGATCCTTGGAATAAGTAGACTCGATTCGGCAGGCGACAAACGCTTCGAGAATCTTCCGGCTCAAATCCCGTCCACCGAGGGGGAAGCTGTTCCGAGCCAGCTGTTGGGTGATCGTGCTACCCCCTTCCCGGACCCCAAGGTGCGCAAGGTCACGCAGGAGCGCTCGGACGATTCCAACCGGATCGATTCCGTGATGTTCAAAGAACCGCGAGTCTTCGCGAGCCAGCAAAGCCTTTTTGAACAGCGGAGACACCTTGTCAGCTTCGATCAGAATTCGATTTTCCCCGAAGAGCCGGCTATAAACCTTCCCATCCATGTCGTAGACCCATGACCGCTCCGGGATTTTGCCAACGTCCTTTAGATCGAACGTCATGGACCACGCAAAGTAAACAGCCCCGAGAATGAATAAACAGATTCCGGCCGAGAGCCCTAAACCGACGGCCAAACGGACCAGAAACTGGCTCTTCTTTTTCATCAGCGTTCCACGCGTGTCATCGCTCCAAACCTTCCACCAGATCCGGCCGCCGTTCTTGTGTTTTCCGGCGGGCCTGAGTTTCGCGCCAGTCATGAATTGCACGATGATTACCGGAGAGCAAGACGTCTGGAACTTTCCAGCCGCGAAAATCCGACGGCCGGGTATACTGCGGGTACTCCAATAAATTGGAGGAAAATGATTCGTCCAGGGTAGATGCGCCCTCTCCGAGAACGCCCGGGATCAACCGTGCGACCGCATCAACAACGACAACCGCAGCGATCGCGCCATTGGATAGCACGTAATCACCAATTGAGAGCTCATCGTTGGCCAGATGCTCACTGACTCGGTGATCAATTCCTTCGTAATGGCCGCAAATGAAAATAAGATGTTCTTTGTGGCTCAGTTCCCATGCGACCTCCTGAGTGAACCGTCGGCCGCCCGGCCCCATCAGAATCACATGCGATCGCTCTGTCCTGATGGCTTCCACAGCGGCAAAGATCGGTTCCGGCTTCATGACCATGCCCGGGCCGCCCCCGTACGGCGGTTCATCTGTCACATGATGTTTGTCGGTCGCCCAGTCCCGTATATTCAGGCACCTAACTCGAATCAGGAGGTTTTCCTGTGCCTTCTTTAGAATGCTTTCGGTGAAGGCCCCTGCGCACATCTTCGGAAAGAGCGTAAGAATATCAAAGGAGGTCATGCTCGCTTCTCGGCTGCAACGAGAGAATACTCGGGCGAATGACCACCCGGCGCAATAAACAAGAATTGCGCGTCCGCACGTTTTTGACGTTCGACGCTGAACGCGCGCTCCTGCCCCATAAGCTTTGCAACCGCGGAAAACTTTTTACGGTTCCGTTCGCTAGGGTAGGCGAAGCGTCCCCGCTTTGCACCCTTCAGAAGCAAGCAAACCGAGATTTGTGACCGACGCAGGCTTGCGCATTTGCGAGCTCTGCCTCACTTATGTTAGCGCTTATGGAAACGGTTCCCAACCCCTCGAGGGGCATCAACCCTGCAACGCTCTCATCAACCGGCCATCAACTTGCCCGGTGACGGGCAAGCCCTCGTGCGCCTGGAATGAGCGAATTGCGCTGCGGGTCTCCGACCCCATCGCACCGTCGACCGGGCCTCGGTAGTAACCCCGCCGGGCGAGAGCGGCTTGGACGGCCTTTGTGGCGGAGATGCGCGGATCACTGTTTCCAGTGTACGGATTTCCATAGTCTACGCTGCCGTAGTAGGGATCGCCATAATACGGATAGGGATAATCGGGATAACCGTAATCGTAAGGATAGCCCCAATAAGGATAGCCCCAATCCCACCACCACGGGTAACCGTACCCATAGCCATAGAATCCATAACCCCGGCCGTAATAACCCCGGCCGTAACCCCGGCCGTAACCCCGGCCGTAATAACCCCGGCCATAAAATCCGTGATACCCGCGAAAACCGCCACGAAAACCGCCGCGACCAACGAAGTGGCCACCGCCGTGACCGCCCCAGCCGCCACCACCGCCGCCGTGACCGCCCCAGCCGCCACCACCGCCGCCGTGACCGCCACCACCACCGTAGCTTAAAGCGTCGGGAGTCGAAGCGAGCAGCGCGGCACCGAGAATGCCGGCGAGGAGAAATTTTATCTTCATAACACCTGCTCCTCTTTGGCCATAACATCGTCCTTTTGCCGCTGGCTGCCACTGAAATAATGAGCAACTTGCGCCGGGAAAACCCCAATTCAAATCTCGTTGACACTCAACGAAGGTCCCGGGCAAAAGCGATTATGTGCAAAGCCTGGTGTTCATGCCGGCCATCATGATTTGTGTATTTGGCGAAATGGCTAGCGCTCAGACTGCCACCACCATCACAAGCTGGGTTCCTCCAATTGCCGAGCGCGCAATCTCACGGTAACCTGTTACCTATGGGACTCATATTCCAGCTCGATGAGGAAGGCCACGCGCGCCCAAAAATACAGTGCGACGAATGCGGTAAAGTCATTGAAAACTCCGCTGGTTGGGTTGCTGCCTGGGACAGCCAAAGCGCAAAACCCGGGACTGTAGTTAAGCCCAGCTTTGAGTGCCGGCATTGCAACACAAAACGCGCGGGCGCAGGTCCAAACTCGGTGCCGCTCGATCACTTCATGCTCTATTTACTGAACAATATGAACCTCACACCCGGCGCTCTGGAAGAGGCCGGGCGGAGGCTGCACGGGACGGCGGAGTGAAGAAGTTACCCTGTTGCTGCCATTTTTATACGTTCAGCCGATGAATCGGCGACGCCGGAAAGCTCCGCCTGACGGATGGCTCGCGATAAAATAAAGTTGGCTTCGATGCTGGAGACTCGGCGTTTCCCTGCGCAGACCGCATCAGACTCTGACGGGTAGTCCTTCGACGCTATCCGTTTAAGACTTCCTGACGGAGACTTTTCTACCGATAGGGTGATTCCTTAGTCCAGTGCCCATTCGGGATGGTTGCCACGATTTAATGTACGGCAACCCCGCTTGCTCTTTGGGCGGTTGCTCCGCTCCTCCTGAAACCCTGTCCGATCGCTTCCTCATACCGGTTCCTCTCTATTGAAGATGGCACAAATTATCATTACTGCAGGAATTTTCATATTTTTGCTTCGGCTGAAGCAGGACCAGGTGCAACAGTTGATGAATGATGGCCGAGGTCTGGACGGGCAACTTAGTTCGCCGTTTGACCTCGTTGATGAACGCGGTCTCATTATCCTCGCAGACGCTCAGGACGGCAGCGGTGAACCGCGCCCAGTCAGCCTGGAGGTTTTCCATCTTCTCGCAGTATCCTCACCCGGGGCATCTGAGAGGCTGACGAGTCTTCGGGCTGGCCAGATTCGAACTGGCGACCTCGTGGTCCCAAACCACGCGCTCTACCAAGCTAAGCTACAGCCCGTATCTTTTCGGTTGACTACTATTCCCAAAGCAGGCGCTCTACCACGCTAAGCTGCGCCCGGTTTTGGTTTTTCCGAAGAGCCGCTAATATTAGCGCACAACCATAAAATGCCTAATGATTTTTTCCCAGGCGCTGGGGCGCTCTGAGACCTGCCCGATAGGGTTGAAGCGCTGGAGCCGAAGAAATCCCGCTGGCGAAAATATGGTGCCTGCGCTTGAATTTCCCAGCAATGGAGTCGTCGGCTGAGTATCTCATCGTTTCTGCATCTCTTCGTCCGAATAGTCGTAGCCGGGTGATGGCACATTACCTGGCCGATTGCTATCGGGACCAGGGTATCGCCACGCAAATGATCGATCTTCGCGACACCGCATTGCCTTTCTGCGACGGAGAAGCGGCCTACGATCACCAGGAAGTGAAAACTCTTGCAAAATCAATCTCCGCAGCCCGCGTGATCGTGGTGGCGACTCCCATTTATAACTTTGACGCGAGTGCGGCATTGAAGAATCTCGTCGAATTGACCGGCGACTCCTGGGAGAATAAAGTCGTTGGCTTTTTGTGTGCCGCCGGCGGATCACCCAGTTACATGTCTGTCATGAGCCTTGCGAACAGCCTGATGCTTGATTTTCGTTGTCTGATTATCCCACGCTTTGTTTTTGCAACCGGTGAGGATTTTGTGGACTGGCAACTGAGTTCCGCTGAAGTCCAGGAGCGGATCCGGGAACTTGCGGCAGCTTCGACCAGGATTCGCAACGACCAAGGGTAGCGCGCAAAAATCATTGGCACGCAATCGAGAGCAACCATTTTAACATGCGATTCGGAAAACGAGGAGTTTTTTCCTGCTTGAAATTGCGGAGTCGACGCCGCATCTTGCGCTTTTTCAACGTCGGGCCGTAGCACAGCTTGGTAGTGCGCTTGAATGGGGTTCAAGAGGTCGTGGGTTCGAATCCCGCCGGCCCGATTCATTTTTGGCTAGTTTCTTGAGCTTGAGCTACTTACATAAGGGGAAATTGCGCTCACGGAATGGTGCTGGTAACAATTCTCCTGGGCGGCTGGTAACACGTCCACAAAATACCATGCGCGTTTGCCGATCTTCAGGCTGCCGCATAAGTTTGTTTTCCGGACCGACGCGTTTCGGCCCGGACTTGGATCGCTTGATTTGATTCCGATCTAGGCCAGAGATCACGGAAGTGGGGGTGTGGAGTGTCCGCTGGTGGCCTGGAAGGCCCTCAACGGTGTGCCGCGTTCACCAGACGGCGAAGTTGGTCGGATCCATGACGATGCAGTCGGTGGTCGGCAAGCCAACGGCCAGTTTCCTCCGCTGACTCTGCCCGAGGCCTTGCACAGATGTCCTCCGCTGCGACGACTATCGCGCGATTTCGATCGATCGGGTGCTTGTTTTGAGGCGAAAGTCCAACGCATAAGTCGGGTGCGGCGCGCAACCTCCGTTCTATCCGTTGAACTACGGGGACGCTTGATTATCAACGACTTATAAAGTACCGAAGTCGGAACAGCGAGTTGGAACAACGCTACCGTTGGTTTCTATTGTTTATATTCGCCATTGAATATTCTGGAGCGCCCTAGTGCACACAAAAATAGCGACTCTGGGCGACAGCACACGAACACAAGTTGGCCGATTCGCGATTGTCCCACGCGGCTGCAAAGGAAGTCTGCCCGCCGAGCTGACACGCCGCCAGGGCTTATCCGGCCACGCGCATCGCCCAGCCCAGCATCAAGAGGCCGATGGCTACGGTCCAGCTCCCAACGACGCGGACGGCTACGCGCGCCCAG
>JAFAMB010000007.1 GCA_019233825.1 Verrucomicrobiota bacterium | reverse complement strand
GGCGGCGCCTTCAGCAGCTAAATGATGAGGCCCATCAGAAAGTGCCGATTGGAGTGAACGCCGTTGAGTCTCGCTCCAACTTGCCCGAGCAAACTTGCTGCTGAGATTTGATCACGCAAAAGGTCTGGAGTTTCTGGAGAACCTTTTAAAGGTGCCCGAAGGGGATCTGGCAGCTGCGGCAAAAGCCCGGCTCAAGAAAGCGGAAATGATCGGAAAGCCGGTTGACATTCGATTCCTTGCCACTGACGGATCGACAGTCGATACCCAAGCCCTGCATGGCAAGATCGTGCTGGTCGACTTCTGGGCATCATGGTGCCCGGATTGCATTCGAGAGATGCCATCCGTTCGCCAGGCTTACCAAAAATACAGGGATAAAGGTTTCTTCATAATCGGGATTTCCCTAGACACGGATGAGCAAGCACTTGCGAACTTTGTCGTGAAAAAATTAATCCCCTGGCCTCAATGCTGCGACGGCAAAGGCTGGGGGTCCGAGTTAGCGACGAAATTCGGCGTACGCGCGATCCCGGAAATGTGGCTGATCAATCAGGCGGGGGCCCTGGTCAGCACAGAGGTCCAGATCGGACAGCTTGATCAGAAGATCGGCGAACTTCTGGGCTCCGGGGACAGGCTTAGCCGAAACTAGCGCACCGTCTCGGATATAATGGTGACATGGGTGGCTCGCCCGTGATTTTGGTCTCTATGCAGGGGGCCACCCGTATCACGATGAGCCAACCCAAGATGTTCCGGGTTTACGATTTGCGATTCAACCCCTACTGTTCGCCAGCATGAGTGAGCCAAGCCCCGCAATCGGAATCATTGGAGGCAGCGGCCTCTACCAAATCGAAGGCCTGGAGAATTCTGAGGAACTCGCGGTGGATACGCCGTTTGGCAAGCCTTCGGACAGTCTCATTTCCGGGCGTGTACATGACCGTCAGGTCTACTTTTTAGCCCGCCATGCGCGCGGTCACCGCCTGCTTCCAACCGAACTGAACCATCGCGCTAATATTTTCGCGCTCAGGTCATTGAACGTTCGCTGGATTCTCAGCTTGGGCGCGGTCGGCAGCCTCCACGAGAAGTATGCGCCCAGGGACATCGTTCTGCCTTCGCAATTCTTTGATCGGACTAGTCGACGCCAGGACTGGACATTCTTCGGCGATGGAATTGTCGCGCATGTGGGTTTTGCCGACCCGGTCAGCGCGAATCTCCGGGCCATTATCGCCCAGGAAGCAGCAAACCTCGGCTATACCGTCCACAACGGAGGAACCTATGTGAACATGGATGGACCTGCCTTTTCGACGCGAGCAGAGTCGGAATTTCATCGGAAGATGGGCTTTGATATTGTGGGTATGACGAACCTGCCGGAGGCCAAGTTGGCGCGAGAGGCCGAGATTTCTCTTGCCTCAATGAATTTCGTAACCGATTACGACTGTTGGAAAATCGAGGACGAACCGGTAAGTGCCCAAACGGTAATCGGGCATTTGCTGGCGAATGCGGACGCGGCTCGAAAGATCCTGCCAATGGTCATCCGAAAGATTCCACTGGAACCTGATTGGCCGGAACATCGCGTGCTCGATTTCGCCCTGGTAACGGAGCGGAAGCTATGGCCGGAAGCGACCGTCAAGAAACTGGAGACAATTCTTAAGCGATTTTTGTAAGTATATGCGTTTTGGAGCGACCTTTTTCCTAGCCTGCTTTTGCGCCCTGGCCGTCAACGCTCAGGACAACAACTCCACACCAACCCCGGGGGTCCCTGGGCCAAAACCGGCGACCTACACTCAGATCCGCGTGGATCAGCCCTACATCGCGATGACATTTGATGATGGGCCCAGCGCCGCAACCACCCCCCGATTGCTGGATATTTTAAAGCAGCGCAATATCAAGGCCACATTCTTTCTGATCGGGCAAAATGCCGCTTCAAACCCGGACATTGTTAGACGAATCCTCGCGGATGGCCATGAAATCGGGAACCACTCGTGGACCCATCCTCAGCTTTCCAAACTCTCCGACGACCGGGTGACGACAGAGATCACCAAAACCCAAGACGCGATCAAGGAGGCAAGCGGCTTTACCCCAACCCTTCTTCGACCGCCGTACGGGGCTATCACCGCGCGGCAGCGAGAATGGATAGAGAGCCGTTTCGGCCTGAGTATCATCCTGTGGTCGGTCGATCCGTTCGATTGGAAGCGACCGGGCGCTTCGGTCATAACCCAGCGCATTTTAAGTCAGGTTCGCCCCGGAGCGATCATTCTCTCCCACGACATACATAAACAGACGGTCGATGCGATGCCGGCCACGTTGGATGCCCTGGCGGCGAAGGGCTACAAATTCGTCACGGTGACGGAGTTGATCGCAATGAACAAGCCGAAACCATCCCCCACACCCGTGGCAACTACCGGTCAGGAAGGACCGGAACCGATGAAAAGCGGCAAGTCCAAGCCACTAATAGGTAACTCTGAGGCACATATTCAGCGCAATGGCCAGGAATTGAATGATCGGGCGGAGCCCACGAAGCCCGACCCCGGCGAAGTAGGGCAGTAAAGACCGCCCTGTAAGATGGTCGTTGAGAAATACCTCAAACTCCGATCCGAGCTTGGAACCGCCCTCGGGTCTTTGATCACGCTTGCACAACAGATCGGTGCGCCCAATGACATGCTCCGCAACCTGCGCACCCTCGCCGCCAATCTCAACCAGCCATTCCTGTTTGTGGTTGTTGGTGAAGTCAAGGCCGGCAAATCTTCGATGCTCAATGCGCTTTTTGGACGCGATTTCTGTAAGGTCGATGTGCTTCCGGCCACGGACCGCATTTACGTCTTCAAATATGGCGATAACGAACACGACGCCCAAGTATCTGAGCACGTCACGGCTTGTTACCGGCCGATCGATTTCCTGAAAGACTTCAACATTGTTGATACTCCTGGGACAAACACAATCGTCGCCAATCACCAGGAAATCACGGAAAACTTCGTCCCTGTCGCCGACCTGATCGTATTTGTTTTTTCGGTAACGAATCCTTGGGCTGCCTCGGCATGGGATTTCCTGCGTTTAATCGGTCACCGGTGGAAGAAGAATATCGTTTTTGTGGTCCAGCAGGCAGACTTGAGGGACCCGCATGAGGTCGCCACAGTTGCAAAGCATCTCGATCAAACAGTTTTGCAAATCCTGGGAGCAAGCTGTCCGATTTTTGCGGTGTCGGCGAAGAAGGCCTTTCTGGCAAAAACCTCCGCGGAAGCTAGCCGCGAGAAGCTGTGGAACGAGAGTAACTTCGGCCCATTGGAAGAATGGATCACCAAAACCGTTTCCCACAGCGAAGAACGGGGCGGAAAGCTTCGTTCCGTTGCGCAGACGGCACAAGTTGTAGCGGGAGGATTGTGGGCGCGGTTACAAGGTTCGCTGGATATTCTGAGGTCGGATGAGGAAAAACTGGCCACGATCCGCCGCGCATTCGATTCGCGGAAAGAGCAGACTCAACGACAGGTGGGCGGATTCATCCGGGAGATCGAACAAGCTTACGATGCCTGCCGCGAGCGGGGCGAAAAAGCTTTAGAGGAACGACTTACCTTTGGGCAGACCCTCAAGATGATATTCTCGAGCGGCCGTTGGGAGAAGGATTTCCAGGATCACGTCGAAACCGAGGTCAAGAGAGAAGTCCAAACCCAGATTGAACATGCATTGACACTTTTGGAATCGGATCTGCGAGCGATCTGGCAGGATCTCCAGGAAAAGGTAAGCTTCGAGTTTGGCGCTGAAACAAAGAAGCAGGTTCGCGCGGTGGTACCAGGATTTCTCACGCAACGTCAGGAAGTGCTTCAACGGCTTCAGCTTACTTTGATCGAGCAAATGTCGGATGCGAGGATCAAGGAACAACTGCAAAGCCTCTTCGGAGAAACCGCTCGCTGGTTGCGCGTGCCGACCAGCGTGGTCGCTGCCGGCGGAATAGCGACAGTAATCGCCGCCCTCACTCACACGGCGCTGCTAGATGTCACCGGCACCGTGGCCGGCGTCGCAGCCTTGACCGGGACAATCTATGCCGTTTGGCGCCGCAAAAAGATTCTCCGGCAATACCGTAATCAGATGAACGAGAAGCGCCAGGATCTGGCCCGAGCCGTCGAGACCCAGCTGAGACACGCCATTGATGCCTTCTATCACGAAGTGGCCCTCACGTTTGCCCCACTGGAAAGCTTCTGTGAGGCCGAAGCCAAACGTCATCTCCCCTTGAAGGAACAGATCGAGGCGCTCGACGAAGAAATCGGCGCCATCAAGGCTCAGCTAAGCTGAGGGAGTTCGGAGTTCGGGGTTCGGAGTTCAGGGTTCGGAATTCGGAGTTCAGGGTTCCGAACTTGGCTTGGGCAGATCTTAGGGGTCAGAATAACACCAAGGTGTATCAAGATTTCCAAGCGCACTGCAAACTCCGAACCCGAACTCCGAACCCCGAACTCCAAACTCCAAACTCAAAACTCAAAACCATAGACGGCGTCATGCGCTTGTGGCAGTCTCCGCGCATCCCTTGGCGATGAGTCGATTTATCCGACGATTGGTCAGCGCGACAGCAATGTGGACTATCGCGCTGTTTGTGGTCTTTACCGGAAACGAGACAATCTTCCTTCTTTTGATTGGCTCGCTCGGCATGGCGGGTCTGTGGGAATACTTTCAAATGATCGAGCGATCCGGGAAACGCTGTTTTGAAGCTTTCGGTATGGCGTGCGGAGCGGCTTCGTTCATCGGCAGTTTCTTTGCATTGCGAACAAACAGCCAGACTGCAGCCTATGATTTCGAGAATTTTGTGTTGCTGGTGTTTCTATTCGGCGTATTCGCCCGTCAGATGTTTCGACCGACCGGGAAACATGCGCCTCTGGAAACGATGGCCTACACACTCTTTGGATTGCTGTATGTCGCCTGGCTGTTCAACTTTATGACCAAAATCATTTATGTGGTCCCGAGAACACCGCAGGGCTCCACCCTCGGGCAATTTTACGTGCTCTATCTGGTCGTCGTCACGAAGTTCGCAGATATGGGTGCTTATCTGGTTGGAAGCCGCATCGGCCGGCACCAGATGATGCCGCACATCAGCCCAGCAAAAACTTGGGAAGGATTTTTGGGATCTCTGGTTTTTGCGACCATAGGTAGTTACCTATTGATCTTTTTAATGCCCAAACAGCTGGCCTGGTTCAATTTCTTACATGCAACCGTCCTCGGCGTTCTCATCGGATTCGCGGCGGTTGTGGGCGATCTGGGAGAGTCGATTATCAAGCGCAGTACGGGCGTCAAAGACTCAGGTGCATTGCTGCCTGGGATAGGGGGAATGCTGGACCTGATCGACAGCTTGTTGTTTACTGCACCCTTACTGTTTTTCTATTTACGATTCTTGGTTCGATGAGAAAGCGGCGAGTTATCCTCCTCGGGTCGACCGGGTCAATCGGAGCAAGCGCAATCAAAGTTGCCGATTCGATGCCGGATCGCATGGAGATCGTGGGGATGGCAGCCAAGCGGAGTGCGGCGAAGCTGGCTGAAGCTGCTAACCGTTTGAAACCGGCGGCTGTGTGTCTAGTCGATCCGACCTCCCTGGAAGAGCTGCGACGCGCATTAGACTACGAACCAATCGTGTTCGCGGGTGAAGAGGGTTTGATCGAGCTCTCAATATTGGCGGGAGCTGACCTTGTTTTGATAGCCATTGTCGGAACGGCCGGTCTCCGGCCGGCCCTGGCCGCCATCGACTGCGGGAAAGATCTGGCGATCGCCAGTAAGGAAATCCTGGTGATGGCTGGAGAAATCGTTATGGCGCACGCCCGCGGCAAAGGCGTGCTTGTTCTGCCAGTCGACAGCGAGCACAATGCAATTTTTCAGTGTCTCGAAGGGAAACGGAGCGAGCAGATCGAGAATCTGATTTTGACTGCTTCCGGCGGACCGTTCCGGCAGCTGCCGGCCGAACAGCTGCACGAGGTCACTAAAACGGACGCCCTGCAACATCCGACGTGGAAGATGGGCCGGAAAATCACCGTAGATTCCGCAACACTTTTCAACAAAGGTCTCGAGATGATCGAGGCCCGCTGGTTGTTCAATGTTCCGATGAGCAAGGTACAGGTGGTCATTCATCCACAGAGTATCGTGCACTCCATGGTCGAATTTGTGGACGGCTCAATTCTCGCGCAGCTAAGCCACTCCGATATGTGTTTTCCCATCCAATACGCCATCACCTGGCCCGAGCGAGTACCCCATAGCTTAAGACCGCTTCGTTTGGCGGAAGTGAGCAAGCTGGAATTTGAGGAACCCAGGTATGACGTCTTTCCTGCCCTGAACCTCGCCCGGAAAGTGGGCGAATCAGGCGGCGTTCTACCCGCGGTTTTGAATGCAGCAAATGAAGTAGCAGTCCAAGCATTTCTAGACGATCAAATTCCATTCCCGGAAATCTGGCGATTGGTGCACAGTGCAATAGAACATCACACAAATTTGGCGAGACCATGCCTGGATGATATAATCCGGGCGGACAGCGAAGCCCGGGAATTCGTGCGCAGAGCTTTAGGTACTCTTTAGTTTATGATTTTGAACATCTTCCGTGTCGTCCTCACGATTGTTGAGGTCCTTCTAATTTTCAACCTGCTGATCATTGTGCACGAGCTGGGTCACTTCTTAGCCGCTCGCTGGCGTGGACTGCATGTCGACAAATTCGGGATTTGGTTCGGGCGTCCAATATGGAAAAAGACGGTCAAAGGGGTCGAATACAGCCTCGGTTGGGTTCCTGCGGGAGGATTTGTGCTGTTGCCGCAGATGGCACCGATGGAGGCGGTCGAAGGGAAGGCCTCGGTTCAGCGCCAGAATCTTCCAACAATCGGTCCCCTGGATAAAATCATCGTCGCTTTTGCAGGCCCATTGTTTAGCTTCCTATTGGCGCTGGTATTTGCGGTGATCGTCTGGGCAGTTGGCAAACCGACCGCCGAGGCCGAGGCGACTACCACCGTCGGCTACGTGGCGCCGGACGAACCGGCCGCAAAAGCAGGGTTTCTGTCAGGCGATGTGATCCTGGCGGTCGATGGTCACCGCGTTTCCCGGTTCGCCGGATTAGTCGATAGCATCACTTGGTATGTTGTCCGGAGCGAAGGGGAGTTCATTCCGTTTGAAGTCCGGCGCGGCGATAAGGTGCTGACACTGGTATCCGGGTATACGCGGCCGGAAACCAGAGGCTGGGAGCGGAGGTCGCTTCGTCAGGTTGGAATTGCGCCGGCCATCACGCCGCTCGTGTTTAAGGTCGCGGAAGGCTCCGTGGCAGCCCAGGCGGGGATCGAGCCAAACGACGAGATAATTGCGATTGGCGGGGAGAAGCTTTACCATCCGCAGCATATTCTGGAATGGGCGCAGGCTCATCCCGGAAAACCATTGCCGCTAATCGTTTTGCGAAATGGGAAGAGGATTAACATCACCATGGCGCCGTCGCGTCCCGCGGTGTCGGCAGTGATCAAGAACAGTCCGGCTGACGTTGCTGGAGTTAAGGTTGGAAATCGCATCCTGGCGCTGGACGACGACCCGATTTACGACCCAACGGAAATCTTTAAGCGAGTCGAGGCGAAGCCTGCGATCCCATTTTCTCTGACCATCCAGAGCGGCTCAGAAACAAGAACCGTGCGGCTTCTCCCTGCGACACCGGACGGCCAGAACAAAGCGATTATCGGAATCGGCTTTGCGCCGGACTCAGAAGGCATCGTCTGGGATGGGGGTGGGAAAATGACCGTTGTTCACATCTCCCCACTGGAGCAAATTTACGCCGCGGTGGAGACCATTGGCAACACGATTGGTGCCTTGTTATCGCCGCAGTCCGATATTAAGCTGCAACACATAAGTGGCCCGATAATGATCATGCAGACCTATTATCGTCTGTTTGACAGCGACTTCGGGTGGCAGCTGGCGCTCTGGTTTAGCGTCGTCTTCAATGTCAACCTGGCCCTGATCAATCTCCTGCCAATCCCCATTCTGGATGGTGGCCATATTATCCTCGCCATGATCGAAGCAGTCCGGAGGCGACCGATCAACATCCGGGTACTGGAGGTAGTCCAGGGGGCCTGTGCGCTGCTGCTGATCGGTTTCATGCTCTACGTCTCGTTCTATGACGCGCAAGATTTGCCTTGGAATTCGAATCACAAAGCAAAATTCAGTGTGCCGGCCAGACCGGCCCCACCTGAAAATCAATGAGATCCGTTCCATTTTGTGGTGACGCGTTTAATTACCGGCGCCGGCTAACCCGCGAGGTCAGAGTCGGCAAAGTCGGTGTAGGCGGCCGGCATCCCATTCGGGTGCAGTCGATGATCACGTGCGACACCATGGATACCGAAGCCTGTATCCAGCAGACCGTTGAGCTGGCCGCCGTCGGTTGTGAAATTGTTCGGATCACTGCACCCACGGTCAAGGATGCGCAAAACCTCCGATACATTAAAAAAGGATTACTCGAGAGGGGATGCGATATGCCGATCGTGGCAGACATTCATTTCAAACCGGAGGCTGCCATGGAAGCAGCGCTTTGGGTGGACAAAGTACGTATTAACCCCGGAAACTACGCGGATTCCAAGAAGTTCGCAGTCAAGGAATACAGCGACGAACAGTATCGCGCCGAACTGGACCGCATCCGCGAACGTTTCACTCCCCTGGTTGGGCTCTGCCAGGAGCGCGGCATCAGTCTGCGGATCGGAACGAACCACGGTTCGCTGAGTGACCGGATCATGAATCGGTACGGGGATACACCCCTTGGGATGGTCGAAAGTGCTCTGGAGTTCGCCAGAATCGCGCGCGATCTACAATTCCATGATCTGATATTTTCAATGAAGGCCAGTAATCCGAAAGTCATGATTGCTGCTTACCGATTGCTCGTGGCTCGGCTGCTGGAAGCAGGTCCGGACTGGAACTATCCGGTTCACCTGGGAGTCACGGAAGCCGGAGACGGCGAAGATGGCCGGATCAAGAGCGCGATCGGGATCGGCTCTCTACTGGCCGATGGAATTGGCGATACCGTGCGCGTTTCTCTGACGGAAGATAGCGTGCATGAAATCCCTGTCGCCCGGGCCCTGGTCGCATCGTGCGACAATCGTGCCCACGAGCCGACAGCGAGGCACACACATGGCATTAGCCTTCCATTTGACCCATTTACGTTTGCAAGGAGGGCTACCGCTAAACTTCGAATAAACGGGATCGATTTAGGGGGTGAGGAAACAATCCGTGTGATCGTTCACCAGCGAACGTTCGATAAAATCGCGCATAGACTCGCGAAGATGGGCGATTTTCAGCCGGAAGCCGTCTTGGAATCCGCGAATGTCGCGGAGGTCGATCCGACTGACGCCGTCGCGATCTCCGCGCTTAACAGTTCGCTTGAAACACGCTTAGTGACGGTTCGGGGCCATGTAGGTCTGCCGGTCATCAAGGCCTTCCGACTACTTGCGGCCCGGTTGGAGGAGCGTCATCCTATCCTTTTGAAAGACACGCTTCGTCCTTCGTTTGACCCGAATCGCGATTTCCTGAAAACGCTTCTCGAGTCGGCGACAAACCTAGGGGCGTTGCTCTGCGACGGCATTGGAGACGCGATCCTCGTCCAGGGGGAAGAGGCACCCGGTCAATCGCTCCGTTTGGCCTATAATATTCTCCAGGCAGCCGGCGCCCGGATATTCAAAACCGATTACGTGGCGTGCCCGTCTTGCGGGCGCACGCTTTTCGACTTGCAGACAACGACCGCTCGGATCAAGGCCGCCACCAGCCATTTAAAGGGGGTGAAGATCGCGATAATGGGTTGCATCGTGAATGGCCCGGGCGAAATGGCCGATGCCGACTTTGGCTACGTGGGCGGCGCTCCCGGCAAGGTAAACTTGTATGTGGGCAAGAAGCCTTTGAAGTTCAACATTCCGGAAGCGGAAGCGGTGGACCGATTGGTGGATCTCATCCGGGAACATGGCCGGTGGGTGGAGCCGGTTGAGACAGTGACTACGTAGCCTGAATCGCTTACAAATCCTTAGGGATTTTTGAGCGATTCAGGCTTCTGGTGGTGGTGGTACCGATCAAGAGGAGAGAATTTTCGCCGGTTGCGGTGCTTTGGTGACGAGTCTGGTTTAGCGTGAGCGGGGTGCGTGTTCTTCTCGTTTTTGGCGCTTTCCTTTACCTCAGAAAAGGGCGTAATGACGTTCGTTGACCAGATCCATGCGCGCCCCTCGTCGCCGACCGCCGCGATCCACTTATTATCTGGCGACCAGCCCACAGACCAAACTGGTTTGCCGGTAGTCAGCAACACAATTCGTCGCTTCCCTGTAGGATAGTCCACACAATTGACCTGACCATCCTCTCCACAGGAAACAAGCCAGTCGCCCTTGGGCGACCACGCCACTCGCCTCGCGCCTCCAACCCCCGAGGGGTGTAACTGCGCGGCGAAAACCGCATCTCCGGTAGCAGCGGAGCGGACAAGAATTCGGCCGTCCTGATGGGCCGTAGCGATCCACTTGCCGGTGGGCGAATAACGCACACCATTCACCTCGTCCAAGCCGTATCCAAACGGAGCAACATAGCCCGCTAGCACGTCCTGGCGACGCCAACGCAACACTCCGGATTGTGCGTCGAACACAAGTAGCCTGCTGCCGTCCTGACCTGTGGTCACGGCGAACAATCGTCCTTTTGGCGACCAATCGACACCCAGTCCGTCACCGTCAAGCTGAATGGAGGCCCGCAGATAACCCTGCACATCCCATTCCTTCGCGAGTCCTGAGTAGTCGACAGCCATGAGCGACTTGCCATCTGGATTCCAGCCAATATCCAAAATCCAGCCACCTTGAAACAGCTTCTTCTGCAATACCCCATCTCGCCAGAATTGGACAGTGCCATCCTTTCCAGCACATCCCAGCAAGGTTCCATCCGGCGACCACGCCAGAGCCCAAATCTCTTCCTGGCCGGTGTCCAAGGTCTTTTCAATCGAGAAATTCGGCGAGCGATAGATTCGCACGGTGCCTCGACCGCCGACAGCCAGCAGCTCGCCATTTGGAGACCAAGCCACGCTGTAAAGCCCAAGATCAACTTTTTCACTCCAATCCGGGGACGGAAGAGTTTGGTTCGCCTGCGGGAGGAGCTGTTGCGAGTAAGTCTGGAACACCAAGGCAAAAGCCATCACAATGGCGAAGATATGCTTCCCAATCATGGATCGTTTGCATAACCGGGAGATCTAGTGTCCCGCCCGCGAAAGAGAACGTTATTTCACTGACAGGACACTAAATTTCGTACTCTGCAACGTCCAGTTGTAACCTCGGAATCAAAAAATCCAGCAATCTTTCAAGACACTCCTTCACGGACTCGCGGTCGGTATGAATTGTGATTTCAGGATTCTCAGGGACTTCGTATGGGTCGTCGATCCCGGTGAAATTTTTTATCTCACCCGCCCGGGCACGCTTATAAAGTTTCTTCGGATCCCGCTGCTCGCAGACATGCAACGGGGCCGCGACGTAAGCCTCAATGAATTCAACGTCAGCGCTCAGAATCACTTCTCGCGCACGAGCGCGGTCCAGGCGATAGGGAGATATAAAAGACGTGATCACAATCAAACCGGAATCGGCCATCAGCTTTGCAACCTCGGCCACGCGACGGATGTTTTCCACTCTGTCCTCAGCCGAAAATCCAAGGTTGGAGTTCAAGCCGTGGCGAATATTGTCTCCGTCCAAAACATAGGCCTGCATATGGCGATTGAATAGATTTGTCTCCAGAGCCCGTGCCAGCGTCGACTTGCCGGAACCGGGCAAGCCGGTCAGCCACACGACCATGCCCCTGTGACCGTTCCTTTCAACCCGAGTCTGGTGATCAATCGTGCCTTCGGACCAAAAGATGTTTGTGCTCCGAACACGCCCTCGATTGACATAGTGGCCTCCGAAGATGATCCCTCCTCCGGCCACATTTTGATCATCGACAATCACGAAACGGCCGGAGGCAGCGACTTTGTCATGGTTATCCATTACCAGCGATGATCTTGATTGGATCGTTACTTCCGCCACTTCATTTCTAGCCACCGAAAGCCTTAGGCCCGAAACCGTGTCCAGGGACGTTGCATCGATAACCCGGTCGACCGATACCAATTGGCACTCGACCTCCTGAGTGAGCAGTTTCACCGTATACCGCCTGCCAGTCGAAAGCGGCCGGGTGCCCATCCAGAATATACGCGCCCGGAAACGATTCGTTTCGATCGGGGTCTGGGTATCGAGCGACCCGATGTGACCCCGTTCGACAAAAATCTGCTCTGTGAGCATGATCCCAATCGATTCACCGGCCGACGCCGAATCTCTAACGGGCGCGTTCCACCGTTCAATCGAAGCGACACTGGAAGTCTTGTTATTCGGCGAAAAAACAATATCATCGCCCACTCGAATTGTCCCCGACTCTATTCTGCCCGCGACAATCCGGCGCTCGTCAAATCGGTAGACGTCCTGAACGGCAAACCGCAGGGGGCCCTCAGCTTCCGGGTCCGGAGGAGTGAGTTCGTCGAGCGCGCGCAAAAGTGTGGGGCCCGAATACCACTTCGCGACATCGTTCAACGGTTCGGTCAAATTCATTCCATCACGAGCCGCGATTGGAATAAACCGGAGGGGTTGGATCCCGAGCTTAGCGAGAAATTCGCGGTAATCTGCCTCAATCCGAAGGTAAACAGACTCGGAATAATCCACCAAATCCATCTTGTTAATCAGGACGATCACTTGACTAACGCCTAGCATGCTCAGCAGATAAGCATGCCGCTTACTTTGCTCTTGCACTCCCTCGTTCGCAGCAATCAGTAGCAACGCCGCGTCCGCGTCGGCAGCGCCGGTAACCATGTTCTTGAGAAACTCTTTGTGCCCCGGCGCATCGATAATAACGTAAGAACGGGTTGCTGACCGAAACCAGATTTGTGAGACATCGATAGTGATGTTTTGGTCTCGTTCCGCTTGAAGCGCATCCAATAGGAATGCCCACTCAAACGGCATGCCACGTCGGCGACAGACAACCTGAATCTGCTCGAATTTACCATCGGGCAAGGAGCCGGTGTCATGCAAAAGGCGCCCTACCAGGGTCGACTTCCCGTGATCGACGTGCCCAACGATCACGATGCGTAGCGCGTGAGCGCCTGGATTTGACTTCGCCTCCGGAGTGCTCACATGTACCCGCTTGCCCGCAGCCGTTCGAACGCGTCTTCCGCCTCTTGGTCCTGAGCGCGAGTACTCCGCTCCCCAGTCTTGGTGTTGCGGAGCTCCGCGATGATCTCCGGAACGGTGCGGGCGCGCGACTGGACCGGTTTCGTACAGGGTGCGCAGCCCAAGCTTCGATACCGCATCCCATGTTTTGAAAAGTAAAGATCAACGACCGGGATGTTCTCGCGGTCGATATATTCCCACACGTTTACTTCGGTCCAGTGCAGCAGCGGGTGAACCCGGATGTGCGTCCCCGGGTCAAAGTCGGTCTTAAACTGGTCCCACAGTTCCGGTGGCTGATCCTTAAAATTCCACTCGAAGTTTTTGTCGCGGGGCGAGAAATACCGCTCTTTCGCCCGCGTTCCTTCTTCGTCGCGCCGGATGCCGACAATTACAGCCTCATAATCTTTTTCTTCAATAATCGCCTGAAGCGCATCCCTTTTGAGAAAGCTGCAACATTCGACACGCGTAATCCGGCCGTTCGGGAACGTTTCGCCACGGTCCAATACGGCGCGATTCTGCCCGACAATGAGATTAATGCCCCACTCCTTTGCGAGCCGATCCCGAAAGGCGATCATCTCGGGAAGCTTATAGCTTGTGTCGACATGCACGCAGGGAATCGGTACATGGCCGAAAAATGCTTTCCGCAATAACCAAAGCATCACCGAGGAGTCCTTGCCGACGCTCCATAGCATAGCCAGCCGCTTGAATTTACGGTAGGCCTCCCTCAATATGTAAATGCTTTGATTTTCAAGAGCATCGAGGTGCGTGTTGCTGAATTCCATTTTTAGATGTTTTCACCTAAGAACGTGTGAATACCGCATTCGGTTTTGTCAAATCCAGTCCAGCGTCCCGCTCGCTCATCCTGTCCTGAGATTACTGCCCTCGTACATGGGTAGCACCCGATGCTTCGAAATCCGCGATCGACCAGAGGGTTGTAGGGGATGCCGTGAAGCCGAATATAATCCCACACCTCGACCCGAGACCATCGGGCCAGCGGATTAACCTTCAAGATGTTTTTCTCCCGGAGCCGATCAAATTGATAGAGCTCCAAAATCTGGGTCTTGGACCTTCCGGCCGACTGGTCGCGGCGGAGGCCGGTAATCCAGGCCTCGAGCCGGCCAAGTTTCTTCTGGAGGGGCTCGACCTTACGCAACGTGCAACACAGATCCGGGTTGCTGATCCACAGGTCTGGAGCAATCTCGTGGGCCTGTTGTTCCACGCTGAGTTCCGGTACCAGGGATTCGATCACAATACCGAAAAACCGCTCCAGGCGCGTCTTCAGTTCCAGCGTCTCCTCGAAAAGCAATCCGGTATCGATGGTGAAGACCGGCAGCGGAATTCCAGCGGTCACCGCCTGATGAATGGTGACGAGGCCGGCGCCTTGAAAGCTGGTTCCGATGGCAGCCTCGTTACCGAACAGCTCAAATGCCCACCGCAGCATCTCGGCCGGTGGAGCAGATTCAAACTCTGCGGAAAGAGAACGGATTTCCGAAGGATTCAAAGTTAAGGCTGTTGGCATTTTAACTACTTCTCTATATACAAATAGGGAATTAGCAAGGGGATTATCTGTTTTCTGGTGAGCGCAGGTCCACCGGCCCCGTCACTCGCTCTCGACGGTTCAGCGTTGAACGCCGCAACTGGAGGAGCTTCTTTGTGACATGGGGGAGCCTCGCCCGAGCCGCCTGCTATGGCTGGACGGGGGATGACTCCGGGCTGGGTCT
>JAFAMB010000052.1 GCA_019233825.1 Verrucomicrobiota bacterium | reverse complement strand
CAATAAAGGCGTGGGAAAGAAAGCCCGAGGGCTGCTCTTCCCAGACCCGCGGCCGAGTGCTGTTGATGGCTTCCATCAAATCCACAATGGCCTCTTGGTCAAAGCGCCGGGTGAAATCTCCGCTGGTTGTCGGATCCGGAATGCGTTTGTGCGCCCAAGCCATCCAGAAAAGCCTCATCGTTGCGCCGCAATTCGATATCTTCCAACCGCTGGCCATCTAAGAGCGCATTGTAGGCCAAGTTCAGCACATGATCGCTCTCATGATAGGGTAGATGTCGTTTGAGCAGCTGTACCCGCCCATCGATCTCCTCAGCTAAGCCCAGCCGCTGACCCATCAGGTGGATAGCGCCGATGCCACCGTAATTGACCGCCCTATCTCGTTCGGCCATCTCGAAATGAATATTGCTGGCACTTAACATCGGAGCCGGCTGTTCACTCCATCGTCGTTTGGGATCCAAACGACGCTCAATTCGGTGCTTGCGATTACGCAGGATTTTAGGATAACTTCCACTCACTCGAAATGCCTTTCTTCCTTGGTCTGGTTAGCTTTTTCACTTCCCAGCAAACCAAGTATTTAAGCGCATTTCGAGCTTTTTGTTCCGATTGCGCATTTAAATCGCGCTTCCTTAAGGTCTAGTCACCGAGTACGATTACGACCTCTGGGGAAACAGAACCAGAATCCAAGGAACGCAAGACTTCAACTTTGGGTTCACAGGTAATTGGGTAATCAAAGATTTGGTAAACTCTCACAATACAACTCTATAGCCAACATGAACAAGTGGCTAACTATTGCTAGTGCCGTATGCTACAGCATAGCGGCAACAAGCGCCTTCGCGCCTGCCAATGCAAAGACATCCGATGACTTCTTGTCCAGAAAAATCATCGGTTCCTGGGTTGACACAAAAATCGTCACCTTTCTACCAAACGGCCACTGGGAACTCAGAAAATACCAATCAGCCGCACCTACCCCGGGGCATTTTACTTGGACAATCCGCGATGGCAAACTAATCGAGGAGAGAGACGGTGAAACATTTGTCCTTATTATCAAATCTTTAACGGACCAGAAGCTGGTTCTAGAGGCGCCTGACCCATCCCGAAAATTTAAGAAAGAGGGGGTAAACACCGTGGTCGTCTACACAAGAACGCAACTCCAATAGTAGACAGAGTGACTACTCACCTGGCAAAGCAAGACCATCCTACAATCCAACCATAAGAATCCACCCTCAAGGGAGCAGCGGTAAACCCGATTCCACGGGTTGCATCACCGCCTCGCCCATTCGGGTCGATACGATTACCGCTTTCATGAATCGTTATTTCGGCAAGGAGGGGCCTGCTTTCGAGGAAACTAAGTTACCCGACCCACCCAAAAATCCGCTCTCTTTGAAGCTTCCCCGCCCGACGCTATGGAAGGGCGAAATAATGCGGTTTGACCAGCCCCAAAAAGTGCCAAGTTTCATTCTCGAACGCCTAAGACAAGGTGAAAGCTCATGACGTAGGAAGGGACAGATCGAATCTCAGGAGGAGTTTTGTCTTCGCGTAGCGCACCCGATCCTTCTGTTTCACTTCCGGAAGCCCAACCCGCATCAATCCATCGATCGCGGGTCTTTTGCACGCTGGTTAGCCTTCTGTCGCGCTTTCAACCCCTCCAACCCGCTGCGCGGGTGCTTTTCAGCGAGCGAACACCGTGTTCCTTACGAGCGCTAGTCCTTCTTTTTGCGTTTACCTACCTACCTAGGGCTGAGCGACGGGCCGCGGTAGGGTCGCGCTCCCGCGCGACCGGGGTTGCACGCGTGAACGCCGTCGATTCGCTTCACCCCCCGGTCGCGCGGGAGCGCGACCCTACTACGCCGCGATACGGCCTACAAAACGAAGTTAAAGGTAGCTACCTGCCCTGCCTTAGACTCCCGGAGTTTGACCAACAAGTCGCGCCTGTATAACGAATCGCTTTCGTTTCTGGCCTCACCAGGAAAGTACAGCTGCGTCGTCAATACTGGGCCGTGAGCCGCCTGAAGCCTGACGTGATAATGCCGGGTTCGCCCGGGATACAGGCCCGGCAGGACTGTCTCCAACGTGTACCGCCCTTCGGAATCTGAGAACTGGTGCCCCCGGCAACGGAAACCGCGCAAATCGTATTCGCCGTTCCCATCAGCATGCCAGAAATCCAGCAGAACGCCTGGAATCGGTTTCCCGCTCCGATCGAGAACAAAGCCGGTTACAATCATGGGCTGCCCGTTTACCCCAGGTTCTCGAAAGTTACTCCGGAGCGGTGAATTCGGTCGAAAAAAAGGACCGGCCGTTTCTTCCGGCGTCAATACCAACTGCTCGCCTGCGGCCGGGGTCGGCTCCAGAACTACCAGCCCGATCTCTTTCCCCAAGGCCGCTCGGACCCGGGCAAGAAACGTCACCGGCGCGACCGCGACCGCAATAGCGCGCAGAAATCTTCGCCTCGAGAACACCGATGGAATGAGTTCAGCCATAACGGAACCTGGTCGTTCCCCGGCTAATTTGCAAGGAGTGTCAGAGAGAGTGCCAGTGCCAATGTCAGTGTCAGAGAGAGAGGGTGTCAGTGTGGAGTGTTACGCCGGTCATCCAAGAAGCACAGAAGTAGACCATCGGCCAAATCAGCGCCGAAGCCACCCGAAGGCGACAATTTGCCCCAAGAATTATTGAGGTTGTACACGCACCTGAGTGATTGCTCCAGCAACCAACTGACACCGGACTGACACTGACACTCTCTCTGGCACTCCTACTTCGCTTCTTTCTTTCGTCGCTTCAATTCACGCGCAAAGCTGCGGCGCGCATCATCGACCAAGTTGCGTAGACCCTCGGCGCTCACACAGTGGCCACCGAATGCAATCGCGGTTTGCTGTTCCAGGAGATCGGATGTCGCGACGGTGATAGAGTAAAACTGCCCGTACTTTGCGACCAGTCTTTCGATGATGTCATCTGCGGTCTGCCCGGTGCTCGAATAGAAGACCTGGATTCCGCCCGGCTCCGTCTCCTGACTGATCACGGGCCCCCTGCCATCGAACACCAACACAACATTTACCCCGGTGAAGTCCTGATATTCGGTTAGAATCTTGACGAGTCGCTCTCGCGCCGAAGCAGTTTTCTGGTCGTGCAACGCCCGCAGATCTGGCCACGCGAAAATGATGCTGTGGCCGTCGACGATAAGGAACTGCGCACTCATGTGGTTGGAATTTACGCTGGCACTGGCACTCCCCCTACCCCGCCGTATAAATGCGAATCGTTGGATCCAATTCCTTGGCCAGCGCGTCAGCCACCTCTTTGGGCGATTCCAGCGGCACCAACAACCCGGTGTTCTCCAGTACGACCAAGTTACATTGTTTGGCCAGAGGCTGCAGGCGGTACCCCGATTCCAGAGGCGGGTATACCGCCTTCTCGCCCCAGATCAACGTCACCGGTTGCGACAATTCCTCTAATCGTTTTTCCAGCTCGAGATTGAATCGTCGCGACATCCACTGCAAAATGGCTCGCTCGGCTCCGAATTGCCGGGCGCAGTTTGTCAGCACTTCAATCACCTCGTCGGTGATTTTTTCCGGTTCCGCAAATCCGAAACTTTTCAACCAGGCGCGGACCTGAATCCGCGTGGACAGGTAACGCCGATAAAACGCCTTGTTTACCACTGGAATCCTGGAGAACAGGCCATAAGGTTTCGGCACGCGGCGCCTCCCGAAGTCCGCCACGCCATTCGGCATCAGAAAAATTAATCGATGGATCAGATCAGGGTGCTGCGCGGCCAGCACCGTAACAAACCCGGCGCTAAGACCGCTGGCAATGACCGCAGCTCGTTCTCCGCCACATTTCGCGCGAAGCAATTCTGTCAAGACTCGGATATGATCGGCCGGTGACAAGGCTGGATTGGGGCGCTCAGATTCTCCAAATCCAAGCAAATCCACGGCCAGCACTTGATGAGCCTCCGCGAAATGCGGATACACCTTTGACCATTCGTAGGAAGACGCCCCTACGTAAACGCCGTGGAGAAACACCAGTGGCCCCCCCTGACCCGACTCATGATAAACCACCTGGCCCCGACTCGAATAGAATACTCTGGTAGCAAAGATCGCGGGCGAAATCGCGTCCGGGAGCTTCGGCTTTGCGCTCGGCCGCAGCGCATATCGCACCGCCAGAACAACCGCTCCTAAAAGCCCCGCGCCGAGGCTCACACCCCAGATTTTACGCCCTCGAGCCAATAGCCATCTCCACATGCTCAATCGAGCAACACTCTGCCAGATCCGGGGGTGATTTGTCCAATCACCTTTCCTTTGCAGAGCGCCAGGACTTCAGGTGCATGATGCTTCGAAACCACCAGAACCATTCCAATCCCCATGTTGAAAACCTCGTACATCTCCGCAGTTGAAATCCCGCCGCCCCTCTGGATCAGCCGGAATATGGCCGGAACCTTCCATGAAGATGTATCCACCAAAGCGTCACAAGTGGCCGGGAGTACCCGCGACAAATTGTCACCCAAGCCACCACCGGTGATATGTGCAGCACCTTTGATTCGTCCCTGCGGAATAGCGGCCATGACAGGGTGATAATTCTTGTGGATCCGAAGCAGTTCCTCCCCAAGCGGTCTTGAGAGGCCGCCCACTGTTTGGAGGAGATCGAACCGCATTTTATTCAATAATACTTTCCGAGCCAGGGAATATCCGTTCGTGTGCAAGCCGTTCGAAGGCAGACCAATCACTATATCCGAGGGTACGATTCGGCTGCCATCCAGGAGCCTGGTCCGATCCACTAAACCGATGATGCAGCCGGCCAGATCATACTCGCCGGTGTGATACATGTCCGGAAGCTGCGCAGTTTCTCCACCAATCAAGGCACATCCGCCCTCTTTACATGCTTTGGTGAATCCGGAAATCAATTGATCAAAGACCAAAGGGTCGAGGCGCTCAGCTCCGATGTAGTCTAGAAAAAACAAAGGGCGCGCGCCGGTGACCGCGATATCATTGATGCAGTGGTTCACGAGATCCTGAGCGACCGATGCATGCCTGCCCAGCGCGATCGCTATTTTTAGCTTTGTACCAACGCCATCGATGCTTGAGACGAGAACCGGCTCTTTCATCCCGCGGAAATCCGCCCTGAACAGTCCGCCAAATCCGCCGACCCGTCCCAGGACTTCGGGACCAAAAGTCGTCCGAACCCTTTCGTGGAGTCCCCGCTTGACACGATTGCCAAGCTCTAGGTCGACGCCGGCAGCAGCGTACGCCTTTTGCTTCTCAACCTTTCTCATTTCAATCCCGCAAAAAGCTGGGGATGCGTGCCGGCTTCACTCAATAAACGAGAACGGGCCTTGCGACGTTCGATGATAAACTTGTCCAGCTCAGGATCGGTTGGTACGGGGTAGTCGCCATTAAAACAAGCCAGACAGAATTCGTTCACTGGTAATTCCGTCGCCCTGACCATCCCCTCAACATCCAGGTAACCGATCGAGTCGACCCCAAGATATTTGGCCATCTCACCGGCAGTGAACTGGTTTGCCAACAGATTTTTCGGGTCGGGAAAATCGATGCCGTAGTAGCACGCAAATTTGTGCGGCGGGCAACTGATCCGGAGGTGAACTTCTTTCGCGCCCGCTTCGCGGAGATTTACTACTCGCGCCCTCGCCGTTGTCCCACGCACGACGGAGTCATCGACGACCACCACCCGCTTACCCGTCACTAACTCTTTGATCAGATTCAGTTTCACCCGGACATTGAAATCTCGGATCAGCTGCGTCGGCTGAAGAAATGTGCGGCCGATGTAGTGGTTTCGTACAAAGGCGTGCTCGTACGGGATATTCAACTCGTGACTGAAACCAAGCGCAGCGTAGTTCCCGGAGTCCGGCACAGGCACCACGATGTCTGCATCCACCGGATGCAACCTGGCCAGTTCCCGCCCCATCGCCACTCGGACCTTGCTAACATTCCGATCGTTAATGAGGCTGTCAGGACGCGCAAAATAGACATACTCAAACATGCAAAAGGCTTTGCGCTCTTCCTTAAACGGCCATTCCGACCTGATCCCGTCGTCGCTAATAATAACGACCTCTCCAGGTTCAACCTCGCGAATGTAGTCAGCGTGAATGAGATCGAAGGCACAGGTCTCTGACGCCAGGATAAACGCGTCATCCAGTTTGCCCAGCACCAGTGGCCGAAAACCAAACGGATCCCTGACACCGATGATTTCTTGTTCTCCCATCAAAACGAACGAGAAAGCGCCCTGCACCTGCCGCAAGGCGCTCAGCACATTCTGCCGTCCCGTAGGCCTGGCTAAAAGATGCAGAATGATCTCGCTGTCTACCGTTGTCTGGAAAATCGACCCGCTCGCTTCCAACTCCTCGCGCAACACCGCCGCGTTCACTAAATTTCCGTTATGCGAAATTGCCAACTGGCCCCGCACGCAATCGACAACCAACGGCTGAGCGTTTTTCAGAGTGCTCGATCCGCTGGTCGAATACCGGACGTGACCGATCGATCGAGTGCCTACCCGCAGCTGATGTAGATCTTTCTCCTGGAAGACTTGAGAAACCAAGCCCATACCACGGTGAATGTTAAATGGCTTGTTAGAGCCTTCCGCCGTCACCATTCCGGCGCTCTCTTGCCCACGATGCTGCAACGCAAATAATCCATAGTAGGTCAAAAGAGCAGCGTCCGGATGACCATAAACGGCAAAAACGCCGCATTCGTGTCGTGGTTTATCTGATTTGTTCACGTTTCATGGGCACACATCGCGCGCTCAATAGAAAAATACCATGTTTGATGAAGTTGGGCTACGTCCCACCGCACCATTTCTTGCTCAGTTGACACGATGAGATCCGGTCCGCCAACTTCCCCCAGTCGGGCAAAAGGCACCTCCGCCGCAGCGCACACCGCTTCCGTCGCATCGGCATCTTCCGCGCGCACTGAGATGATCACTCTCGATTGGGATTCGTTGAAAAGGACCTGATCAAAGCGCATGGGCCGATGACCCAACCGCACCGATGCACCGATGTTTCGCTCACCGGAAATACAGCACTCGGCCAGCGCAACTCCTAGACCGCCTTCGGAACAATCATGAGCGCTCTTGACAAGTCCCCGTTCAATCAACGTGCGTACCGCAGCCTGTACGCCCATTTCCAACTGGTAATTCAATCGCGGAGGCAAACCCGTTTTTCGGCCGTGCACGATTGCAAGATATTGGCCGGCACCAATCTCATGGCCAATCGGACCAATCAGATAAATCACGTCAGTCGCGTCGCGAAAATATTGCCGGGTGATCCAGCGCTCATCGCCAACAAGGCCAACCATCCCCACCGTTGGCGTAGGATCGATTGCGCCGCTTGGATTCTGGTTATACAAGCTGACATTCCCACCGATGACCGGCGTGCCGAACTTGCCGCAGGCTTCAGCCAGGCCTTCGACGGCTTCGCGGAGTTGCCAGAAATTTTCCGGATGATACGGATTCCCAAAATTCAGGTTATCTGTCACTGCCAGAGGCGTTGCACCTGTGCACACCAGATTCCTGGCGGCCTCGGCGACGGCAATACGGGCCCCCTCACGCGGATCCAATTTGCAATAAAGACCGTTGCAATCACATGTCGCCGCAAGATACTTGCCCGCTTCCCGGACGTAAAATACGGCCGCATCAGATCCAGGCAGGACCACTGTTCCAGCCCGAACGGTATGATCGTACTGGCGGAACACCCAGTTTTTCGAAGCTATCGTCGGATGCCCCAAAAGCTGGACCAGGCTCTGTTGTAGATCAACCGACGGAATCTCCTCAATCCGGAACTCCGGCACACGCGGCCCTGGAACAAACTCCCGCTCGTAGACCGGCGCGTCATTTGCGAGTTTGGCAGCCGGGATCTCCACCTCAACCCGCCGATGATTCAACACTCGCATCATCCCGTCATTGGTGACCTCACCCACGAGCGCATACGGCAAATCCCACTTCTCAAAGGTCTCCTTCACCTTCGCCTCCTGACCGCGTTCAACGATGATCAACATCCGTTCCTGAGATTCGCTCAAAAGAATTTCGTACGGCGTCATACCTGGTTCCCGCTGCGGCACCAGTGCCAAATCGATTTGCACCCCCGTGCCGCCGCGACTTGCAGTCTCACATGTTGAGCAGGTCAGTCCTGCGGCCCCCATATCCTGAATCCCGGTCACGCAACCGCTAGCAAGGAGTTCGAGGCATGCTTCCAGCAGCAGTTTGCCTTTGAACGGATCGCCAACTTGAACCGCCGGCCGGTCCTCCTTCGATTCATCCGTCAAATCCCGCGATGCAAACGTTGCCCCCGCCAAGCCATCCCTCCCTGTTTCTGATCCGACATAAAAGACAGGGTTCCCGACCCCCTTGGCAGCACCTCGAGCAATCTGTTCATGACGAAGGATCCCAAGGCAGAATACATTCACCAACGGATTCCCCTCGTAGGATTCGTCGAAGTACACTTCGCCACCAATCGTTGGCACCCCGATGCAATTTCCGTAATGCGAAATTCCGGCCACCACTCCTGCAAACAGCCGCCGGTTGTTTTTCGCTCCTGGAGAGGTTCCTTCAACTGGACCGAACCGCAAAGAGTCCAGGAGGAACACCGGACGAGCGCCCATCGTGAAAATGTCACGGATGATCCCCCCGACCCCAGTCGCCGCACCCTGGAACGGCTCGACCGCACTAGGGTGATTGTGACTCTCCATCTTAAAGGCGACAGCCCAACCGTCTCCGATATCGACGACTCCCGCGTTTTCTTCTCCCGCCCTCACCAGGACGTGTGGCCCCGTGGTTGGAAATTTCTTAAGTTCGCGCCGCGTGTTCTTGTAAGAGCAGTGCTCACTCCACATCACCGAGAAAACGCCAAGTTCGGTAATGTTCGGTTCCCGGCCCAGGATCGCTTTGATCCGTTCATATTCCAACTCCGACAAACCGTGATCGCGGATTAACTCCGGTGTAATCAGTGTGACCATTTATCCGGCCCCAGCGGATTCCAACGTTCCGACCAGCGACTCGAAAAGCAACTTTCCATCCTCGCTGCCCAGCCTCCGATCCCAAGCGCGATCCGGATGCGGCATCATCCCGACTACGTTTCGGGCTTCATTGCAGATACCGGCGATGTTCAGCATCGATCCGTTTGGATTTGATTCCTGAGTGACTCTGCCTGATTCGTCGACGTAGCGAAACACGATCTGTCCGTTCGACCGCAGCGTCGCAAGTGTCGCTTCGTCAGCGAGGTAAGAACCCTCCCCGTGCGCCACCGGCATCCGCAACAGGCTCCCTCTGCCCAGTCTCGCCGTGAAAGGAGTCTCGTCCGTTTCTACCCGCAACCAAACCAGCTCGCAGACAAAGCGGAGCGATTGATTCCGGATCAGTGCTCCCGGCAGGAGCCCGGCCTCGCACAATATTTGGAACCCATTACAGATTCCGATCACAGGCATACCCTCCTTCGCGGCGCGCACGACGGCTCTCATGATCGGAGAAAAGCGGGCAATCGCTCCACATCTGAGATAGTCCCCATATGAAAATCCACCGGGCAATACGACCGCATCAAAACCGGAGATCGAAGTCTTTTTGTGCCACAGATATTCGGCCGGGACGCTCAGACCGTCTGTTAAGGCGCGCAAACAATCCTGGTCGCAATTTGAACCTGGGAATTGAACGACCGCGATCTTCATTCTGATGCCTCGGCCGTTGAATGATATTGGATTCTGTAATCCTCGATGACAGGGTTCGATAGGAGATCACGGCAAATCTCTTCCAGTTTCATTTCACCGGGTGGTGTCTTGAATTCCAGTTCCAGGAACTTTCCGACTCGCACGCTTTCGACCGTTTCCAGTCCGACATCCTTCAACGCATTTCGCACGGCAACCCCTTGCGGATCCAAAACGCTCTGCTTCGGCATCACGATCACGTGCACCTTCATGAGAACACACACCATCAAGGGGCAACCCAAATTCGACAAGTGAAAAGTTGTCCGGTCGAAACGCGGTAGGGCTGCGTTGGTAGGGTGAAGCTCGGTAGGGCGAGGCTCGAGCCGCGCGACGAGCATGCCGCCCCGCTCTACGGGTCGTCGCGCGCCCACTCCGGCAGGGGCGCGCTCCCGCGCGACCGGGCATGCGCGTTTCAAACCGTCTTTTCGGGAATCCGACTTCGGGGCTTACCGGAGGGTCCGTGTTCATCCTTCTTAGACGTGCGAGCTCGGATCGCGCGGGAGCGCGTCCCTATCGCCTCCAGGTCCCGCGGCTCAGGCGGAGCTTCGCCCTACCGGCCCTCCAAAGCAGCCGCCTGACACAGGCGGGACTGGACACGCGACTTTCAATTGGTAAACTGCCGTCTATGCCCCTCTTGCGGAAATGGCTCGCAGTGAGCGTAATTGCGTTAGTTTCGACCGCTGCGGCCTTGGCTGATCAGCAACCTTCCGAGCCCCAGATGGTCTCGGACGTTCCACTTTCTCCCGATGAACTGAAAAACGCGATTTCGGTCGACGCTCTGACGGTCCCAACACCAGGCGAATTTTTTAAAGCAATCGAAAAAGGAGCTAAACCGAACTGGACCTCTCAGTACCGGCCGCCGATCTCGATCAAATCCACAGACCGCGCCCAAATGGCGCTGAATCTCGGTGCGCTCATCGCCGACGGATACATCGCCGTCGAAGCGCATGACGGTCAACAGGTAAAGAACGTCGGCAAAGACGTCCTGGCGTTGGCGAAGAAACTCAGTGTTTCTCAAAGCGTTCTGGCCCGAGGTCAGAGTATCACGCAATTCGCTGAAAATAACGCGTGGGATCAATTGAACGAGGAGCTCGAAGCCACCCAGAACGAGGTGAAAAAAGCCTTAGTGGAGAATCGCGATACGGATCTAATCACCCTGGTGAGCATTGGAGGTTGGATTCGCGGAACGGAGGTGGTCACCGGACTCATTATCGAAAACTACAATCCTGAGGACGCAAAACTATTGCGACAGCCGGCCCTGGTCAGCTATCTCAAAGGCAAACTGACCCAGCTACCCGAAAAAATTCGCAACGATCCTCTGGTCCAAAGCGTTAACAGCAATCTCAACGGTATTCAAAAGATGGTTTCTTTTCCGGCCGACCACGTCCCCACTATCGAGGAGGTAAAAGAGCTCAATAATGCCGCATCGAAACTGACGAAAGAAATCGGAGCTTCAGAATGATTCACCTCATTTTAATGGTCCT
This sequence comes from Verrucomicrobiota bacterium, assembly GCA_019233825.1. Lineage (GTDB taxonomy): Bacteria > Verrucomicrobiota > Verrucomicrobiia > Chthoniobacterales > JAFAMB01 > JAFAMB01. The sequence goes on along the minus strand of JAFAMB010000052.1, from coordinate 1,956 downwards.
GGCCGCCTATGTTGTCATGCTTGCTCAATGCTTTGCGGATACAGACGATCAGGTCGCGGCTCGCAGTGACGTCATCGATTTTGCTGGGGCTTTTCAAAACGACGGATTCAAAATCCGGGATGGCAACGTCTTCGGAAGGGTTTCCAAGGATCATCCGGAGGTTGTCGCCGTGAACCTCTACAGCGGCAACTCTTATTGGTTCACCGCATCGACCGGCCAAAAGGCGGAAAGGCTCAAATTATCGGTCTTCGAGGATAACGGAAAACCTGTCAGCTATTTACCATACGAGTTTAGCGGCCGCGCTGCTGCCGGTTTCAGTCCAGATGCAAGTGGTTTATACTACGTGAAAGTGGCGTTACAGGAGGGCCAGCCCGCCACCTTTTGCTTGATTTACTCCTACAAATAAAATCTCCTGGCCAACTTCATGCCAACGGATGTGCCTAAGGTTAAGGAAACGACTTCAGGACCGACAGTTAAACAGTTCTCGATCTTCCTGCAAAATAAGGTCGGAGCGCTGCTGGAGGTGGTAAAACTCCTCAACGCAAATGACGTTCATGTTCTCGCTTTGAACTCCCAGGATTCGACCGATTCTGCGATTGTTCGGATTGTCGCGAGCGATCCCGACGCCGTCGAAAGCATCTTCGACCTGCACGAAATCGCCTACAGCATTTCAGAAATCCTGGTCGTGGAAATGAAGGAAGTTGCCACCGATTTAAAGCGGATGCTCCAGAGCCTTCTAATGGCGGAGGTAAACATTCAGGTCTGTTACCCGATCCTCATTCGACCTCACGGGCGCTCGGCCATGGCGCTTCACTTGGATGATCAAGAGTGCGGTTGGTCGGTCCTGGCCGGAGAGGGATTCCGAATTCTCAGCCAGACAGATCTTTCGCGATAAAAAATCCGGTAGGTCGAGACTCCTCGAAGCGCTCTTTTCTTGCAAAATGCCCGATTAACTGCCCCTCAACATCTCGCCTTGAATAACCCTTGCGCTCGTGCGTCGGTATCTAGTGGCATGAAAACGCGTCTTTTCTTTCCCATAGTGGTGGCCAGTTTTCTTGTCACGGCATGTGAGCAAAAACCGGCCGAACCGTCCGGTCAATCTCCGAGCCCTGCTTCCAGTGCTACCCCTTTGTCTTCTCCGACAGTTGCTGAGACACCTGCCACCAACCCGACTGCAACGCCCATGAGCAGTCCGACAGCAACTCCGGTTACGACCTCTTCTCCTTCTGCAACTCCGGCCGCGCCTACACCTTCTCCGAGCTCTTCTCCTTCTGCTGCCAATTCAGAGGGTCGCCCGACGCTCAGTAGCCAGTCTGCCAACGAATATTTGCAAAGTTATGATGCGTACATCAGCGACTTCAAAATGGCTTATCACGCAATGAAGCAGGGCGATATGACCAAGTACGAGACCGTGATCCAACGCGCCCGGGAACTCCAGACTAAAGGCGAAAAACTCGGAGGCGAACTCAGTCCGGACGAACAGAAACGGTTCGCCGACTATCTGAACAAAAAGGCGGACGAGCTTGCTCAGTTCGCCAGCCAGAATCGGTAGGAAGGCGTTCGGGGTTCGGAGCTTGGGGTTCGGGGTTCCGGGCCAGCCTGTTGCGAAATGGGTCGTTCGTACAATTCGTCGGACCGGAATTCGAATTTGCGAATTTGACCCATCTCCGCTATTTCCATTCCAAACAGCCGCGCAGGGTGGTGCAGCCGGTCCAATCTTCCGCGCCTTCAGCCCCTCCAACCCGCTGCGCGGGTGCTTTTCAGCGAGCGAACACCGTGTTCCTTGCGAGCGCTCGACGTCTTTGGGCTACCTGTTCCTAGGCCTCGCAAGCTCAGCCTAGGCTATCATATCTGTCTCGGCTTCGCCGCCGTTTCCCGGCTAACAATCGCTGTGGATTTTTTAAGAGCGTGCCAGGCCAATCTATCGAGGAATGCATTCGCAACAGGCTCTAACTA
>JAFAMB010000080.1 GCA_019233825.1 Verrucomicrobiota bacterium | reverse complement strand
CGCACTTCCTGGGTGAGGCTCCGCTCGATGATCGCGGCAAGCTCTTGACTCGTACGCCAAGTTAAGGCGTTGACGGTTCGGAAAAACTGAAAAACGCAGCTGGTGCTCTTAGGCCAATCGCGCTCAAACCAGGATCCCCGTCCGCTGGCTCATGCGAAACGAATAAATCTACTTGAACTGGCAGAAACCGCGGTTTGGGATAAATGTGATGAATTTTCGAAACCACCTTGCCAATATATCAACCTGCCTGGCGTTCGCGGGAATAATGGTAGCAGCCTGGCCCGCATTCGCCGCCGGCGCAGATGTTAAGGAATCGGCTCCTACCAGGCTTTCGATAGCTGCAGCAGCTGATCTGAAGTTCGCACTGGATGATTTGATAAAGGAGTTTGAGGGAAAATATCCGGCGACCAAAGTCAACGTCACCTACGGTTCTTCCGGTAACTTCTTCGCCCAATTTCAGAGCGGCGCGCCCTTCGATCTCTTCTTTTCGGCTGACATCGACTACCCGCGGAAGCTGGCTGAAAAAGGCTTGGGCACTGATGACGTTTTCCTTTACGCAATTGGTCGCATCGTTGTTTGGGTGCTAAAAGATTCCCCGGTAGCTGTGGACAAGCTTGGGATCAAATCGTTGTTGGAGCCGTCGGTTCGTAAAATCGCGGTCGCCAATCCGGAGCACGCTCCCTACGGTCGCGCAGCGGTGGCGGCAATGAAAGCACTCAACGTTTACGACCAGGTCGCTTCACGGCTCGTTTACGGGGAAAACATCGCGCAGACTGCGCAATTTGTGCAAAGCGGAGCCGCCGATGTGGGCATTCTCGCGCTTTCGCTCGCAGTTGCTCCCCAGATGCGCGACGCAGGCCGATTCTGGCAGGTGCCCCTAGATGCTTATCCCCAAATGAAACAAGGAGGGATAATATTGAAATCATCGAGGAATCTCGAAATGGCCCGTGCCTTTCGGGACTTTATCCTGGGAGACCATGGACGCGAAGTTTTGAAGCACTACGGCTTTTATTTACCGGAAAAATGAAAGATGGACTGGAGCGCCATTGAGCTCAGCTTGCGGCTATCGACCCTGACAACACTCTTGTTGTTGATTCTTGGCTTGCCACTCGCTTCCTGGTTGGCCTACTCCCGATGGCGGTGGAAGTTTTTCGTAGAAGCCGTCGTAACCTTGCCCATCGTTCTACCCCCGACGGTCTTGGGTTTTTACGTGCTCATTGGGATTGGTCCGCACAGCCCGATCGGCCAGGCTTATCAGGCGATCACTGGACGAGGTTTGCCTTTTTCGTTCCAGGGGCTTCTTATCGCCTCGGCGCTTTATAGTCTGCCATTCGCGGTGCAGCCCTTTACAGCCGCGATCTCGACGGTCGACCAGCGTCTGATTGAGGCGTCGTGGTGCCTTGGCAGAGGCTGGCTGGCAACGTTCCTCCGGGTGATTTTGCCGTTATCCTGGCCGGGGATCCTAACCGGAATGGTGCTCAGCTTCGCACACACCCTTGGCGAATTTGGCGTCGTCTTGATGATCGGCGGCGATCTTGCGGGAGTTACCCGGACAATTTCCATTTCTATATTCGACCAAGTGCAAGCGCTTGACTATGGCGCCGCCAATCTGACTTCTCTCGCGCTACTGCTGTTTTCTTTTCTGGTGCTCGCGATCACCTATGGACTCCAACGGAGGGTTTTTGCGGTATGGTCGCCGCGTTGAACTTCCACTTTCGGAAAACGTTTCCAAACGGTGCGCTGATCGACGCTGATTTACAGATCAGACTCGATCCTCCAACCGTCACCGTCCTGTTTGGCCCCTCGGGCGCTGGCAAGACTACGATCCTGCGGGCACTCGCCGGACTCGAACGCTCCGCAAACTCTGTCATTCGCTTTGGCCGCGAGACCTGGGTAGACCAAAATAATGGAATGTTTATTCCACCGCAGCGGCGTCGAATCGGTTTTCTGTTCCAGGACTACGCGCTTTTCTCGCATCTGACAGTGGAGGGAAATATCCGTTATGGCTTACGCGGTCTGTCCGCCAACGAACAGCTGCTCCGCACTTCAGAACTACTGGAGCGATTTCAGCTTCAAGATCTTGCGACGCGCCATCCTCACCAGCTTTCCGGCGGCCAGAAACAGCGCGTTGCTCTGGCTCGCACGCTTGCACCGCAACCACGGTTGCTTTTGCTGGACGAACCACTCTCAGCGTTAGATGGACCGACCCGAGAGGCGTTGCGCGGTGAACTGCGTAACCTTCTCAGTTCTCTAAGCATTCCGGTACTGCTCGTTACTCATGATCGCATGGAAGCTCTCGCGCTTGGTGACGAAATCGCCATCGTGAGTGAAGGCCGAATCGTTCAACACGGGCCAATCGAAGAGGTCTTTCGTCGCCCATTAACACCGGCAATAGCGAAGATCGTTGCGGTAGAGACAGTCCAGCGCGCTCGCGTCCTGCAAGCGGACGAGGAGCTCGTTACTCTCGTAGCTGGAGAAGCCCGGCTGATCGCCGCAGCAAGAGACTTCCCAAGCGATGTCAAAGAAGCATTCGTCTGCATTAGAGCGGAGGATGTTCTCTTGCTGAAAAGCCTAGAAACGGTGTCAGCCAGTGCGAGAAACCGGCTGCCCGGAATCGTGAAATCTCTTATGCACGAAGGACCAATGTGGCGCATCGAACTCGATTGTGGAATTCCGTTAACAGCGCTGTTAACCCGCCAGGCGTGTGAGGAATTGGCTCTCCAAGAGAACGACCGCGTTCTAGCGATGATCAAAGCCATGAATGTACACTTGATCCCGCGCTCCAGCTAGCTCTCCAGGAACTGGCGGCATAACGCGCTGAACCCGAATGAGTTGAATCAAGAGCAACTTTACCCGCGTGCGCGTCGAGTACCAAACGCCAGTTCCTGGCACAAGTCACAAATCCGCAGCTATTTGTGATCGCTAGCTACCCAATACATCTGGTTGGTCTGAGGCGCCGCCTCGCTAGTGATGTAGCATGTTTGTCTCGGCTTCCTGCAGCGCCGCCTTGGCAGAAGCTCTACCCTCTGTGGCGATTTGTAGGGCTCCACTTACGGAACTAAAGAAACGACCCATCTGAGGAATATTTGGCATAACCTCACCATATTCCACCGCGGCCTTAAGCTCCCGCAAAAGCGGATTGTCTTTAGCCAACTTCTCGTACAGCGAGATGAGCGCTGGAACGCCGGTGGGCTTGGCCTGATACATTACACTCAGCGCCTCTTCGGTCAGCGCGTAGCGCTCCAGAAATTCCTTGATCAAATCTTGGTTTGGGCTCGAGCGATTGAGGTAGGCCACGGTTACCCCGACAAAGGGACGACCCACATTCTCGTCCACGCCAGGGATTGGTGCTACCCCGAAGTCAATTCCATTCTTGATCAGGTTCGACCATGCCCACGGCCCGGAGATCATCATGGCCAGCTTGCCTTGTCCCATTAGATTCTCCACCTCACTGTATGAGACGCTCTTTGGCAGAACACCGGCCTGGACCAAAGCCACAATTTTAGAGAGTCCCTTGACTGCTCCGCGATTCCCAATCCCCACATTCTTCAAGTTGTAGTCTGGGCCGTTTTTCGCATAAACGTAGGCGCCGGCACTCGCCAGAATCCCCCACGAGTAATAGGAACTCTTGTAATCCCAGAGGATGGTGGTCACTCCGGGATGTTCCTTTTTGATTTTGTCGTTCAGCGATACGAGCTCGGAAAGCTGCGTAGGAGGAGGACTGTCGAGAAGTTTCTTGTTATAAATCAGAGTCGCAGTCTCCAAAGCCAACGGATATCCCCAAATCCAGTCACTGTGGAGCACAGCCTGCCAGGCTTTCAGGAAAAATTTGTTTCCAAGTTCTTCAGAGACCTGGATTGGAGCGATCAATCCGGCGTCCGCCCATTCGCCGACCTTATCGTGCGCCCAGACGACAATGTCGGGACCTCTCGCCATTTGCGCAGCAATTGGGAAACTGTCTGTAATCTTTTCGGGTGTCTCGATGGTGACTTTGAGTCCAAAATCTTTTTCGAATTTCCTTGCAATCGCCTCGAGAGCATGGCCACGGTCCGCGTCCATCCAGATTAAAAGCTCCCCATTGGTCCAGGCGAACAGGTTCACCGGCGCCAGCAACAAAGCCGACAGAACCAGCAGCCAGCCTTTTATCAGCGAAATGGGCCTCATTCTTCCGGGTTGTTGTTGCTTGTTTGTGAGTTTTCGGACCTGATTCTTTTCTTACCTGCTATTTTCTCGCCGTTTACGGCTTCAAGCGGACTTTTGGAGGAGTAGAGTGAGACCAGGCGAGCGATCAGCAGCGTCACATAAAACATACCAAACATCGCCTCCACTATGGCCAGCATCCGCGCCGGACCCGACACCGGGACGATATCACCATAGCCGACAGTGCTAAGCGTGATAAAACTGAAATAAAGGGCGGTGAAACCCTTCATAGACTCGGTGGACTTCGGGCCAAGGGTGAAAACAAAGGAATTCGGATCCAGGCGGCCCAATAGAGAATAGGCAAGCGACCATGCCAACCCCGATAGCAGGTAGCCTGCTACAGCAGCGCACAAAACCTCAGAATCGACGCGAGGTGCATACACTATGAAGCGGAGGAGCTGAACGACTACGAACCCGATGAACAAGAGGCCGGCTCCACGGGTCATCACGTAGATCAACATCTCCGGCCGCCAAAAACTTAACCATTCTCCTAGCGCTGCAGGTGCCACCAGCACAACCCCCACCAGCGCTCTCCGGCCACCGGCGATAGAAAGTACGGCGAACAGCAAAACCAATGTCATCAACGTCGTCTCAATAAGAATCCCGCCTCGAAGCGGATCCAAGAATGGAGAGATGAGGATGTTCAAAACAAGCACGCCCAGAAAGTAACCTACAGAGAATCGGAAGACCGGCTTTGGCCTTCGCTGAGTCCCCTGGGGGCTTGTGTGCATTTCTACATGCTTTGGCTGCGCGGTTTGTGGCATAAGTGGAAAAGGGGGAGAAGTTGCGATAAGACCCAACCCAACTCCTGCGTCTCTTAGACTCGATCAATGTTACGGCAGATCAGAGTCCAGGGGCAAGCCTTGAGCGTCAAACAGAAGCCCAGGCATTAGCCTGGGCTTCCTAGTCTATGCGCTATTTGCGCTCCCCCCCGAAACTACCACAAAAACAGCGGAATTTTCCGGCTCAGCCGGAAGTTCCGGTGCTAGCTGCATCCCTGCGACGTGCCGCACTCCGTGCAGATCCCACATGCTCCGGCGCGAATTACTTTCGTACTGCCACAATACGAACAGCTGATGTCCATATACATGTTTCCCAAGGCCTCGCGAACTCTCTCCGCGTGACTCATCGACAAGCCCTTGCCATTCGTCGCCTGACCCAGTGTCCCCTCCGAGTTCGACCGGCTCGTGATCACATCGATGATTTCCTTCTCAGCCGTCCGCGGCAGCTCTGCAACCGGGCGATTGATCGCCTTTCTCTCAATATCGGCAATCTCTTTCATCGGCAAATCAGGCTGCGACCGGCTCGGCGCCGTGGCTTCCTTGTAACCTCTTATGAATTGGCATCCTAGCCACCGGAAAACGTAATCGGTAATGCTTGTCGCGTTGCGTATATCCGGATTCTTGGTGAATCCACTCGGCTCGAACCGCTGGTAGGCAAACTTCTTGACCAGACTTTCAAGGGGCACCCCGTACTGCAGGGCTAGAGAGGTCAGGGTCGCAACCGTATCCATCAGCCCGCCGATCGTACTCCCCTCTTTCGCCATCTGGATAAACAATTCCCCAGGCTGACTGTTCTGGTACAGGCCAACAGTGATATAGCCTTCGTGACCGGCGATCTCGAATTTGTGGGTAATGGAAACGCGCGTGTCCGGCATTCGATTCCTCGAGGGCTGCTCCATCGCCGCGCGAAGCGTCTCAATCTCTTTCTCGAGGTCTGCAATTCTGCTCCGCAGGGTTCCTGTCTCAGCAGTCGCCTCGGGTGTTTCTTCCGCACCCATATCCTTGGTCTTTTTCGTATTCAACGGCGCCGAGCGCTTCGATCCATCGCGATAAATCGCCACCGCCTTCAGCCCCAACCTCCAGCCTTCGATGTAGGTGTCAGTGATCTCGTCCACCGTCGCATCATTCGGCATATTGACAGTCTTGGAGATAGCTCCACTCAGAAAAGGCTGACAGGCTGCCATCATCCGTAAGTGCCCCAGATAATGCAGACTCCGCTCACCCTTGAACGGCTTGAACGCACAATCGAAGACAGGGAGGTCTTCCGCTTTCAGCCCACTCCTGATGACGCTATGGCTTTCCGGAATAACAACGTCTTCGATCGTGTCATGATCACTGATATGCGCCAGAATCTTCTCGATCTGAACCGGCGCATAACCCAACTTCTCTAAGGCCGGCTTGACCGTCTGATTAACAATCTTGAGCATACCTCCGCCGGCTAGAAGTTTGTATTTCACCAGCGCGATGTCCGGTTCAATCCCTGTCGTGTCGCAGTCCATCAGGAACCCGATCGTTCCGGTCGGTGCCAGAACGGTGACTTGCGCATTCCGGAAACCATCCCTCTTGCCGAGCGCTGTCGCGCTATTCCAGATCTCGATCGCTTCTTTCTTGAGATAACCAAACTCGATCGAGTCATCTATCGCGTCACAATACTGGCGGTGCAATCGGATCACCTCCTGCATAGAGTCCACGTTGTCTTCCGCAACCGTCTTCGCGAACCCGGTCGCTCTGGCATCGCCATACCCGGAAAACGGCCCCATCTCGGAAGCCATCCGCGCGCTTTGGACATAAGCCTCACCGGTCATGATGGCGGTGATTGACCCGGCTAATGCTCGCGCCTCATCCGAATCATACCCTAGCCCATAGCTCATTATCAGAGCGCCCAGGTTGGCGAAGCCGAGACCCAGGGTCCGGAAAATATGGCTGTTCTCCGCGATCTCCTTGGTCGGATAACTCGCGTTGTCCACCAGGATCTCTTGGGCAGTGATGAACACCTGCACCGCTGCCTTGAATCTCTCAACGTCAAAGGCGCCATCCGGTCTCCTGAACTTCATCAGGTTCAGAGAGGCCAGGTTGCAGGCCGTGTTATCCAGAAACAGGTATTCCGAACAGGGATTCGTCGAATTCTGGCGGCTCGTGCCCTTGCATGTATGCCATTTATGGATCGTCGAGTCGAACTGCATCCCCGGATCACCGCAGATATGCGTCCCTTCGGCGATCTTCCGCAGCAGGCTGCGCGCGTCCTTTCGTTCGCATGGCTCTCCACTGACCACCTTCCGGGTCCACCATTCTTTGCCCTCGATCGCGGCGTTCATGAACTCATCACTGACCCGAACCGACAGATTTTCGTTCTGGTACATGATCGAGCCATAGGCTTCGCCGTTGTAACTGCCGTCGTACCCTTGCTCGATCAGCGCCCAGGCCTTCTTCTCTTCCTTGGCTTTCGCTTCAATAAACTCTTCGATGTCCGGATGCCAGTCCTTGAGCGTGTTCATCTTGGCCGCTCGCCTGGTCTTGCCGCCACTCTTAACGACGTTCGCCACTTGATCGTATACCTTGAGAAACGAAAGCGGACCGCTCGGCCGACCTCCTCCGCTGAGCTTTTCACGCGTGCTCCGCAGCGTTGACAGGTCGGACCCGGTACCGCTCCCATACTTGAACAGCATGGCCTCGCTTGTCGCCAATCGCATGATGTCTTCCATGGTGTCATCCACCGACTGGATGAAACACGCCGAGGCTTGAGGATACTCGTATTGCGTTGGCGCTCGCTGCGCCTCTCCTGCATCGCGATTGAAGAAGTAATTGCCCTGGCCACACCCTCTCCCGGTCCCGTATTGCTGGTAGAGCCCGACATTGAACCAGACCGGACTGTTGAATGCACCATGCTGGTTCAGGCAGAGCCAGGTCAGATCGTTGTAAAAGACCTCCGCGGAAGCTGCTTCCTTGAAGTAACCATCTTTCAGCCCCCAATCCGAGATCGTTCGCGTCACTCGATGCACCAGTTGACGAACCGAGCTTTCGCGCCCCCCCTGGTGCGGATCCGTGCCATGCGCGATGTCGCCATAAAAGTATTTCGACACTGCTATCTTTGTGGCGAGTGCGCTCCAGGATTTGGGCACCTCAACATCCTCCTGACGAAAAATCACCTTCCCGCTGTCATCCGTAATCTCGGCGGTGCGACGCTCCCATTCGATCTCGTCAAAGGGTGAAATGCCTTCCTGGCTGAAAAAGCGCTGAAACTTCAAGCCACCCTCGTTCCGCGCTCGCGATCTGCGTCCGCGCGGCCTCAAATCACTGGTTCGGACTCCTGTTTTCAATTTGATCATCTAGGGGGCCCTCCTGAAATCTGGGTTCCGCTGGTAATAAGTTGTCAATAATTGCCCGTTTCGTGACTAAATCCTGTGCTTAAGTTGTGATTTCCCAGGGATAAACCGCCCGATCACCCATTATATAGCACAAGCGTGGCCCATTAAACACTAGATATTGTGTGCATCAAGAAAAAAGTACACGCCACAAAAGATTTCTTTTTTTTTAGTCAACCCGGTGAACTTCTTTCTGTCAACCACTCGGACGCACACTGGCTCATGGCCGCTTGCCCGGGGGAGCGCGCTCCCATGCGTCGGACGGTGCATGTCACAGCGCTAGCTCAGGGATCGCCGGCTCCCTTCTTTCCGCCGAAGTGGGGATCTAACCGTCTCAGGCGGACAACAGCCGGTTTAACCTTGCCAATTCGCGTAAAGCGATCCAACTCCGAAGCGTCTAGGCTGTTATTAACGATAGCCTGCGCATGGTGTCGCAGGGGACCTGCGAACAAGCTTCCTAGATAAGCCCGTACGAAACACGCGATCTATCGTACCGAGAGGAGGTGGGTGTGGTCCGGAGCAAATCTCCGGCAGAGTTAGCCCTTCTTCTTCTAGGTTGACCATAGTTGAATCACCACCTCCTCGCGAAAAACTTGATGAATAGACGGTTGAAATGAATCCCCAAATCAAATCTATGCTTGATGCGTTTTGGATGAACCGACTCGAGCAGGATGACCCTACGCATCGACAGACCGACCCCGAGATGAGACGACTTTCCAGTGCGGACGACGAGGCGACGGCCGAGCTTATCGTGCAGGGTCTAGTCGAATACGATCCACTAAACAATGCGTTCCGGTGGATTGGGCCCGAGCACGGTAGCCCCGAGTACATTGCTTGGATCAAGAAGACACTCGGGAAATAACCGGTTTGAGACGCCCTGGTCGGTACAGCTCGGGCTATCCGGCCCCATGCCGGAATTACATCCCAAAGGTCAACGCATCAGGATTGCGCTTATGAGCGGTGACGACACCTGAGACCGCCATCCAGCCCGGTTTTTTGGTTAAGACGACTCGGATTACCGAACCAGTTCGGTTCGCGTTTCAGTCTTAGTCATATTCGTCGCCATCAATCGCCTATCATCTGCCAGCTCTTTCACACCTCGACTGATCGGCTTGTCAACGATCGCTACCTCCGTGCCAACTGTGATCCAATTGAAGACTTCAATGACGTCGCTCGAACGCATTCGGATACAGCCATAACTGGATTTCCTACCCAACATGTCTTCCTGTGGAGTTCCATGGATATAAATGCACCGATGAAAGGAATTCTTGTTGGCATAATCCAGGCCGCGCAACCAAATGATGCGACTAACGATCGGATCCCGTCCAGGTGCATTCACCGAAAGTACCTCACCGGTGTACCGTCGACCTTGAAAGACTCCTCCCACTGGTACCGTCCCGCCAATCTTCGTGGCGACGGCCAGGTGTCCCGTCGGAGTGCACCAGCTCCCCAGAGCGTCGCCTTCACCGTACCGTGACGTCGAGATCTTGTAGGTTCGGTACACCTTATCGTTCACGACGACCGCTAGCTTCTGCTCCGGAACGCTGACCACTAGCTTTGTTTCGAAAACCGGTGCCGGGGCAGGCGCCGGCGAAGCAGCAACTACCGCACCCGGATTTTGCGGCGGCGCCGCCGACGCCGACCCTGCGGGAGCGGGATTCTGAGCGCGGCCCAATACCGCTAAATTGGCCGCCACAAACGCAATTGCGAAAAGTCTGTCCATCCTGTTTAAGCCACTGAAATGTCCCGCGAACTCCATTGAGGTCGCATAATACGCTGCCAGATAGAACCGCATGCTACGTAGGCGAAACCGATCTGGAACAACATTAGAAACGGTACTGACAGAAATTCGTGATTTTGAAAAGCATGAAATACGAAGTACGTGAAGTACACGGCGAAAATAAATTCGACCAAAGGGATTACTGTCCGCACCGCCGCATACCGGCTGCTGTGCCACCGATGCTTCGTTCTTTCGATACCGTACTTTGGCGTCCGGCAGAAGTCCGATCTGCGATTGAACATTGCTTCCAGAACGGCTCGCGCATTGTTGATCGACAGACCAATCCCAAGCGCCAACACAAATGGGAAAAACCAAATCTCGCGCTTCCAGTCCTTTGGATAGAGTTCCTTTTGTGCGCAGAGATAGAATACTGCAGCCGACACCGTCGTCGCCACGAAGATCGGGAGATCAATTAACAGCATACGGACGACACCGCCTGCCGCCCCCGAACTCGCGCCGCTGGAAGATGGGTGGAGCAACACGCAGAGAAATGCCAGCAACAAATAGGCGAAGTTTGCGGTCAGGTGGGCCGTCGCTTCGATCTTTATAAATAAGGGCAGCTTGCTGCGCCAGATTCGCGGTAACATTTTTTTGCATGTTTGAATCGAGCCCTTGGTCCAACGGTGCTGCTGCGATTTGAAGCCATCGAGGTCGACCGGCAGCTCGGCAGGCGTCACAATGTCGGCCAGAAATACAAACTTCCACCCTCGCAACTGCGCGCGATAACTTAAATCCAGGTCTTCGGTGAGGGTGTCATGCTGCCAACCACCCGATTCGCGAATGCAATTCTTGCGCCACAATCCCGCCGTGCCATTAAAATTGAAGAACCGGCCCGTGCGGCTCCGGGCAGTTTGCTCCAGGACAAGATGACCATCGAGCAGGATAGCCTCAGCGCGCGTCAGCCATGAATAGGAGCGGTTGATGTGGCCCCATCTGGTCTGAATCATCCCCACTCTCGGGTCGGCAAAGTGTTGGATGCTTTCCCTCAGAATGTTCGGCGGCGGGACAAAGTCTGCGTCCAAAATAAAGAAAAATTCACCCTTCGCTTTCTGGAATCCGTAGTCTAATGCCCCTGCCTTGAACCCAACGCGATCCTCTCTTCTAAGCACGATCGCGTCATAGCCGCGTGCCCGGAGCTTCGCAACCGTCGTTTCTGTCATTGACCGTGTTTCGTCGGTCGAATCATCCAAAACCTGGATCTCCAGTTTATCTCTCGGATAGTCGATTTCGCTGGTCGCCTTCAGCAAGCGCTCGACGACGTGGATTTCGTTGTAGATCGGAAGTTGGACCGTGACCACCGGCAATTCGGCAAATTGCGAGGGTGCCGCCGGCTTGCAGTGACGATTTTTGAAATACAGGTAGATGATCGAATACCGGTGAATGCCGTACGCCGAAAGCCCGAGAACCACAATAAAATAAGAAATAGTCCAAAGCATGTTCCCGACTTCTCCATGCATATTAGTGAGTGATTATCAGAGGGTTAAGGCTCGAAAATCCCGGCGTCATGATGCCCGTTTGACTCTTGCGGTCAAGCGGAAATCCTTGACCCAACCCCTCTGGCGAGCTGCCGATAACCGCTATATCTTCCAACCAAACTCGCATGCGTACGGGATTGTTGTGCCTCATTTTTTACCTCCTTGTCTTTTGTCATTGGCCTTTCCCAAATTGACCAAAGCCCAGGAAGATTCGGACCTCTCGGATGATTCTCATTTCCGGGAAGAGCTGGGCATCAATCAATTCACCACTCCCTCAATAGAAAAACTGTTTGATACTTTGGATTCACTCAAGCCTATTCCAACCCGGGACCTCACTCGTGCCCCTCAAGCGCTCCGTCTTGACAACCGCGTAAGATTTTCGCTCAGCTTTCACGCTCTCTGTAATCGTCCTCGAGCAGTGATTACTTCGCGTCGAGCACAGTGTCGTTAGTGCTCGCATGGCTTTTTTGCATCCCGGCTCTTTTCGGAATCGTTGGTGTCATCTTCTCGTTTCTCGGAAAAATCGAAGGCGTTCCCTGGGTATTGTCTGCTTGGGTTGCTCAGAAGAAGCCGTGAGCGCATCCCTACCGGCCGACGTTGCAGCCTGCTCTCCGACCAAAATTTAATCATTACAACATTTTTTCTTGTGTTTTTAATTCGCCCATCTACAGTTTATAACATTGTTATGATCTGTTTCAATCTTCACCGATGAGCCGCCGGGTCCAAGCTTCCGTTCCGCACCCCGATATGGTCAACGCCGTCGCCGAGATGCTCCGAAATCTCGAGCAAATCTGCCCCGATCCTTCCATCATCGGCCGTTGTCCTGAACTTCCCGGGATTGTCCTGGATAAAGTGTGGGCGACTTGTCTGGACCGGGAGGGTGCTGAATATGCCAAAGTCAATCGCGATTTCGAGACCATGAGAGCCGAGTACTTTAAAGCGCTCGTCGCGCATCCCGTCGGCAGGAGCCTCGCTTTGCTTGCGGTGGGTCCGGACGGCGTTGCCATGCTGGAACTGGGCCGGCCACCGGCCACTGTCACCGAAGTGCGCTGTGTACGGGGCACACCAACCCGCGGAAGACGCGATTCCTACAATTGTCACCACATCATTCCTAAAAGCGTCAGACCTGAATCCAACTCGACCTTGATTAATCACCCAACGAATTTCGTCGTGGCCAAAACCACCCGGCGCGGCCGCGATCAATCGGAAAATCCCCATCATTTCTGGCACAGCTTGTTACTCCATCCTCAAACCCACAACGCGCCTGCCGAGCCGATCCCGCTGTATGTGGTCCGCCCATTGTTTCCCTTCTATCCGCCGATCACCCAGGGCTTCCACACAGCCGAAGAACTCCGTAAAAAACTGGCTTCGCTCGGAGCGCCTCCTCTCCCCGAGATTTGGGAGCAGCGGCTTCTGGAATTCTCTAAGGCGTCAAAGCACCGGCCCTACGTTGTCCCAAAAGAATTCCATGAAATCACCCAAATGTTCGGAGACTTATTTAAAACCCAGAACAAAGACCCGGCCGTGAACCAGCAATTGCGTTCCGGCCTTGCCGCGAAAGGTGCACAACTGGCCGCCGAATATTTGCCGGCCGGCGCCTACGTTAATGGCCAACCCCTCCCGGCAGGTCACACGCCGAAAAGAGTTATTCCGGTGATTGAATCCAATCGACAGCCTGGCCCCAGCGTCCAGCAACCTTCAATCCCGCGGAAATCACGTTCAACAAAACGCCACGTTCCCAAACCTATCGTTCAACCGAAACCAATCCAACAGAAGCTCTAGATCAATGGCTCTGAAATCACGTTACTTGCAGGAATTGAGTGATCTCTTTGTGCACGACCTCAGGAGGTCTCATTACTACCGAAAGCTTCCCGAACCTCAGCGGCGCGATCTCGACCATCGCATCGCAGAGGAGGCCTCACAAGGGCTCTATCCGCTACTCCCCTGCGGCGATGCCGAAGCGCTCCGAACACTCTCCGAGGCGGTCAAAAAAGAACTCAATATCCCGCTGCCTGCGTCCGTTGTCGATATCCTCCGTCAAGTCGATGGGTTTGTCGCTAACAGCGTCTCGCTCTACGGCGTCGACGCGGAGCTCCGCGATGACCGGTTCGACAGCGGACCCGGGTTCTTGGCCGAGAACCTCGTGAAATGGTCCAGCTTTGCCGAGACAATACAAAAATATCTGTTTCTTGGAGATTCTGATCTTTGGTTCTTTGCGCTCGAACTCGACTCCGGGCGGGCCGTCGCCCTGCAGAGGTCAACGCTCAAGCCGGCGCATTATTTTACGACCGTAGAGGAAATGGTTGATGACATGATGCAGCAGGCATTGGGCGAATTCGGCGATGAAATGGACGAACCCGAGGACGAAACGGGCAACGACTCCAGTGGCTTCAATTTCTCTCGTAGCTAGATCATTTTATGAACCTGTTGGAAGAGCTAGTAAGGGGTCCGGACTTCGTTAAGTCCGATCATTTGAGCGGGTCGATCTTGTGTTCGGCCCCGTTGTTACGGGTAGATGTCTGGCAGGAAGCATTCGATCGTTATGATCCTTTCGCTGATTCAGAGTCTTCACTATCCGTGGAGCAGCAACAGTACCGCAGCGATCTCAGCGTTGACCGCTATCTCTATGACACTCTCGCGCTCGAATTTCAGCTTCTCGCCACTTGGATTGAAGAGAACCCCAATCATCCGGCGGCGGCCCAAGTGGAATCCTTCTTGAAGCGCCGGGAACAACTCGGTGCGCAGTCCCGGATCGAACAACAGGAACGACTGTTCCTCTGGGCGCAAAGGAACGAACCGGACGAAATCGCAGCCTCAATTCTTGGTTGGCGCCTACTCTGCGATGACTTGGCCGAGTGCCTGCTGGATTGGGCTTTGCAACAGCCTCACGACCTGCGCTGGCAACATATCCGCCTCTGGCAGCAGTCACGAGGATTTTACCCGCAGAATCGTCTGAGAATCTGGGCCCTTCGCTTTCTCGAAGATGCGCGTGCGCCACAGATCCTTGCCTGGGAGTCAGCGATTAATCGCGAGATTTTCGAGGCTCATCCGGAGCTGTTAACCGTCACCCAATAGCTTTTTATGGAGAACCCGTTCGAAAGACCGCCGGCCAATGTGAGTGCGGCATTGATAAACGGCCCGATCCCGCCATATCCAGGCAGACTTTTGCCGGTCACGGCCGAAACTCACACGGCGGAAAGGCAATTAATGGCCGGTTATGGCCGGCTGATCCGGAGCTGTGATCTTCCTCAGCAACGAAAGCTGAAGGAAGATCTAGCCGTTGAATTGAACACCGCATCCGACGCCACTAAAGTCAATTCGATCCTGCAGCAGACGCTTGACCTGCTTTCGCAAAACAAAAAAGTGATTGTGACCGGCGACGATCTGCCGGTGGCGTCCAGAATTCTGAAGGAACCGGACGGACTGCCGAAGGAGACGCCCGGGTTCCTCTCGGCTTTGCGCCAGGCCCTGGCGGGTCAAGGGGTCGAATGCTCATTCATCCAGGCGTTTCCGAACCATAGCGAAGCTATACCAGGTCTCGCTGCCGAGCGAGCCGCTATGGCTTCGAGGAATTTCAAGGAAATGGAAAGGTTTGTCGACGGCGGCTTTCGAAAGAACGAATCGGCTCAACGACCTGAAGTCCGAGACCGGGATAACCAGCCCGTTTATGCGCCAAGCCAGACCAAAGTAATTCTCCTCCCCTACCGGCAGGCTGCAGGTTGGCTCGAATTGAATCGGCGCTTTCTGCAACCACCGGAAATTTCCATGATCTTGACACCGACGGCGAGCGCGGACCAGTTCATTCAGGCTATTGGCCGTGGTAGCCGTCGCAATAGCAAAGGACCGACCGCTGTTCAGCTGGTCGCCAACGACAGCTGCGCTGATCGCCACCGGCTTGGTCAACTTTTGCAAGGCCTCCAGTTCATTGCCGCCACCGGGTCTCCGGCGGTCGCCCCATTTCTAGAACTCGTTGCTGATTGTTTGGACAGGGCGTCCGCACGACGCGCCGCACTGGACCAGCGACTGATCCAACTGCAGAAAAACCAACAAATCAGAAGCGCGAGAAAATTCGACGCCGGCCAATCCCGCAGATCGCCCTCAGCTTCCGGCGTTCGACCATGAGGCATTGTACCATAGGCTTCCAGCCTGTATTCACGGCAGGTGGCCGCGCACTCGACAGGCAGGATGCCTATGCTACCTTGCCGGCGCCCAAGTGCTAGAGCCTTCCAGCCTGTAACTAAAATGGCCATGCCGTACTCTGACTCTTTTTTGGCCGTCTACGGTTCGCTGCGCCGCCGCAGCCTGGCGAAGCAATGTTTCTTCGTCCGGCGAAACCTTAAGTTTTATGGATACGGCATCCTGAGAGGTCTTTTGCTCATCCAAAATGGATATCCGGCGGTCCTCGAGCAATCGGGACAGATACGCGTTGAGATATTCCGTCTCGAGGACAAAGCAATATGGGAGGAGCTCGATCGCTACGAGGGGTACCGGCCCGCACTCGGTTCTCGCTCTCTTTTCTATCGAAAAGAGGTTGATCTTCTGCGGCCGGAGATTCGAGCCTGGATTTACTTTCTCGGAAGGGAGGTTCCCAGGGGCCGGGCGGCCGCCTGGCCACAGGGCCGCCGGATGCCCCGTGCGGCGACCCGTTTCACACTGAATTATGATGGGGCGTCCGCAAGCCAACATTAGCATCCTGTTCGTTGGGCCGGGCGCGGTTTCGTGAAAACAGGCTGGTAGGCTCCCTACAAATACAGGCTGAAAGCCTATGCTACTCCCTGAGCCGAAAGATTTCTATTTTCAGACGTAGCGCAGATCCCGTTTCGCATCCATACTCATTGTGTGGCGCCAAGGACAAACTAGCCCAAAAAACCGAACACCAGAGGCATACCGCTGATTCTGCGGCCTCGATTTCGGCATCTTAAGATTATGGAGACTCCCTTTGCGATAGCGACAAACGTCGAAAAAGAACCGGGAAACAATTACCGGATTGATATCGAGATCATCGTTCCGGTGACTCCGGAAAAGTTCAGGCTGGATTTGAACGATCTTGGGGACCAGCCCCATCAAATCGGTGGATTTCCTCCCTCCGGCGAGTGGGGAAATGTAGTCGTGACCACGCGCGGTCTCCCAAAGTTGAAACCCGGGGATAAGGTTCCTGTCGTTTTGCAAGAGTCGTAAAAGCCGCCCGGAATAGCTCGCGCCGTAGATGCTCCCTCAAAAGGCGTACAAGGCGACGAGAGTCTATCATTCGGATCGGAAGGCATTCCGGCAATTGCAGGTGGATAAATCTATCGAAAGAGCTAAGCCCGACGACGCGAGATACAGGTTCGGGATCTCAATCTTTTGGCTTCCGCTGGGCGCGACGCGTGCTGCGCTCGCGTGGGTGCTGCTTACAATTCTGGTAAAATGACCAGAGAATTCATCGATCTTGATGAGCGAGAAATTCTGGCTCTTGCTATTGCGCTTGAAGAAGAGGATAGCCGTATCTACCGGGATTTTGCGGAAAAGCTGAAGGCAAATCACCCAGCGATTGCGTCCATCCTGGAGTCCATGTGGGCGGAGGAAATTAGTCATCATGCCCGATTACTGGCGACGTTCAAGCAAGCGCATGGCGAACATATTCCTTTCGTGCGTAGACAGGATGTAAAAGGGTTCGTTAAGCGCAGGCCCATGTGGCTGAACCGCATATTGCAACCTCGGCGCGTGCTCGCAACGGCCATGGCCATGGAGGCGGAGACACGCCGGTTTTATCGAGAGGCTGCCAATACCGTCACATCGGCCGATCTCCGCAAACTTCTGATCGAATTGGCCGACGCTGAGGAAGACCATCAGGACGCCCTTGTCGACTTGACGAAAGTGAAAAAGTCCGCGCAACCCCGAAGCTAGAGAAAACTTGACCGACAGCGATCCCTCGAGCTGTCCGTTTGGCTTCCGACCTTTGCGGCCTTCGTGAGAGCACCGGAACCAGGAATAGGATTGACCTGGGTTAGTTCGTGAAGCATTTTGTTTCACGAATGAAAACAGCCAGTGTCAGGGAATTGAGACAGAATTTCGGGCATCTTTTGACTTGGATTGAGGAAGGACAAGAAATCCTGATCACGATGCGCCGGAGGGTCGTCGCTCGCCTTGTGCCGGAGCGAACCAGGTCCAGAGCCAAGGTAAGAATGCCGAACTTTGCTGGCAGGCTTAAAAAGATTCACGGCAACAAGGTCATC
>JAFAMB010000017.1 GCA_019233825.1 Verrucomicrobiota bacterium | reverse complement strand
CCATCTTGCGTGATGGACGGCTCGTAACGACGCAAAAGGCAGCTGAACTTTCGCCAAACGAAATCGTACGCCTGATGGTGGGCCGCAGTCTCCAGGATCTGTTCCCGCAGAAGATCGCTCCGGAGAGACGAATGAATGTGCTCGAGGTCCGTGAGCTCTCGGTCCCGGGCTATGTCAAGGAGGCGACATTTACGCTTGGACAGGGAGAAATACTCGGGTTTGCCGGGCTGATCGGCGCCGGCCGCACTGAATTATGGGAAGCTATTCTCGGTCTTCGAAAGGCTGCCGCAGGCACAATTATAAAAGATGGGCGCACGGTGCGGTTGACAAATTATTCGGCTGCCCTGCAGCGTCTTCGCGCCGTGTACCTTTCCGAAGATCGCAAAGGCAAAGGATTGGTCGTCTCATTCGACGCTCAAACGAACTATTCTTTACTCGGCTTAAAACGTTTTGGCTCGTGGTTCGTTGATGAGCGAAAAGAGCGCAATGCATTTCGTGAAGCCGTCGAACAATTTCAAATTAAGGTCGCCGATCGGGCTATGCCGGTCAGCCGGCTGAGTGGCGGGAATCAACAGAAGGTGCTGTTGGCCAAGATTCTCGCGCTGGATCCGGAGATCATCGTTTTTGACGAACCAACGCGTGGTATTGATGTGGGCACGAAAGCACAAATCTACCATTTGATAGCGAGCATGGCGGCAAAGGGTCGCGCCTGCGTGGTGATTTCTTCGGAGTTGCTCGAGATCATCGGCTTGTGTCACCGTGTCATTGTGATGCGCGCAGGCCGGTTTGTCGCCAGTCTGGACGGTTCTGCAATCAACGAAGACGAAATCATGCTCTACGCCACCGGAGTCAAGTCGCCCCAAAGCTTTTCTTTCCCATGAAGTCCGCCGAATTAGTTGAATCGACTCCTCAGCAACACCGGGCGGAATCACAACTCAGGGTGATCGGGAAGTGGGCTCGAGAAGCGGGTCCGCTGATTGCACTCATTTTGCTGGTCATTCTCGGACTGCTGCTGAATCCCAGTTTCCTCTCATGGAACAATCTCCGCAACGTTTTGACGCGTAGCGCCTTCATCGGAATTATCAGCGTCGGCGGGACTTTCGTGATTGTAACCGGACAAATTGACTTGTCGGTGGGAGCAATGGCCGCATTCATCGCCAGCCTCATGATTATTGTCATGAACCAATTTGCGAATGCCGGGTGGTCGCTTCCACTGGCCGTAGGCGCCGGCATGGTGATCGGCCTTATGGTGGGTCTGCTGTCCGGACTCGGCAATGGGCTGCTCGCTACGATGGGAAAGATCGATTCGTTTATTGTGACCTTGGGTACGATGGGAATCTTTCGTTCACTGGTAACTTTTGTAGCGAACGGCGGGACCCTGACCTTGGATTCAAACATTCGAGAGGCGTACCGCCCCGTCTTTTACGACTCCTGGCTGAATGTTCCAATCCCGGTTTGGGTGCTCGCCCTGGTGGTGGCGCTCGGATCCGTCGTACTTGCCAAAACCCGATTCGGCCGATATTGCCGAGCAGTCGGTTCGAATGCGGAAGTCGCACATTATTCTGCTATCCGTGTGAACAGGATCCGGGTCATTGCCTTTGTGGTGCAGGGATTTTGCGTGGCGCTGGCTACCTTGCTTTACGTACCTCGGCTTGGCTCAGCTTCTTCGTCGACAGGCGTCCTTTGGGAACTTGAAGCGATCACAGCAGTCGTCGTTGGCGGTACCGCGCTTCGCGGCGGATCCGGACGCGTTTCGGGTTCGATACTTGGAGCCCTGATCTTGACCCTGATCGGAAATATCCTGAATCTAACGAATATAATCAGCGTTTACCTGAATGGCGCTGTCCAAGGCATTATTATTCTTGGGGCTGCACTGTTGCAGCGTAGCAGCCGGACTCGATAAGCTTTAATTCCCCCCCAAAAACATGAAAATGCTAACAAAACATATAGTCGTTGCATCCCTGTATGCAGCGAGTCTTGCCTGCGGCACTGCTAAGGCGCAAGAAACTGTAAAGATCGGTGTTTCCGTGCCATCCGCCGATCATGGATGGACCGGTGGCATAGATTTTTTTGCCCAGGAGTCCAAGCAGCGCCTCGAATCGACCTATAAGAACCTCCAGGTCATTGTCAAAACTGCGACCGGCCCCAGCGACCAGGCCAACAGCTTGGAGGATCTCGTCGCCACCCAACAAATCACTGCATTGGTGATTCTCCCCTACGAATCGGCACCACTAACCGATCCCGTTCGTGAGGTGAAAAGGAAAGGGGTCTTCGTCACGGTCGTCGACCGGGCGTTAGCTGACAATACGATTCAGGATCTATACGTGGCCGGCAATAATCCAGGCATGGGTAAGATTGCCGCACAATACATCATCCAAAGACTGGGTGGTAAAGGCGATATCGTGGTGCTTCGCGGTCTTCCGACGGTAATAGACAATCAGCGCTTTGACACCTTCATGAGCCTCATCAAGGACACTCAAATCAAGGTATTAGACTCGAAGTACGCGAACTGGAACCGGGACGACGGCTTCAAGGTCATGCAGGACTTTCTGACCCGGTTTCCGAAGATTGACGCGGTCTGGGCTCAGGATGACGACATCGCGCTCGGCGTGCTCGACGCCCTGCGACAGGCCAAGAGAGAAAAAGAGATGTTTGTGGTCGGCGGTGGCGGCATGAAAGAGGTGATCAAACGAGTTCAAAACAAAGATACCTTAGTTCCGGTCGACATCGTCTATTCGCCGAGCATGATCGCAAACGCGATCGAACTCACGGCGCTTCATTATACTGCAAAGCTGCCAATTAACGGGACTTACATTCTCGATTCTCCGCTAGTTACGCCGGAAAACGCTGCCCAATATTATTTCCCGAATTCACCGTTTTAACTTCAACGGCATCGGCGAAGCGTAGCATAGGCTTCCAACCTGACTTCAACCGACCTGCACGCAAAACTCAAAACCAAAAACCCAAAACTCAAAACCAAAAACGCCCTCCCCCTACCCGATTCGCACTGGCTGGCCCGTGCATTCCAGTACAGCCTGCCATAACTCTCCGGTGGGTTCGACCCTGCGCCGGCCTTTGGTGACGAGCCCGAAAGGTATATGAACGAAGGTGCCGTGCCATTGGCCTATCAACATGTTCGTTTTGCCTGCCATTCCAGCGTGAACGGCGTTCTGAGCCAAACGCAGGCAGTAGACGTTATCCTGCGCAGACGCCGGCACACTTCGAATCGTGTAGCTTGGATCGATATATTTCAGGTTCAGCTCGATTCTCCGATTCTTGAAAAATTCGGTGACCTTATCTTTCAAGAACTCCCCTATATTCCCCAGCCGCCGGTTGCCCGATGCATCAGTTCCCAATAGGTCTCCATCCATCAGATCCTGACCCGCTCCCTCGGCCACCACGATCACAGCGTGCCTTCGCTGAGCTAACCTATATCTAAGCGTCTCGAGCAAACCGGATGGACCATCGAGACGAAATGCTACCTCCGGGATCAGACAATAGTTTACGTGCTGACTCGCCAGTGCGGCATAACAGGCTATGAATCCGGAGTGGCGCCCCATGAGTTTGACCAATCCGATGCCATTCATGGCCCCAACCGCCTCCACGTGGGCGCACGCCACGACTTTTACGGCCTCAGCAAAGGCAGTGTCGAAGCCAAAGCTCTTGTCCAGATACATGATGTCGTTATCAATCGTTTTCGGAATCCCGATCACGCTCTTCTTGAGGCCCCTCCGGCGGATTTCGGCGTTAATCCTGGCACCTCCCTGCAACGTTCCATCGCCGCCAACGACAAAGAGTACATTGACATCAAGTTCCTCCAGATGATCCACCATTTCGCCGACCTCTTGCGGACCACGAGAACTTCCAAGGATGGTGCCACCGAATGTGTGGATGGTTGACACGGATTCAGGTCGCAGTTCCAGCGGAACATGTCCGAGACGGGGAACTAACCCCTCATAACCGTAGCGGAGACCGAAAATGCGCGCGACACCATACCGGTGATAGAGCTCCATCACGATTCCCCGGATGATATCGTTCAGACCGGGACACAGACCTCCGCACGTGACTATTGCGGCGGACGTTTTCGCTGGATCGAAATAGATCTTCTCACGCGGCCCGGCCGTTTCGAAGTCAAGAGGACTCAATCCGCGCTCGATGGTAGCACGGACGCCCTTAATCGAGTCGTCATGTACTACCCGGTGTTCGTCGGTCCGAAATTTTTCCCATCCGATATGTCGATGCCGCAACGGCGAGAGGAATTGGCATTCGCCTAGTGATTCAATGATCGCTTCCATAACCCCGGGACATCGATATGCACTGGACCAAAACCTGCAAGTCCAAATGGCAGTTTTGGTTTTTTCCTATTCCCCTTCGGCTCACCCAATCGTCCTCGTCCTCGATCTTGAACATGTCTGGCAAAGATTCCTGGAAAGGTTTTCCAGCCGCCGTGAATACAGGCTGGAAGCCCCATGCTACCTTGGGGCGCCAGCAATGTAGCATAGGCTTCCAGCCTGTTTCAGATGCGGCTTATGCCGCATGAGTCGTCCCACGAGAACTCAAAACGGCCATGGACGTGCGAACCGCTCTCTTGCAGGCCAGGGCCTGGAAAACCGCCCTGGCGGACCGTTGCGCTGTCCCGGGAAAGCTCTCAGAGCGTTCAGCGTCTCGTTGTCAAGCCTCCCGGTCATGGGCAGCTCTTCTTCGCGTTGAAACCGTAAGATGGCGTCAGTCGTTGCCGGACCGGGGCGGCCATCTATGA
>JAFAMB010000024.1 GCA_019233825.1 Verrucomicrobiota bacterium | reverse complement strand
AAGATTGGCGCGGTGGTCAATCCGTTGAACTCGATGCTGGCTTCCGAGGAAGCCGCGTACGCAATGAGCGATTGCGGGGCGCGCGCGGTAATCGGTACGGCCGAGAGGATCGGCGTCTTGCAGGCCGTGTCTCACAAGACACTGCTGGAATGGCAGATCGCATTCGGCGACAACGTTCCAGCCGGCGCCGTCTCGTTCGCCGAGTTGCTGCTGGAGGCGCCGGTCACGCTGCGGCGATATCCGGTGGAAGGCATCAGCCTGGACGATCCGTGTTCGATCAGTTACACGTCCGGCACGACCGGGCATCCGAAGGGAGCGATGCTTTCGCACCGCGCCGTCGTCATGAATACGGCAATGACCGCCGTGATGCACGTACGCACCGCGCAGGACATTGTTGTCAGCGCGCTGCCGTGTACCCATGTCTACGGCAATATCGTACTGCACACGATGCTGGCGTATGGCGGCACGCTGGTGCTGCATCGGATGTTCGACGCGACGCAGGTGCTCGAGAGCATTCAGCGTCATCGTGCGACGTTGTTGGAAGGCGTTCCGACGATGTACATGTATCTGCTGAATTTCCCGGACCTGGGGAAATATGACCTGTCGTCGCTGACAAGGGCGACCGTAGGCGGGCAGACCATGCCTGAAGCGAAGATGCGTGCCGTCGAGGCAGCCTTCTGCTGCCCGCTGATCGAGCTCTGGGGCATGACTGAACTAGGTGGCCTCGGCGCCACCCAAACGCTCTATGGGCCAAGGAAGCACGGATCGATCGGAATCGCACTACCTCACCTGCAGGCTCGCATTGTCGACAGCAATGACGGCCAGACTGCTCTCGCCACCGGCGAGGTGGGCGAGTTGCAAATACGCGGTCCGGTGACCATGCGTGGATATGTCGGCAACGCGGCCGCAACCGCCGAGACGCTCCTCGCTGACGGGTGGCTGCGCACGGGCGATCTGGCGAGAGTGGACGAAGACGGGTTCATCTTCATCGTCGACCGGTCGAAGGACCTGATCATTACGGGCGGCTTCAACATCTACCCGGCGGAGGTGGAGCGCGTGCTCGCAGAGCATCCTGGCGTCGCGATGGTGGCTGTCGGTCGCGTCGCGGACGAGACCAAAGGTGAGCTGGCGAAGGCGTATGTTGTGGCGAGAGCAGGTGTCACGCTCGATGTGGTGGATCTCGACCGGCACTGCCGTGAGCGGCTCGCCGCGTATAAGGTTCCGCGGTTGTATCAGGTAGTCGATGATCTGCCCAAAACAAGCACCGGCAAGATTCTTCGGAAGGACTTAGGCAAGCTCGATGCGTAGTGCGCGAGTCGGCCAGCTGTACGGGCACAGTTGGCCACACAACAAGCACCCCGCTATCGGCAGGTTGGATGCTCAGGAAGTTGGGGCACGTGATTAAAGGATAATTGATATGAACATTACCGGAAAACTGATGGCCGTTATTGCGTCGGCCTCACTAGGCGCAGGAATGGTTGCGCCGGCGTTGGCGCAAAATGTCGACGCGTCAGGCGCACGCGGTACCGCAGCCATGGGCGTAGCCGCGTCCGTCTCGAAGCCGACCAAAGAGCAACGCAAAGCGGCTCGCAAAGCAGCGCGCATGAAAAAGAACGTCGAGTTGAAGAAGCTTGAAGACGCGGGTTACCAACCTTACCGCAGCGATACAGATTACCCGCAGAATTTGAAGGACGCGCAAAAGAAAGCAGGAATTGGGCAGGGCGCGAGCCAATAAACAGGGATGTAAGCTACTCGACGGTAAAACGCAGGGACGGCATGCAATTGCTGCATGCCGTTTCCCCATTCTATTTTGGACGCCGAAGTGTCGTAATTGATTCGCTGTCAGCAGATTTCCTCTGCGCGACGAATCGAAGTGATCATCGAACTTTCCAGCAGAAACCCTCGGCTCTTTGCGGGATCGAGCGAGATCTCGTGCAGATGCTGCTGGTTGCGCTTTCGAACCTCAGGATCGCGTTCTTCCATGAGGTTTTACCTCGGTTATGTGTTGCCGTGTCGGTGCCAAGACGGCACCGCTGCAATTCTCAAGCTCAGCCGGGACACACACGGAGCAGAGGAGCAGGCGATCGCGTTGTCAGCCTGGGCGCCCCAATATCGCTCTTCAAATACTTCATGTTTTGGCAGCAAGATGAGCCACACGGTCAATGGCCGCCACAACCTGATCGGGCGCGAGGTGATGGACCATGTGGCCCGCTCCAGGAACTCGGATAAACTCGCTCTCGGGTAGCTCCTGATGCAGGCGCTCGGACTGACGGCCTATGTCGACGATCTGATCGTCCCCACCGGTCACTATCACAACCGGCACGGTCAGCTCACCATAGTGCCGCTCCAGCTCCATCACAGCCGGGGTCATCAGAGCCGCATCTTCCGCGGCGGCACGAAGCTGAATTGGGCGCAGCATCAGCTCCTTTGGAAAAAGCCGGTCGAAGTGCTCAGGCACCGGCACGGGCTCGAACATCTTGCGGATAGCGCGCGGAAGCGTGAGCCGAGCCAGCAGCGGAGAGACGGACCGGTGCATCGCATCCCCGATCCCCGGGATGGCGAGCGGCAAGTTCCGGGCCACGTCGAGGCGAGCGGTCGGGAAGTAGTAGCCCGAAGAAGGACGAGACCGCGTACCAGGGCTGGCGCTTGCAGTGCCAGAGACACCGCGACCATAGTGCCCCACGAATGCCCGAGCACGATGGCTCGGTCCACGCCGAGTTGCTGGAGCGCCTTCTGGAACAGGGTCGCATGGGCTCGGGGCGTCCATGGCTGGCGCGGTCGCGTGCTGTAGCCAAAGCCGGGCCGCTCGATCACGATCACCCGATAGCGTTCTGAGAGCCGATCCACAAGACCATTGATCGTGAAATCCTGGATCAGGGTGCCGTTGCCGTGGATGAGCACCAGAGGCTCACCTGTCCCGCGCTCGATGTAGTGCAGGCGAACGCCGTCCACACTGAGGAAGCGGCCGAGCGGAGGATACTTGTGCTCCGCCTCGTGCGTCTTCCTGTTGGAATAAAGGGCAGCAGCGCCCAGAGCCGCGGCCGCGCCGAGCACCGCTGGAGCAAGCCATTCGCCAGAGCTTAATTGAGCATACTTTTGTTTGAGCTTGCCCTTTAATTCTTTCCAAGAGCCTGTGAATTGGAGTTTGTTCATGTCGAAAATTCGGTGCTGAGCGCTTGCTCGGCCGTATGAGTTAGCCTTGTGATCTGGGCCGGCCAAAGATACTCCACTCTCCTCCTCGCCCACCTGATGCCGGTGTTTTACGGTTCCTCCAGGCGACCCGAGTCCTTCCAAGGCGGATCTGCAAGTCACCAAACGAATCGCAGCCGATGCAAGAATCCTAGCGAGGCGGCGCCTCAGACCGGCGAGGCGTATCCGGCAGTTTGATCGCGATGGGAGTAGAACAGCGGGGTTCAGCCGCCTCGCTTATGGCGGGACCGAGGATTTGATGAGGGGCGAATGCCTTGGCGCGATCAGCATACTGCGGTTGCTTTTTCACTGGAGCGTACCTGTGAAGAGAATTCTTTTTAAAATCTGATAGCTCCAGGGTCGAGGTCCCGCCCCGAGAATCCTTGAAAGGCAAGACCAACGCGAAGTCAACGGAGAGACGCCGGAATAAAACTTGACCTGTCTGCAACATCTTTTGCCTTTCAAGGATTCTAGGGGGTTCGGGGATAGCGAAATGATGCGAGGAGCCACCGCACCGCAGCATGATTTCGCTGCAGGGCTCCGGGCGTTGGGCGTATCAGGAGGCCGGCCTACGAGACTGCTCAACCTACCGGTCCTCATGCCGTCAGGCGGACACTGTAGTTGACCCCTTCCCAACGCTGTGGGTCAGTCCAATAGAAGGTGAAGTGGACCAACGACCCGGCCTCGTTCTGATTTGTGGGCACGTCGACGTAGTGAATGCCCCCCGCCGTCGCGGTAGAGGAGGTGTCCGTGAAGGTGCTCCAGTTGTCGACGGACCAGCGGAGCCTAAAGGCGACTTTGAGCGGAATCCGAAGGCGCTTACCGGCTTGCATCGCCTGTAGTTGGCGGTCGAAGTTCCAGATTTCCAGCGGGCTTGGCGCGTGGGGTAGGGCGGCCAGCCAGCTTTCGATCAGATCCTGCACCCGGCGCTGCGCATCGGTGACCGAGGTGGCCTGGTAAACCCTCAGCGTTTTCTCAAACAGATCAATCGTCTGCATGCTCATACGGTTGAACGTCTCGACAAACTCCTCCATACGCTCGCGAGCCTTCGGGAACACGTCCGCCCTCATCGACTCGAGCTTCGCCTGGAGCTCCTCAGGGGAGCCGAGCTTGGTGAGCAGGTCTTTCCAGAGATTCACTGATTCCTCCTGCAGTTGAATGCCCGACTTCAGGGCCTTCTCATAACTGCGCATGGCTTCGTGAAAGAGCTCATCAAAGGTTTGCGACGTTGCCCCGGCTGCCTTTTTGCTATCTGTTGCACTCATTTTTTTTCTTTTCTTTGTTTTCGTTGTGAGCACATCGCATGGATTTCCGAATCCGGGTCGTTTCCAAAAAAAGCTAGACAAATGTTTTGCGCAACTTGCATTATATAAAACATGATATAATGATGTTTTAATTGGCGCGTTTTGGATCACCGACACTATGGTCATTCCATCAGCGAGCGCCGTTCGCCGGGCTGTTCCTGGCGGCATCGCTCGGAGTGATTGCGTCGGACCAGCAGCCGGAGTGCTGGCCGGGCTGGCTGTTTGGGTTCGTCGGCACAGCTCTCATCGCTTTGAAGATGCGGTCTACACTTCCGACCTGCTTCGTAACCTTCTTCATTTTCGCGTTCTGGCACGGCAACCAGATTGCTACCGATCCGGGCTACCGGCAGAGTCGAGAGGAGAGTTTTGATACGAATGAGCACACCGTGACGTTGTTGATAAAGAGCGAACCGAAGGTCGATCAACTTCGTTCCACGCAACGCTTTTTCGCGCTGGTCAGCTGCATCGACAATCAGCCGGCACACTTTCAAGTGTTCGCCGAGTCTTGCGGCGAGCCGTTTTCATATGGAGACCGGATCATCAGCCAGGGAAAGTTCTCTCTTCCATCACATCCGATGAACCCCGGCGAGTTTGATTTCGGCGCCTATCTTCGGCGCCAAAACGTTTATCTGAATTTTCGCGCCCTCCGCAGTGTCCCCGCGCTGGTAACGGCGCGAAACCAGGGAAACCCATTTGTCGCCGCCGCGCTCGCCACCCGCCACCGGCTGGCTCAAGTTCTACAAGACGGGCTGGAAGAAGACCCGGAAGTCGCGCAGACAGTGCAGGGAATGATTCTTGGCGGGAGAGCCGAGACGGGCCCGGACTTGAAAAGACTTTTCCGGGATACGGGAACGATTCATCTGTTCGCAGCAAGCGGGCTTCAGGTGAGCCTTTTTGCAGGACTAGCTTGGAGTTGCCTCCGATACGTGCGGTTACCGCGACGCTGGGTCGCTCTGTCAATCCTCCCGGTCGTGGTTGCGTACTGCGCGGTGACCGGCTTCTATCCCGCCACCGTCCGGGCCACGGTGATGGCGATCCTCATGAGCATCGGAGTTTCGCTGGAGCGTCCGGTCGCAATGCTCAATTCTCTTTGCGCATCGGGCTTGCTGATTCTTATCCACGACACTCAAGAACTGTTCCAATCCGGATTTGAACTCTCGTTCGCCGCAGTATTCGCCATCATAACCGCCGTTAGGCCACTTGCCCATCTGCTCTTTCGTCCGTTCCAGATTGACCCCTTTTTGCCAATCCAGTTATTAGAGCGTTGGCAGCGGATCCTGTACCAAACGATCCATCAAACCTGCGAAGTCTTGAGCCTCTCGATCGTGTGCTGGGGCGCGACGCTCCCCATCTTGATTCTTCAGGACCACCGCGTTTCGTTAGTCGCAATCTTCGCGAACCTCCTCGTTGTGCCGCTAGCCACCACGGTGATGTTGCTGGGGATCGCCGCGATGTTATTCAGCGGCCTCTCAGGGTGGATAACATCGTGCCTCAACAACACATGCTGGCTGATCACTAAGGCGATTCTCATGATTCTGCACGGAGCGGCCCTGATTCCCTGTCATTCGATGAACGTTTCACTATCAAGTCTGATGCAGCCAGATCGCGTGACGGTTTTGTGTGCAGGGTCCGACCAGGTCATCCACGTCCATTTGAAAGGTCGCGATTGCCTCATAAATACAGGGAAATTGTCTCAGTGGCGCGCGATCACCGAGCCGTATCTTCAATCCCAAGGCCTAAACCGAATCGACACTTTGGTTCTTTGCAACGCGCACCCGCGAGAAGCCGCCGATCAAGCCGAGAGCGAGTTTCAGGTAGACAAAGTCATTTCCTCCGCAGCGATTCTCGTTCGGCTTGGTCAATTCCGAGTTTTAATTTTACCCGATTTGACCCAGCAGGCATTGTCAACTTTACAGTGCGACCACGTCGACGTTGTCTATTGTGAACATCTGCCGAGGCAGCGTCTTGCGCAAAACTCGCTCGCCAGGCTGTCGCCCAGTGTTCTCGTCGTAGGTAGCTCCAAGGCACAAATCGCCGTAAATTCGTTCGGTGCTCGAACAGTTCCAAGGTGCTTTTGCTTAAAGCACGACGGAGCGGTCACGGCGGCACTAACGGACGGGGAACTTTTGATCCAAAGTTATCGCGGGTTAGAGCTCCGCTTGCGCAGTCTTAGCCGATAAATCGGAAGTTCTTTCGCCATAAACAGTTCCTCGAAATCGGTGACCGGATAACCTTCTTCGGCCCATATCATCGGGCTCCAGAGGTACGACTGTTCCGCCGCGAGCGCGATTTTGTCAAAGTACTCTTGATGATCGGTCTTGATCCAGAGTTCTCCGCCGTCAACCAGACCGCCATAAATCGCATTAAAAAATTCACCATTGGCAACCCGGCGCGTTTGATGCCTCCGCTTCGGCCAAGGGTCAGGAAAGTAGAGGTGAAAACGCCAAACAGAATTTCGTGGCAACATGTACCGAACGGTATAATCGATTTCCGACCGCAAAACCCGGAGGTTCGTGAGCCCGCTTCGGACGCCATTGCGGCAGGTTTTCCGAACTCGCCACAGAAGACGTTCCACCCCGAGAAAATTTCGCTCGGGGAATTTTTGTGCCGCTTCAATTAGGAATTTGCCAGGACCTGAACCGAGATCGACTTCGATTGGTCGATCGTTCTGGAAGATCTCGCCCAGCGGAAGCGGCTCCAAAATACTTTGCGGAAATATTTCCATCAATTCGTCAAGGAACCGGGCTTCGATTTGAAGAACGTTTCGCCTGCACGTAATAACGTTTATTCATATTGTTCGTAAATCATTGATGCAGCCGCGGCGAATCGCGGCTCGGGCGGCCGCCGTCGTTCCGCGGACGCGGAACTATGGCGCCCCTGCTGGCCCGACGCAGCAAGGGGGAACAGGGGCGGAGTCGGGAGCCTCGCCCTACCGGGCAAAAAAGGGATTGTGCTCGCGCTCGTTTTCGACGGTGGTGAGCGGGCCGTGACCCGGACAAATAAGCGTGTTCTCCGGCAAGGAGAGCAACTTCTCCGCGTTGTTCCGAAGCGCTTTCTGGTAGTCGTTCGGGGCGCTTCCCATAGATCCAGCGAACAGTGAATCGCCCACAATAGCAACCGTAGTCTGCAGACCGTGCACGATATAAGAGGTGCCCCCGGGAGAGTGCCCATTTGTCAGCCTTGCCTCTATTCGCAATTTGCCGAGGCGAAATTGGTCCCCTTCACGCACCACCTTTGTTTCGGGCATTCGTTCCAGTTCAGGACCGAAAACCTCAGCATGCGTCCTTTTTACGATCACACCCAGATCTGCAACGTGGTCCTGGTGAGTGTGCGTGAGAAACAAATACTTCACGGTCAGGTTGGCCGAGTCGACGAAAGCCAAAAGTTCGCTCGCATCAGCCCCCGTATCGAAGACTGCAGCTTCCTTGGTTTCAGGATCCCACACCAGGTAGGCGTTCACCGTCATGTCGAGGAGTGCCGTGTTGAATTGTTTCAGTCCCTCAATGATTGGTACATCAGCGGGATACCAGCTTTTGGAATAACTGGCAGCCAATGCCCTGGGTCCCAAACCGAGAGTTTCCGCCAATTCGGGTATGCGGGCGGGGTTGCCTGAACCCTTCTTGAGCAAGCGGAGTTCTTCCTGGTCCAAGTGAGCCCTTTGAGAAAGCTCCGGGTCGCCCATATGCAGACCGCGTTGCGCTTTGCCGACAATATCTTCGAATTGGTCTTCCAGCGGGATTTTCATAAGCGAGTTCAGCTACGGGTATTTTTTTGCAGAGTCGAGACGTGGTTGTCCTCGATGCGTCTGATGATCACCTGACTCGGTCGAATATCTAAGACTTTGTAGGTGTGTCCCGGGTCCCCCGGTATCGAGAAATTTTGTTCCACTTTGACTTTCAGCGTCTGCTCCGAATTTGGGAACCAGAGGACGGCAGACGCGGCATGTTCAGGGGCGGGAACACCTTTAACGAGTGTAACCGTCTGACCGGTCTTCGTATTCCGCAGTTTAACGACTGAGGCGTCGACAGGATTACCATCTTTGTCCTCTGTGTTGCGGATCTCAACATCAGTGACTTCATAGTCGAGGCCTCTCAATTGATCCCCTGCAGCGACGCTGTACTCCTCCCCCCCAACCGCCTGGATCTTCGCCTTCTTACCGCTCACTTCGGTGAGCATCACCGGCAGGAACTCCTGCTGGATTTCGACCACGGAAACTTGGTTTGTTTCGGAAGAACTATTCGGAGCCTCTTTTGATCTGCTCACACCACTGCCGACTTGAGTGTTGGCAACGCCAACTCCTGCTTGCTGGGATTGCAAGAGCACGTCGTGATCTGAGACGGCATCAGGATTACGGTTCGCCAAATTCTTTTCTGCAGGACTGCCGGCCACTGCTGCCGGGGAAGCTTGTTGTAAGCGCGTTGCTAGTTCTCTATAGCCCTTGGCCATCGCCAGCGAACCGGCCGTTGCACCGGCTTTATCGGTCAAAGTTGGATCGGCACCGGCCTGCAGCAGCAAAGAGACGATCTCTTGATCTCCCTTGTTGGCCGCCAACATCAGCGGAGTCCGTCCATCCTCCGCTCGCGAATCAACCTCGGCTCCATGGTCGAGTAATACCTTAGCGGTGTCCTTGTGCCCCATCAATGCGGCCACCAGTAGACCACGATTGACCTCTTCACGGGACCGCGTAGCAAGCGCCTCGACACAGTTTGTGTGGCCTTGATAGACCGCTTTCATCAAAGCAGTCCAACCGCTTTGGTCTTCGAGATTCGGATCCGCACTCTTTTCGAGAAGCAACTTAACGATGTCGAGCTGATTACTGTCCGCCGCCAGCATCAGAGCGGTAAGTCCGTCCTTGCCCTGTGCGTCAACCTTAGCTTTTTGGTCGAGTAACTTCTTCACCACATCGATTCGACCATTTTTTGCAGCAGCCATCAGAGCGGTGAGCCCTGCACTACTCTGCGCGTTGCAATCGATGCCTGCATCTAGAAACAGTTGGACGGCCTTCGCATCGCCATTCTCTGCAGACCGGACGAAATCGTCCTGTGTAAACTTTAGGTTCAACTTCTCTAACTCTTGGATCGCCTGCTCTTTGGACTGGCCACAGCCGAAGAACAATACTCCGATAAAAACGGTCAACCAGACAGTCTTACTCATGCGAAGATGATTTGACTTCCGTCCATTCCGACCAGGCGACGAACCCGAAAGACATGCGCCGGACGAGTATGCGGGTCAAGCATCACGAAATTTCGACGCCCGCGCCAGGTGTATTTATCACCGGTGATCAAGTCTTCCACCTGGTACGGCTCCGAGCCATCAATATTAAAGGTTTCGATCGGCACGTAAGCAAAACCACTCTGGGTATTGAAGCAGTCAAGATTGACCAGAACCAGAATAATGTTTTCGAGAGCCTCCGTCGCTTTGGAGTAGAACAATATCTGTTCGTTTTCAACTGTGTGGAATCGCAGATTCTCGTATTCACGCAAAGCTCGGTTGTGACGACGAATCAGGTTCAGCTTTGTGATATAATCCTTGATGTTACCGGGAGCATTCCAATCCCGTTCTTTGAACTGATACTTTTCAGAGTTTAGGTATTCTTCTCTGCCCGGGACGGGCACATTTTCGCACAACTCAAATCCACTGTAGATGCCGTAGACAGTGGTCAACGTTGCCGCGAGAACGGTTCGAATTAGAAATGCTGGACGCCCGCCGGCCTGAAGGAGAAATGGTAAAATATCCGGCGTGTTTGTAAAAAAATTCCCGCGGAAGTAATACTTCATCTCTGTTTGAGTGAGTTCGGTCAGGTACTCCGTTAACTCCCACTTGGTATTCCGCCAGGTAAAGTAGGTATACGATTGGGTAAAGCCTCCTTTGGCCAGCGCCTTCATCATCTTGGGACGAGTGAAGGCTTCAGCCAGGAAAATAATATCAGGGTGATCCCGCTGAACCTCCGAGATCATCCACTCCCAAAAAGCGTTCGGCTTGGTATGGGGATTGTCGACGCGGAATATGCGGACGCCATGCTGCACCCAGAAGAGAATCACCTCCTTCATTTCTTCCCAGAGATTGACCCAGTCAGGAGTATGAAAATTCAATGGATAGACATCTTCGTATTTTTTTGGAGGATTCTCGGCGTATTTGATAGTTCCGTCGGGCCGATGAAAGAACCATTCGGGATGCTCCTTCACATAAGGATGATCCGGAGAGCAATTGATCGCGAAATCGAGGGCGATTTCCATTCCCCTCGAACGAACCTGATTAACCAGCCAATCGAAGTCGTCAAGCGTGCCAAGATCCGGTTCGACGGCCTTGTGGCCCCCGAATTGACTACCGATCGCGTACGGGACGCCGGGATCTCCCGGCTCGCTCGTGACCGAGTTGTTTTTGCCCTTCCGCTTGGTAAACCCAATCGGATGAATCGGAGGGAAGTAGATCACGTCGAACCCCATCGCTTTCGCATCGTCAATCCGCCCGAGGCAATCGCGGAACTTTGACCCAGCATTCGGCTTTCCTTCCGCGGAACGCGGAAAGAATTCGTACCATGCCGCAAACAGCGCCTCTGCACGATCCACGACCACCCGAACATAAGGGTGAAACTCGGTCCTAAGGTCGAGGTCAGGCCACGCAGCCATCAATCCACTCAATTCCGGATTCTTGGCCAGTTGAGCGCCCAAGTGAGCATCGGCACTTTTAAGCTGTTTGGAGAAAGTAAGTAACTGCTCCTTGTCCTGCTTAAGCGTCGCGCGGTTCGCAGTCTTTTCTACCAGAATCGACCCCTCGTCCAGTTCTGTTCTTAGCTCGGTGTTACCGGCACCGAACTTCTTTGCATATTCAACCTGCCACGACTTGAAATGGTCCTCCCAAGCCTCAATCGTGAACTCATGGAGTGCGTTCTCGATGAAATGACAGACGCCCTCCCATCGATCGTTCTCTAGCGGTCTCATCGGCGCCTGGTGCCAGTCCGGCTGGCCAACTTTTCGCCATTTCAGGTTGGCGGACAGCTGGTCATGGCCTTCCTTGAAAACATCCGCTGATATCTTCAGCTCTTGTCCGACCACCCTCTTGATCGGGTAACGCCCGCCGTCCAAAAACGGGTCGAGGTTTTCTATGACAACGGTTGGCAACCGTTCCAGAGTTAATTGTTTCGTGCTCACGCGAGTCCAATCCTGGTTTTGGGTCTATCCGGAAGATCGGCTAAGAAATCTCCAAAGAACCTAAAGTCCTCCGCCGCAGAAGCAACTTCGATCAGCGTTTTTATCGCCGGCTTGATATGACGCAGGAATTCGCGCTTTTCCTTCACGAGTCCGATGACTCCGTAGGCCCCGAGCGCCTGCATTAACCGTTGAATTCCGCAATCCAGGTAAACTCCTTCGAATTCATCAGGACTCCAACCCTGCCCGTTCCGCTCAAAATAATATCTCAAAAGATGAGCCCGTTCCTGGTCTGCAAGGTTCACGTATGGGTCGAACAACAGGGAGGCTAAATCGTACTGGGCCAACCCGGGACGCATTCCCTGGAAATCAATCAGATAGGCTTGCTCGTCCCAAATGATAATATTCTGCGATTGAAAGTCGCGGTGTACCAGGACCTTTGGATAAAAGGCCAGCCGCTGGGCAAGGTTCACGAACGCGGCATGCTCGCGCAGCCGCTTTATTTCAGCCGCCGGGACTTGAAAATACCGCCCGAGACAGTTTTCCAGGCAATAATTCTGTTCCCACCGATAGAGTGATTCGTCAAAGCCAGGTTGCAGGCGTAAATGCGCGCCAAGTGCCAGTTCCGCGCTATGCAAAACCATCACCTGATCGAGCACAGCCTCGTAGAAGCGACGCCGAACCGGCCAGGACTCGGTCCGATAATGCCAGAGATCCTCTTCACCCAGATCTTGCATCCAGATCAAACCCTGCTCGTGATCATGGTAATAAATTAGCGGCGCGTTGACTCCGATTCCGTCCAAAAAATTTGCTATTGCAACGAATCGTTCGTTTTCGAACTTCTCGCGATTGTACTTCACAAGAATCAATGAATAATCGACACTGAATCGCACGCGATAGTATCGCCGGTCCGAGCCGCCTTTATCGAGGGGCACGATGTCGACTTGCACATGATTGTAGTGTGGAAAACGCTCACGCGTTTGAAGGAGTAGACACTCTAGTGCGCCGTCTCGCATACAATGAGGCTCATATGAAGTCGGTCTGCTCGTAAGTCCCGGGTTCAACCTTAACGCCACCGACGATGCAGGAGCGCAGCCTCGTGCTCCGGGAAACCAGTGAACCGGGCAGCAAAATCGAGTTCTCCAACAGGACGCCCGCTTCAACGGTGCACATTTTACCGACGTAAGAATCATTTTCGATTCTGCTCTCGGGCGAAACCTGGGCGGAAGGCTCAACCTGCACCGGCCATTGAGGATCGCAAATATAGTCGGGCGACCAAAGTTCGTTTGAAATGATTTGGTGCACCTGCAAGTATTCCGCTCTTGACCCAATGTTGAACCAACGGTTTTCCTCCAGGGCCAAGCCTCCAATTCGTCCTCCCGATTTGAGCCATTCGACAATGATTGGGATGAAGGATATTTTGGTGGCCTCTGGTATCCGGCTAAATACCGACGAATTCCAGACCGAAATACCGGCAAAATCGTATTCTCCAGGCTCACTAGATCCGAGAGCTCCCTGCAAGTCAGTGATCCGCCCGGATTTTCGGCACCAGCTAATGCTGGACGATAGTCCGGTTCTGCGAAGGGCTAGAGTCACGTCATTCTCTTTCAAAAAATGTTCATCGACCAAGCGCTCGACGCGCAAGTCGGTCAAGATGTCACCGCTGTAAACGACAAAAACTTCATCACCGATCCGCTGCTCGAGGTTTTTGATGCCTCCGCCGGTCTCCAGCAGGTTTGGCTCGAACACAAGTTCGAGATTCGCGCCCTGGTACTCTTTATTGAGAAACAGTTCGGAAAATTTTTTGGGTAAATGGTGAGTGTTGACCCAGAATTTTTCGATACCGGCCTGGCGCAGATGGTCGATCGCGAAAGTGATCAGGGGCTTTCCAAATATCGGCAGCAACGGTTTGGGCAACACGTTGGTGAGCGGGCGAAGCCGTCTCCCTAAGCCGGCTCCAAGCACGAATGCTTTACGAACGCTCGCCATCATTAACGACTGGGAACGTACCGGGCGGAGATGTCGAGTGTAAAGCCCGAACAGGGGCTTGGCGTTCACCGTTCACCGTTCGGCATTCGGCGTTCCCGCCGTTCCCAGCGTTCCCGGCGCTCGGCGTTTCCGGCGATTCCGGCGATTCCGGCGTTCCCGGCGATTGACTTCCGATCTCGAACTGTTAAATGGCGAGAACGCGATCAGTACAATGAAAGCTTTGTCGTTGGTAGTTTCCTCCCTTGGTTTGGCAACTGCTCTCTTTGGTGCAGATTCGGCAGGACCGGTCATTACAGTTCGGAAGGGGACCTCCCTGGAAGTTGAGGTGCAAAACATCAGCGGCGCCGCCGGCGGTGAGGCGACAAATGTTTTAAAGAATGATATTCAACTTTCTGGCGTGTTATCGCTTGGGGACGGCGCAACTGCGACCATCACAATTGGCGGTACAGCTTCGGCGGCTGCTTTCAGCGGGCAAGCGAGTGAAAAGAGCGGCGGCGTTGTCTTGCACAAGGATTACGCCGGAGAGACGCGTCGATCCGTCCATCAGTTTGTGAATGATTTAATAGAGACCCTGACGGGTCAAAGAGGGATCACACTTTCGCGGGTCGCGTTCGTGGCCGATCGAACCGGGCACAAAGAAATCTACATCTGTGACTACGACGGGGCGAAAGTGCTGCAGCTTACGCACGACAACGCGATCAGCGTAAGCCCCTCACTGTCGGCCGATGGCCGCAGGCTTGCATACACCGGTTACCAAAGTGGTTATGCCGATATTTATCTGGTCGACTTGGGCAGCGGAGCGCGCAGTCGCATCATCAAGTTCCCGGGAACCAATTCCGGAGCCGCCTTCTCGCCGAATGGGAGCCGCATCGCGTGCACTCTTAGTAAAGACGGGAACCCTGAGATCTATGTCACCGGGATCAATGGCGATTCACCTTTCCGCCTGACGCGCACCCGCGGTGTGGAATCGTCGCCGACGTGGTCGCCGAATGGATCGGAGATCATCTACTGTTCCGATCAAAGAGGCAGCCCGCAACTCTATAGAATCCCGGCCGGGGGCGGTACGGGCCGATTGTTGCCGACCGGCTTTGGCTATAACACCCAACCCAACTGGGCTCCCGACGGTCGAAAAGTCGCCTTCAACGTTCGAAGTGGCGGGGGATTCCAAGTCGCTATCTTGGACCTCGATTCCGGAGCAACCCATGTGGCGGTCAAGGAGGGGCAGAGTCCTGTTTGGGGCGCTGATTCGCGGCACATCATTTTTTCTAGAGGGACCGGGCTTTATATGT
Organism: Verrucomicrobiota bacterium; assembly: GCA_019233825.1. Classification (GTDB taxonomy): domain Bacteria; phylum Verrucomicrobiota; class Verrucomicrobiia; order Chthoniobacterales; family JAFAMB01; genus JAFAMB01. The sequence goes on along the minus strand of JAFAMB010000024.1, from coordinate 7,713 downwards.
TTGATACTGTCACCGGTCACGAGACTCGCCTGCTGGGAGATCTCGGACAAATATCTGAGCCGACCTGGTCCCGTTGAAAGTAGAGATTTTTGCCGATGAAAAAAATTGTCGTTCTAAGCTGCTTACTCGCTCTGTGCCTGACTGCCTGTCAAAAGCAACAAAAACAGGAGTACGCCGGAGTGGACGGCGATTATGTGACTGGCACACCGCTTCCACCGCGCCAGGAAGGTGTCTCATTCCTAAGTAACAATGTGGCCAAAGGACAATTTCAGCCGATCTACTTTGCCTTCGACAGCTTCGAAATCGCTCCGGATGAGGCGGGTAAACTTCAGCAGATCGGGAGCTTCATTAAGAACGGTCGAAACAACATCATTCTAGCCGGTTTCACCGATGAGAGAGGTACGCCGGAATACAATCGAGGCCTCGGTGAACGACGCGCGCAAGCCACTCGGAGCTATCTCCTTTCATTGGGAGTTTCGCCGACCCGCATCCAGACGGTGAGTTTTGGACAGGAGATGCCTGTCGATCCTGGACACAACGAATCCGCCTGGGCGAAAAACCGACGTGTCGAAACTGGTGTGGTCCGTTGAACGAAAGAGCGATACTGCATGGCGGCATAGCGGCGTAGCGGCGAAAAATCAAACCCGAGAGAACACGAACGAGGAACGCGGAACGCGGAACGTGGCTCCCGCCTTTCTGCCTTTTTTCTCTGCTTACTTGGAGTTTTGGTCCGCTATTTGCAGAGTAGAGGTTGAATGGACGACCAGAACTTGCCCGACGATGAAACGTTGGTTCGCCGGACTCAGGACGGCGATACTCGGGCCTTCGATCTGCTCTGGCAGAAATACAGTCCGCGGATCTACGCGCTGATCTACAATATGACCGCCAACCACGACGATGCAAACGACCTGCTCTTAGAAATCTTTGCCAAAGCTTATCGGTCCATTAACGGGTTCCGCGGAAAATCAAGTTTCTACACTTGGATTCACGCCATTGCGGTCAACATGACGATCAATTTTGTAAAGAAGCGTGGCCGCCGCTTTCAGATGAGTCTGGACGACCTGGACGCAAATGTGCAAAATGACAAAGAATTTATTGATTTAACGGCGACAAATACTCCCATACGCGAGGTGGACCTCGCAGAACTTCAACAGAGATTGAACGAAGCGATGATGAAGCTGTCTGTTGAGCATAGAGCAGTGGTCACGATGTTCGACATCCAAGGTATGCCGCATGCTGAAATCGCAAAAATTCTCGGAATTCCTGAGGCGACTGTCCGTTCGCGATTATTCTACGCACATCGGCAGTTGCAGAATTACCTCGAGGAGTTTAGAAAGAAATGATGCTCGACGATCAGCAGCTCCGAAAATTGCTTCGACTTAAACGGTATGAGCAGCCACCCCCCGGGTATTTTGAGCGTGCCTTGGAGGAATTCCATCGGCGCCAGCGCACAGAGTTATTGCGACGTTCGGGTATCCAGGCGTGGTTTGAACGCTTTGCCTCGGGCGTCTGGAGTTTCCGGGTACCTACCTATGCTTATGGGGCGGCATTTGCCGCGTTTGTCCTAGCCGCAACAATTATTGGCTCAGGCGTGTGGCCTCCCTTCACTCAGACAGTTGACACCGCCTCGGACTTACCGAGCGTCGCGACCAACCCCGGCAACCGGCTGGCATTGAGCGGAAACCTCGACTGGTCAAAATTCTATCCTTCGCTTGCGTCGCCTCGCGTCGTCCCGACGCTCCGACCTTCGCAAACGGCTCTTCCTCGTTATGTTCTCGACGGCAGACCCGTTAGCTACAAAGCTTCGTTCAGCTTTTGAAGGTGATGTTGGAAATTCTTGGCAGTAGGCCAGTTCAGAGTATCTACCGGGCACACGCTCTGAAGGCCGGGATGGTGTTCCTGTTATTGGGAGCCTCAAGACTCCTCGCACAGCAGGGTTTGAATTCCATCGCCTCGGAAGTAGAACGGGTTTTTGACCACGCCAAAAGTGCCGTAGTCCGTATTGAGGCAGAAGATGAGCACGGTAGGCTCGCCGGCACCGGTTTCTTCATCGACCCGACCGGCACTATCATGACCGCCTATGGGGTCGGCGGAGAATCTCAGGATATGATTGTGGAGTTCGGCCCGAACCGCTATCCGGCCGAGCGCTTGGTTGCTGATCCCCGGAGCGGAGTGGCTATCCTTCGAGTGAGTGCCAATACCCCTTGGCTGCCGATTGGCAATTCAGATGAACTCAAGACGGCTTCGCCAGTCGTGACGATTGGTTACCCGATGGATCTGTCGGCCACGCCCACTTTTGGAATGATCGGGGGCTTTGACCTTAAGTACCTGAATCAATATTTCAGCACGACTTTGATCAGGGCGAACATTGCCGCGCAGCGAGGCGAAGCCGGTGCTCCCGTTCTGAACCTGAAGGGCGAAGTCGTCGGCATCTTAATCTTTCCGATCGATAACCGGACTGCTTGTTATGCACTCCCGATAAAGGCTGCCCAAAAGATCCGAACGGACTATGTTCGCTTCGGAGACGTGAGACCAGGGTGGGTCGGAGTCAACGTGACCGAGGCAGATGAACCGGTGCACGCCTCGACGGCCGTGATACAGAGCTTCGCCGAAGGATCACCGGGCGCGGATTCAGGGTTGCAACCCGGCGACATCCTGTTGCGGATTGGCTCCACTGAAATTCACTCTCCGCCTGACGTACTCAACGCCTCATTTTTTTTGACCGCAGACGAGGATGTGCCTATCACCGTTCTCCGGGATGGCAGAGAGGTCACCGTGACGGTCACGGCGGTCGATCACCCAACTTTTTTGCAGCAAAAGCTGCCACTCTTTGCTCCTGCCACGCGAGAAAATTCGCTGCGGGTCAGGGGCAGCGACTAGGTAGGGGCTGTTGCGAAATACGTTCGTCGTGCTCGTGCTCGAAGCTCTAGCCTAGCTTGGACCACTAGCAATTGGCCCTGCGTCAGACGTGCAACGCAATTCGCAGCAGCGCGTCCCTACCGCTGTCCGTTTTCCATCAAATTATCACTTGCGGCGTGGTAAAATGAGCGTAACAGTCGGCGGTTTTGGCAGCTAATCGCCAATTGCGAAAGTTATTGGCTTTCCTTTTGCCTCCGTTTAAGGTGCCAAACTTACGCATGCCGAAAGTCGAGCCAATGACAATGGAAATCTCCTTCGAGGCGGCGATGGAAAGGTTAGAGAAGATCGTCGCAGAGATGGAATCTTCCAAATTACCACTCGAGGAGCTGCTGGTGCGTTATGAGGAAGGGATCCGGCTGGTGGCCGTGTGCAGCCAACAACTCGCTGCCGCCGAAAACCGGATCGAAACCCTGAGTCGCAGTGCCAACGGAAAACCGCAGTCGGCGAATGCCGAGAGCACGCCAGATTCGTTGAAGGACTCAAAGAACATCAAGAATGAAGAAATTAGACTCTTTTAAATCGCCGTCTGGAGGACGGATTCTGAATACCATCAATTCGCCATCAGACCTGAAACGGCTGGAAGAAGGAGCGCTCCATCAACTTGCGCAAGAGATCCGAGAGGAACTCATCACGGTTCTTTCGCAAACAGGTGGTCATCTTGGGCCAAACCTTGGCGTGGTAGAGCTGACGATTGCATTGCACCACGTTTTCGATACGCCGAAAGATAAACTGGTTTTTGATGTCAGCCACCAGGGATATGTCCATAAGCTTCTCACAGGACGACGAACTCGCTTTAATACCATCCGGCAATACCAGGGGCTGAACGGATTCTTGCTTCGGACAGAAAGCGAACATGACTGTTACGGGGCCGGGCATGCCGGAACCGCACTCTCAGCGGCGCTGGGGATGGCGGTCGCCCGGGACCGAAGAGGCGGCAAGGAAAATGTTGTAGTCATCGCCGGGGACGCAGCATTTACCTGTGGAACAAGTTACGAAGCGCTGAATAATGTAGCCGATAACACCAAACGGTTCATCGTCGTTCTGAACGACAACGAATGGTCGATCGCGAAAAATGTCGGAGCCATCGCCAACTATTTGAACAAGCTTGTAACCAGTGACACCTACAGCCACTTACACGAGAAGGCTGCGAAGTTCGTGGAGATGATCGGCGGCAGAGTCGCACAGCAGTTGGCGCACAAGGTGGAGGAGGGCGTTAAACATCTCGTGCTACCCAGCGTCGTCTTCGAGGATCTTGGTCTGCGCTACTACGGACCGATCGATGGGCACGATATACCGTTGCTGATCCAAACATTTGAATTCTTGAAAAGGCAGAATGAACCGGTGTTGCTTCACATCATCACCCAGAAGGGAAAAGGCTATGCTCCGGCGATCGCTAAGCCGGACAAATTCCACGGCCTCGCAAAGTTTAAACTCGAAACGGGCGAAACCGCGGCTGCGCCGACTCCTACATACTCAGAGTTATTGGGTCAGACGCTGGCAAAGTTCGCCGATCAGAACAACAAGATTATCGCGATAACGGCTGCAATGCCGTCGGGCACCGGTCTGTTCCACTTCGCTGCAAAGCACCCGCAACAATACTTCGACGTCGGGATTGCCGAAGAACATGCTTCCCTGTTTGCCTGCGGTCTAGCCACGGAGGGATTTAAACCGTTTCTAACGATCTATTCGACGTTCATGCAGCGAGCTTATGACATGCTGATACACGATATCGCATTGCAGAACCTGAACGTCGCGCTTTGTATGGACCGGGCTGGCCTATCGGGTGACGATGGTCCGACCCACCACGGTCTTTTTGACATCGGGTATCTCCGGCATATACCCAACATGGTCCACATGCAACCGAAGGATGAGGAAGAGTTTGTCGACATGCTTTGGACTATGGTGAACTATCATCACGGTCCAATCGCGATCCGGTACCCGCGCGGCGCAGGCCCGGGCGCTAAACCCAAACCACAGCCTAAGCTGCTGGAGATAGGCAAGGCCGAAGTGGTCCAGCATGGTCGCGATGTGGCACTCTTCGGGCTGGGAAATCTGTTCGCCCTGGCTAAGGAAACTGCAGCGACTTTGGAATCCGAAGGCGTCTCGGTGGCCTTGATCAACCCGCGATGGATCAAACCGATAGACACCGGCACGCTGGAATTCTTTGCACGGTGCGTCGATGTGATCTGCACGTTTGAGGACCACGTGCTCCACAACGGCTTTGGGTGTGCGGTTATTGAGCACCTCGCTGAGGCCAGAATCACGACCCCGGTCGTCCGTGTCGGGTGGCCCGATCAATTTATCGAACATGGCACCATCCCGGTTTTAAGAAAAAAGCATGGAGTTACCGCGGAGGCAGCCGTCGAGAAGATCAGGCCGTTTTTGAAAATCGCCTCGAAAAGGAATCCGAAGACAGCGGCGTAACCACGCGAAGGCGCGAAGCGTAAACGAAGCTAACCTGCGCGGCGGGGCGACAATACAGGTGGAAGCCTATGCTACCTTGGGCGGCGCAAGCAAGGTAGCATAAGCATCCTGCTTGACCGGCGTGCGGCGGGCGAACAGGGCGTCAATACAGGCTGGAAGCCTGTTTCTGCCCGTTTGAGACTAGTTGGCAGCGAACGTTGCATCGCCAGGGCTTCCAACCGATTGTTCGGCCATGGGTACCGCAATCGCCGCCGAGAGCCTGTCGAAGGTTTATCGCACGTACAAAAAGGGGGAGGGCCTGATGGGTGCTCTAAAGGGCCTAGTCGCGAGACAGTACGAGGAAATTCATGCTGCGAAAAATGTTTCCTTCGAGATCGAGGAGGGCGAATTCGTCGGCTTCCTGGGCCCGAACGGCGCGGGTAAAACAACAGTGCTCAAAATGCTCGCCGGCCTTCTGGTTCCCACTGCCGGAAGTGCCCGTGTGCTGGGCTATCTTCCGTGGGAACGAAAGGCAGCGTTCAAGCGCCAGTTCAGCCTCGTACTTGGCCAGAAGAATTCACTCTGGTGGGACTTGCCTGCCCGTGAATCACTGGAGCTGAATCGGGCCATTTATGAGATTGACGACACCAGATTCCAACGGGTGGTAGACGAACTGGTCGATCTTCTGGATGTGCGCGACAAGTTAAGTGTTATGGTCCGCGAACTCAGTCTCGGTGAGCGGATGAAGATGGAGCTGATCGCCGCTCTAATACACGGACCGAAGGTCCTGTTTCTTGACGAGCCAACCATCGGCCTGGACGTGGTCAGCCAGAAGAGGGTCCGCGATTTTTTGCGCTTTTACAGCGGAGAGAACCGGATTTCCACCGTGCTGACAAGCCACTACATGCAGGACATAGAAGAACTCTGCAGGCGGGTGATCATTATAGACCATGGGCAGGTTTTCTTTGATGGAGAACTAGCCGAAATCATTGAGAATTTTGCCGGATACAAACTGCTGCAGTTTACCTTCACCAAAGCACCATCGTGTACCTTCGATTTAGGGGAAGTGATCGAGCGGACGGCTACTTCAGTGAAGCTGAAAATTCAGCGTGACAAAGTCACAGAGGTCTGCCGGGTGATCCTTTCGAACTGCGATGTACATGACTTCAGCGTCGAGGAGGAACCGATTGAAGAAATCATTCGTCAAGTGTTTCACGATCATGCCGTGCCGGGCCGGATCGAGAAGCATGAGGTGGCAGAGGCCAAACATTAGTTGCGAATTGCCTGCGGAAAGTTCAAACCATCTTCTGTCGTGAAAACAGCGAACCGAAAAATCACTTTGATTGGCGCGGGCAGCACCGTGTTTGCAAAGAATCTTTTGGGAGACATTCTCTCGTTTCCGGAGCTGGCCGATTCGGCGATCTGCCTGTTCGACATCGACCGCGAGCGGCTCAGGACCTCGGAAAGTGTCGCTCGCCGAATTGCTCAAACGCTGGCCGCCCCTGCTGCGATCGAAGCAACAACCGATCGGGAAACAGCTCTCGATGGGGCTAGTTACGCCATCAACATGATCCAGGTCGGTGGATACCGGCCTTGTACAGTCACCGATTTTGAGATTCCCAAGCGCTTCGGGTTGCGCCAAACGATCGGCGACACTCTGGGCATCGGTGGGATCATGCGCGCGTTGAGAACCGCTCCCGTCCTGATTGGAATGTGTGACGACATGGAGCGCTTATGCCCAGATGTTGTCCACCTCAACTACGTAAACCCGATGGCCATGAACTGTTGGGCGCTATCGAGAGCGACGCGCGTCCGAACCATCGGGCTCTGCCACAGCGTTCCACATACCGCGCATGAACTTGCGACCGATCTCGGTATTCCTGTTCAAGAGATCAACTATCTGGTGGCCGGAATTAACCATGTCGCGTTCTACCTGAAGTTCGAGCGAGACGGAGTTGACCTTTACCCGGAAATCCGAAGGGTGATCGCTGAAAATCGGGTGCCAGAAACGAATCGCGTCCGCTATGATATATTCTCCAGACTTGGGTATTTTGTGACCGAGTCCAGCGAACACTTTTCGGAATACGTTCCATGGTACATCAAACGCGAGCGGCCGGATCTCATTGAGAAGTTCAAAATCCCGCTCGACGAGTACCCTCGCCGGTGCGAATCGCAAATCGCAGAGTGGAACGAGTTGCGCCATCATCTGGAGAGCGAAAAAGAACCTTTGGCGGTCGAGAGAAGCGTCGAATATGGCTCGTCGATCATACACAGCCTCGAAACAGGCGTTCCGCGGGTCGTTTACGGTAACGTCAAAAACGACCTCCTGATTGACAACTTACCTTCCGATTGTTGCGTCGAGGTTCCGTGCCTGGTCGACAAGAATGGCAT